>NZ_JBWPWW010000007.1:0-175016 GCF_056590795.1 Prevotella sp. C0026C3 | reverse complement strand
AAAAATTAAACTTTTCTACTCCAAAGTGTGAATTCTTCAAATACGTTTTATAATTTTGCACTTGCTGGTTGACTCTGTGGCCTTACGATATACTTAGAATAATCTCAAGTTTTCGCAAAAAAAGTTTGCTGGAACAAAAAAAAGAATTACCTTTGCAAACGTCTTTACAAGCCATGCCCAGATGGCGGAATCGGTAGACGCGCTGGTCTCAAACACCAGTGGAGCAATCCATCCCGGTTCGATCCCGGGTCTGGGTACAAAGTAAAAAGCTAAGTAGTTGATTACTCAACACTTAGCTTTTTCTTGCTTGATAAATGTTCCCAAATTGTTCCCAATTAGCATTATGGTCTTTCCACTATTGCTTTCATTTTGTCAAACCAACTTTTAATCTCACCTTCAGTATCTCGTTCCATTAATAATTGGTATGTCATCATATCAAAAGCCTTTCTAAGATAAAGCTTAGACTTGTTTGCCCCCATTGGTTTGTCCAGTTTTTTCTTTATAGCATAAACTTTGCCAAATCTTTCTGGTACTTTTTCCTCATCAGTATCTACATCTACATCATATGCTGATTTTATAGCATCATAATGAAGATAATTTTCTATTTCATACTTCTTTGTTAGAACTCCCCATGATCCATCATTTCGTGCATTTACCTTATCTATTGACTTTTGATATGTTGTAACGTCGTTATCATAAATATGAATACAAGGACAATTGAGATTCTCCAAATAATGAGCATCTACCCAATATTTAAGAATACTTCCGCCTGATGGAATTAACAAAATACGTTTATCAGTAGACAAGTTAATTACATCAGGATACTTCTCACGCAAGCAACGAGAAAAACATTTTAAAGCTATAACATCAGTAGGTCCCTCCACATAAATAACTAATTTAATATTTTGCTCAGGGTTAGGTAATATGCCCAAGGTCTTAACAACTTCAGCTATTACTGCCTCTGTCCCATTTTGAACAAGAGCATTGCTTTCCTCATCTTTGTTAACAAACCTTATACTATCAGTTGGCAATTCTTGAGCTAACCCTGGGCTATGTGTTGTAAGAATAATCTGACAATGAGGAGTTTCTGATAATTCTAAGAAGGAGTTGATTAAAATCTTCTGGTTATTAGGGTGTTGGGCTGTTTCAGGTTCCTCTATAGCATAGATAATATCCTTTTTATTGCTTTTCTTTGCTTTCCGTTCTGCTTCTGCCTTAAAAAAACCTACCAAAATCATTCGTCTTACACCACTACCGCGCTTATTAAGCGATATCCCTGCATCTGTATCCATCGCTATTGAAAATAGGCTGTTCCACTTAGATACAGCAGGTGTTGCAAATGTAGGTGTTAACTCATTTGCTAATGATGGGTCAATAGCTTGTAAAGCTTCATGAGTTTGATTTGCAATTTCTGTTGCCTTTTCACGCACCTTTTCTTGAATTTCTTGTATCTCCTCTTGAACTTCACTAATAGCCTCCTGTATAGCTACTTTCATTGGATTTTGAACCTCTCCGTCAGAATCGCTACTGGAACGGTCGCTTTGAAAAAGTGCATAAGTTGGTAAATGCGATTCTATCTTAGACCAAATATCCTTTACATCTTCTTTAGATTTTGTCAAAGATATTTCAACCTCAGATATTTTAAGATCATCAGCAGATTCCCATAAGGCTTTACGCATTGTAGGATTACCCTTTTTAGAACAATTTAATTGGCGTTCTTTAACCATCTTCTGCAGTTCCTTTTCTTTCAAAGAGAGAAGATTCTCAAATCCATCTGCTGTTGGATGATTAGCTACAATGTATATATCTTCAGAAGGTTTGGACTTGCTACAATCATAAGTCTTTTTAATACGCATCGTATCCTCATCTATTAGTAGGTATTCCTCTTTCAATGAAGTATTCTCACCTGAATCTAAAACCAGTTCATTTGGTAATTCCGTAAAATCGCATGCTATTGTAACTTTTTTAGAATTCGAAAAAACATTGGCATCAGATCTATCAATTTTAACTATATCATTGTTGAAAAAAATCTCTAACGCCTCTAATATAGTTGATTTCCCCGCATCATTTTTACCGATAAAAGTAGTTATGTTCTCAAAGTCTACACTAATCAAGTCTTTATAACTTCTAAAATTCTCAAGATATAATCTTTTTAATTTCATATTTATTTGTTTTTTAATGTTACTCTATCTGTTACCGCACTTGTTACAACTGTATATACGCTTGGTAGCATGTATTTATCTAATCTAAAGCACTCAAATACCGTCTGATCGAATTTTATACGGTCTTTATCGTTAACTTCTTCAAAAACACTGTTGATTTTTCTGTGTTTTAATGGTTCAAATGCTCTTTTTATCTTTTGTGAGTGTTCTTTTGATAACAAATTAGGATTTAATAAGCATATCTGCTTCAAATAATCGGCATTTAAATCTAAAGCACCTAAGTTTCTCGATGTCCCTCGCATTTCAAGTATTAGGAATGTTATAACAGAGTTCAGTAGGGCAGCAATCAACTCTACATCATAACTATCCTGTACCTGCATTGCTATCAAACGTTGATCAATAACAAATGGCTCTTTGGAAAAGGTAAAGAAGAAACGCTCATATGGATTAATTGCAGTGATAATATGTGCCCTTTTGGGATTCAGAGAATACCAATAAGGACGATGTCCTGCACATGCCTGTGATATTGTTTGGCTACCATTCTTGTTTGGTGCATTCACAAATTTATCAATCCATGATTTCGTTCCTTTGTCTATTGCATTTTCCTCATCTTGGCAGACGAATGTCCTAAACTTATAATTATCATCAAACTCTATCTGTTGAAGCTCTGATGATGACTTCACATACGGGACCAAATACTTTTCGTCAATGTGCGAAGTCCTTACATTTTCTTCTTTGATAACGAACATTGGGTTCCAACCCGTTCGCTCGCCTCTAAACACCTTTACGATGTTGGGATAATATTGTGTCAGACAACTATCAAAGCTGCCAAATAGATTGGTGGAAAGGAAAAATTGTCCCCAATTAGTCTTGCTTTCAAGACTATCTAACAAGTGTTCTTTAGATGTCAAGCATACCGACAAACTCCCATCTTTACGCTTATACAGGTCAGCAAAGAAGTTATCCTTCTCCCATAGCCCATTATGAGAATCACTGCAATTATCTATATCACTATAAAAATCTTCAATTTGCTGTATTTGTTCGTTCTTAGATTCTGCAACAAACAACTCACTCAACTTACGATTGAGTGTGATAAACTTTGTTGGTTCATTACTTTGTATCTTGTCTAAGACAAAATAAATCGTGGACACTTGAGAATCCTTAAACCAATGTTCTGCATTGCTCTTTACAACATATCGTATATGAAAGTTGTCTAATAAGAACTTCTTAAATTGGAACCCATACTCTTTCCCTAACCACGCATTAGATGTTATTGCCGACAAGCAACCATCAGGTTTGAGAAATCTATCAGCGTTATAAATACAGTATGTAAAATAATCAGATCGCTCATTGATTTTGAATGTTTTGTCTTTCAAAAAAGCTTGCTGCTCACTTTGAAATTGCTCTCTAAAGAAAGCTGATAGTTTCTCATTGGGAATATCCTCCTGCTGTATGAACGGGAAATTGCTTGCAATGCCATCAAAAATTGGTATAGGCACATCAATACGCTTATTATGGTCGTGCGAATCTGGAAAAACGACCTTTTCTCCAACTTCCAAATTAAAAAAGTCATTACGCATAACACGAGGAAAATTGTCAGTTGCAACCACATCTTGCTTATATAGGTTGATAACAGATAAAATTGCAGGGAAATGGGAAACGTCATTACCCCATATCTGCTTTAGTAGTTTCCTATGCTCCTTTGTACCTAATATTCGTAAAATCTCATAAAAAGAACTTAGAAAAGTACCAGTTCCGCAAGTTGGGTCGAACAATACGTCTTTATTGGTCTTAACAACAGGGAAAGCAACAAGTTTTGCCAATACTTCATTAGTAAAATATTGTCCAAACTTCTGCTTCTCATCATCAGGCACAAGGTTTTCCAATATATGCCCAATAACTTCTGTTGGCAACACTTTGAAATCAAAAGCGATCAGCACCTCCAATAGAGCATAAATAGCTTTATCGACCAAAGTAGAATATTCTATACTATCTGTGAAATACGGTCTAAAGATAGCTTGATAATCAATCTTCTTTGCTTTGTCAAAATAGCTATTCAATAAATCTTTAGCAGATTTATTATCATCAAGAGCAATTGGTTTCAACTCTCCGCTTAAGTTCTCGCAAAGAGTCAAATAGAAAATGGTCTTGCCTATCAAGTTGTAGAAAGTAAACTTCGCCAAAACCTGTTCTGGTATGACATGCTCCTTCTTTCTTGACGAGGATTCTAAAATCTTCAAAGTGGAACTTTCATAAATTTTCCATTTATTAAATTCATCTCTAAACGCACGATTACTACCTTTCTCCTGAATTATTGCCTCTTGAAATTGTGGAATAATGATAGTAGATGCTTCTCGTACAGCAGAAATGATATTTTTAGAAATATCAAGTGCAGGTTTCAAAGTTCCATTATGATACAAAGAATCTAAATCATGCAGAATTTCCTCAGTACGCTCTTTCAAAAATGGTTCGTGCTGTGCAAACTTTACAGGATCAGCTAAATCCTCACGACTGTTGATAGTTGAAACCTTTGGATAGACTTTTAACTTTGATAGGCTATCAAGTGTATATTCTTCATCGTCTATATGCCAAATGATAGCTTCTGCACCGTTCCATGTAACAAAGGAATCAGAGTGTAACTTATTTGCCTTTTCCAGCGCATTCTCCAACATAACGGTATCGTCAACGGCAGTATCTGGAAACTTCAATTCCCATCCATTGAATATTACACCAGAAGTCTTATCAACGAAAAGAAGAATATCAGGAAATTTAGTTCTTCCCGATTTCATTTTTATTCCTGTATCATTAGTTGCATCTTGAAAAACAGTAGTCTTTTTGTCAATAGCTGATTTTATCCAACTAATAAGTTGACCAGCCCAATCTCGTTCGTTTCTCCTTACATCAAGTTTTGCCATAACTATTACTTTGCAGCGGAGGTATATACTTTGTTGTCAAAAAGTCCTTGTATGACAGGTTGCATTTTATCATTGTGCTGCTTAGCAGTAACCTTTGCAAGGCGATCTGCACATACTTGTATATAATCTATTTCTTTGACCTTATGTAGCATTACATTCTGATTTTTCTCAATTCCGATATACTTTCTATGCTCCATAGCAGCAGCAACTAAAAAACTACCACTGCCACAAGCATTATCAAGAATAATATCGCCAGGGTTAGAGAATGTTCTTATTAAGTATCGCCCAAGCTCAACAGGTTTTTGAGTTGGATGATATACAGCTCCTTCTGATTCTGCCGTTTTAACATACAAAAAGTCTTCTATTGGCAATTCATTATCATCCATAAGCAGAACATCATTTGGATAGCGCATACCATTACTTTGAACGTGTCGCGGTTTGAAATCTCCATAACTCCCTGTATATTGATTCTTGCGGACGCCCTTATCATAACTTTCTCCCTTTGTCATTTGAGGATTATATGTGGGTTGTTGTTTATAAAACACACAAATATCCTCGTGTTTTCGCAAAGGCTGTTTCTTGGCATTTAAGAAATTTGTTGATTTGGATTTTATCCATACTATTTTATATTTAAACCAATCCTCATTGCTTAAAATGAGTTTTGCAGTAAAAAGACCTTGGGCAGTCAGAACAATAGCACCATTATCCTTTATTATACGCATATACTGTTGCCAAAGCTTCTTTAAGTCAATGACAGAATCCCACTTGTTTTGTGTTGTACCATAAGGTAAATCGCACAAAATCATATCAACAGATTTGTCTGGAATATTAGGCATAACTTTCAAACAATCGTTTTCAAAAACCTTATTAGTAAAATCTTGAATGTTATTTTCCATATTCGCGTATATTTTCTGCAACCATACTAATTACTCCATCAGCACAATCTTCTTCTGCTAAAACATCATAGACTTTATCTGCGAGCCATAATTGCAGAAGTTCCTTTTCGTTTGCGTCAAGTAATTTTGCCAATAAAATGACTTGTTCTCTTTTGGCTTTTCTTTCTCCTCTTTCAATACGGCTATACATAGGGGTATCTATCTCCAATGCAGAAGCCAACTGCCTTTGAAGTAACTGTTTCCCCTCTCTTAGTTCTTTTAATTTATCAGCAAACAGCATATTTGTCAATAATTGATTTGTCTTTATTTGGCAAATTTAATATTTCTATTTGAAACAAACAAATTTTTCAAAGACTTTTTGAAACATCCTGCGGCCATTTAAGTTAGATAGAGCGAAGTACATTCAATCTATCTTGACAGATTTCATTTCATCTTGCCTGCATCAAGCTATCAGCCTTAGATTTTAGTTGTAAGTCGTATCCGTCTGCTTTTTCCTTAATGAGCTTAATGGTCTTTTCGTTTCGATGAATATCGAACACCTCATTGAGCCATAGGATTTCCTTTGGACTACAACCTCTCCACACTCTGATAATACGGAATTTCAAGGCATCATCCTTGTATTGCTGTTTGCTTTGCCACAAGAAGTAATTGCCGACCAAAGAAACAAAACAAAGGACAGATACTGCTACCATATAAGTAAAGACTTTCGAGGACTTGAGGTCAAAACTGTGCCTGTGGATATGTTCTTGCGGTTGTGGATGCTCTTTCTGTTCCTGCCATTCGTGCAACATGGCCAATACGCTTGCCACCAATTTGTCTATGGATTTAGCCTCCTCGTCTTTGATGCGCACTTGCACACCAATATACTTGTTAATCACTTCTTTTGTTCGCTGTTCATACTGATTGAGCAATTCCTGTTCTTTCTGCTCATCACTTTGTGCTGGTGTAGATTGGACAGGGAGGGAAACAGAACCGTTCTCCTTTTCTTTCAACTCCTTTAGCTCCCTGTAAATTGTCTCCAGTTTGTTTTTGATTTCCTCAAAGAGGACAAATGTATTATTATCAGCCATAGTTATAAATGTATTTTACGTTTTTTCTTTTTCTTCTTTTTATCGAGTGTGTTGTAAACCTCCGCAGGGACAGTACCATGAGTTTGAAACAAATCCAATCCTCCTTCTATGAGTTCGTTGACTATTTCGCTCGTAGCATCTGCAACATTAGATATAAGGTTTATCGTTCCTTGCATCTGTTGTTTGAGTTCCCTGTCATTCTGTTGCAGGGCAAAGTCTATTTTAGAATAGCTGAAATTCCTATCCACCTTAGAGCCATTGAAATGATAGCCATTCTTTTCAAAGATAATTCCCTGCACCTCCTGTGAGTTGCCTTTGTACTTGAAGCGGACATCAATATCTTGCTTTTCCAAATGACTAAGGAGAGTTGTCCAATCCCTGCACCGTGCAATTTCTGCTTTCAATGCCTGATAGATTTCATATTTTGTCTTGTCAGGTTCTTTCAAGCGATACTCTTTGACTTTCTCCTTGCCATCGGCGAAATACAAACCATATTTGGTGGTCAGTTCCTTACAAATCTTCTCACTTCTGAATCTGTCGTTACGATCAGAAATGGTCTTGCCGTTGTTATCTATTCGGTTGAAAGCTATATGCACATGAGGGTGCTCTTTGTCAAAGTGGCGACCGATAATGTACTGCGTATCTTTTATTCCCATCTTCTCCATGTATTCACAAGCGATCTGCGCCATCCATTCATTACTGAGTTTGGAAGAATCCTGTACAGAGAAACTTAGGGAGATATGTCCCACAACCTTACCCACTCGCGGATTAAGTTCTGTTTGGTCGATGAAACTTTGGACAATATGACTAATACTGTCTGTCCGCACTCCGGAACTGTCTATAAGCTCCGTTCCTTTCTTCGGGTCAAGGATGTAATTGATTACACCCTTGAAGCCCGAACCTTTCATTATCTTTGCAATCATCTTCGTATCAGATTTAGGATTTCATCAATCTTGCTAATGATGATTTTATGGAAAGGAGCAATGGTATGAAATCCTTCCGCATTAGCACGATGTGCCAACTGATTGAGATTATTTGCCATGCCACACAGCTTACGGATGAAGTCTGCTTGCTCTACGGTCAGTCGCTCAATGATATTTCCTTTATCAAGAACTTTTCTTACAAACTCACTCATGGTTACTCCTGCACTTTTGGCTTTACCTTTGAGCGTATAGTAATCCTGCGTATTCAGTTTCACCGTGATACGGTATTTCTTCTTTTCGGCTACGCCCTTGGTTGGACGACCACCTTTTTTATATTCTGTTTTTATCATACTTGTTTCGTTTATTGATTTGATGGAGACCAACGGGATAATCCTCCAAACCGAGTGATAGGAGGTGGAGCAAGTGGTTTTGGTATGCCCAAAACATAAACTTGCTCCCCGAAAAATAGATTATGCGGAACATATTCCTGTAATCATCGCTTAATCCCTTTGGTTTTCTTGATTTCTGCTTTCTCAGAACGTTTGAATTCAGCACACAGATACTCGTTCAAGTCCTTGAAACCATTGTATATAGTTGATGAATCCGTAACAGAATCTCGTAGTCTTTTTGATAATTGCAGGTAGGCATTTCTTCCTGCATCGTCATTGTCTAAGAAACATTGAACACTGTCATAGCGTGATAATCTCTCTATCGCCTTATGAATATTCGTTACAGAATTGAGTATCAAATAATCCTGTTGCCTTAGTCCAGTATTCTGTGGATTTTCTTTCCTTTTCAGTGTCATGAGTGACAGGAAGTCCATGAAACCCTCGAAAAGAAAACAGACTTTCTTTGGCTCGTCGGCATAGAAATGACTGATATCTTTCGGTGCAATGCAGCCCTTGAAGAATGGATTGCGTAATTCGTAGCCACCTGCGATATTGGGAAAACCAATACCGAAGTAATGTTTGCCATTGGAGTCATAATGTAGTTCCTTACATACAGAAGATGCCACCTCCAAATCAATACATCTGTCCCAGAGATATCTCATCAAAGCTGGGTGAGATAAAGGAAGTATTTGTAAATTCTCAAAATAGTTTGTTTGCTGTTTCTCCTTAATATCTGCAAATGATGTAGAAAATATGGATGTACAATTGGGAACATTATCCTCTATCTTGCGAATAAGATACGACACATTAGAGGATTTGTAGAGCAGTTCTGCTAAGTCTATGATGTTTCCACCCTTGCCAATACCGAAGTCGTACCATTGGTTGAGTTCTGTATTTACCTTGAATGAAGCTTGGCGTTCAGTACGAAAGGGAGAGAGATACCATAGCTTATTACCTTGCTGTTTGATAGGCGTATGTCCCAGACTTGCAAGAAAATCTTGCAGCTTTATTGTTTTGATTTCTTGAATGTTCATATTACAGTGAAGTTGAATGGTATGAAAAATTGATGATTTGATGAAATGAAACATAATATGCTAATTATAAAAGGCTTATATACTCATCGTTGCTTCATCGCAATGCTTATCGAAGTAGAAGATACTTCTTAGAAGTACCAATATCTCGATTGCATGATTTCGTTATTTCCCTATCTCGTTTCTTAATATTTTCCCGAAATACTGAGATTTCTCCTTTATTGCATACCTGACTTTGTTTAGCAAGTTGTACTTTTGTGCGGACAAAAGTGTTGCCAATTTCGTGAAATCGGGAAGGGGAGGCGCAACTCACGTAAAGGAGCCAACCAAAAGAGAAACTTGATGTATTTTTCTTTTGGATAGTACAGAATACTTCTTTCATCATTCCTTTATACTGATGAGCAAAAGGATGAATGAGCAAGATGTTGCCAATCAGGAATTTATATGCTTCTTTTATCATTTCATCAAAATAAATGATTAAATGTTTGTGAGTAGTTCTTTGGTCACGGTGTAGTACCTACCTGTCCTCTTGATGGGCGAATAGTTCCTGAAACTATTGTAGTCAATCTGATAGGTGAGATAGGTAAGGCTGTTGGGAGCAGGCGAGAGTTTCCAAATATCCTGTACAATCCTTCGGACTTGGCTTTTATCAGCCTTGCATCCTGTGTTGTTCAGCAAGCATACCATATCATTAATACAGAATGAAAGTTCGGTAACAGCCATCTGCTCCATTATCTCCAAACAGAGTTCGGACAATTCCAACTCAATCTTATTGCGGTTGCTGCGGATAATGCGCTGCAAGGCTGGAGTAAAGGTCAGTTTGGGAGCAAACCACATACGACTTTCCTTGTGGGTGGACAACGTTCGGTGCTGTAGGAAATAGAGAAAGGCTGGAATTTCGGCTTTCAGCTTTTGCAGAAAGTCGGTATCATCGCTTTTAAGACGTTCTATCTTCCTGACCCAATATCGGGTTTCTCCCACGTCAATGATGACAGGGAGTAACTCGTTATTGGAACAGAGCACAAACTTGGCAAAGAAGGAGATTTCATCTCGGTCTTTGCCTTTTGCTTCCACCTTATAGGAAAGCGTTGTACTGAGATTTTTCAATCGTTCACTGTCTTCCCTGCGGTTGAGTAATACCTCGTCCACAACAATGAGCAGCTTTCCTGCCCAATCCGAATTGAACTGACTGCGAAAATCCTCGTTAGTGTTGAAAGTTACATTGTTCTGGAAAACGGCTTTAAGGAAATTGAGGAATGTACTTTTCCCAGTATTGCGTTCCTCTGACACCATTAGGAGGATGGGTAGTTTCTGCACGGGTTGGAGATAGAGCAACTGCAAGTAGTCCATCCCCAACTCGTATTGTTCCCCGAAAATGTGTCTTATCAGAGATTCAATGTGTGGGAACTCTCCTTCTTTTGGTTGGTGTCCTATTGGCTCGTAGAGATTGAGAAACTTGTCAATAACTGGTTGATAATTCACATGGTTAGGAACAGTACAGAAACCATCATACTTCGGTACAGTGGCAATGAAGTCCTTGCCATAGTCTTGCCGTAGCGTTTCGTTGTTCCATACGATACGCTTCTTGACAAAACCGCCATTGATGCGTGGTTGGTTCACGATTTTGTATAAGGTCGTGCCAACACGGATAAATTTTTCCTGTGCCATAATATTAGATGTTTGAAGTATGGTTTCCTAAAATCCTCTGCACGTCAGACATTTTATATCTGACTTTGTTACCAACCTTTATTGGCTTCAGGTAGTTCTTTTTACCCCAATGCCATAAGGTTGCATCGCAGACACCACAAAGTTGTTTTACCTCTTCTTTTGAAAGAAATCGTTCCTTACGTGCTTCTTCGACAATAGTTGTTAGCTCGTCTTTAGCACGGTTAATAAGATTGTTGGAAAATGCCAACAGATCCTCACCAGATACTTCTAATCGCACATGTGCATTAGAATCTTTAATGATAGACAAAATATCGGTCATAATTTTTAGATTCCACCTGCTTGTTTGACTCTCTGTTGTCGGTGGGTTTAACTAACAAAAAGTCGTCACCTCATTTGAGATGACGACTGCAAATTTATATCGTTAAATAATTGATTTTCAGCATTTTGTTAAACGCTTAATTCATATAAATATTAAGCGAATTAAACGAACTTTTATTCTGATAGAAAGGCTTTAATTTCATCTATCGAAGTACGGTCTTCTCCTCTATCTATCAACCTTATTCCTGTTTTTCCTATGGTTTCAGAAAGTTCCTTATAGGCTTTCTGAATACCTCGAAGCCCTATCAGGCGAATATTATAATGATCAGATAATGCTCTATAGAATGGTGCAATATCACATTCTCTAAGCAAGTTTTCTTCTTCCAAAGCTATTTTGAGGTAAACAATATCTTTCTCTGTAGGTTTGGTCAATATCCGAGTTCTAATTTTTGAAAGCAACTCTTTCTTTTCTACAGGCTTTAGAAGTTCTGCTAAAGTTCTCTCATCCTTAGGTCTGCCACGCCTTTTACTATTTACGGCTGGTTTATCAATGATGGGGGCTTCCTCTTCTAAAGCAGATTCGATAAGTCCATCAGATTCTACAGCTTTCTGGTATTGTTGAAACTCTTTCCAATCTTCCTTTGTTCTTTCCCCCAATGATATACTTCTGTGAATAATATATTTTACCATTAAAGAAAGCAGCCATTTGTGTAGTCGGTTGGTTTTATTGTTTTGAATTAGGGTTTCACCATGTTCTACCATGCATTCATAGCTACGACCAAAATATAACCATGCGAGCATTGCTGGAACTATTGATTTCCTGTCAGTATTATGAAATTCATGTACCAATCGTTCCGCAAGGTCTGAATTAGTTAACATATTTTCCAAAGAAGAAAAATCCCTTACTGTATCATTGAACATTCTTTTCTTGACCTCGTCTTTGTATTTCGGTACATACTTTATTACTAGCATAAAGACTTTTTGAAAACCAGCATTGTTTTTACAGTTCATTTCCTCAATAAATGAACCGTATTCTTTAGGGTGTGTATCAAGCCACTCTTTAATTAGTCGCTTAAAATCTTTAAAACTTTCTTTCATCGTAGAATTTAGTCTAAAAGTTTAACCAAGTCTTTCTTCATTTCGTCATCGATATCTCTATAACGTCTAAAGGCTTTGCTTCCCTCCTTATGTCCTGATAATGCTGAAACCAGATTAGGGTCTTTTACTTTTTTATAGATATTACCAATGAATGTTCGTCTTGCCAAATGACTACTTGCTACTTCATATATCGGTCGCTTCACCTCCTCATGTGTCAGAGGATCTAAGATCGTTACAATCCGATCTACACCAGCTCCTTGAAAAATACGTTTAATGGCAATATTATATTTTTGCTCTGATATGAATGGAAATAGTTTAGCTCCTTTATAATCCTCATAGCGTGCTAATATTATCTTGGCTTTGCTATTCAAGGGTACTCTAACGGTTACAGGATTACCCTCTCTGGTCTTTTTAGGGATATATTCTATAGCCTCATTGACTATGTTTCTTTTGGTCAGCCGATATAAATCGCTAACTCTACAACCTATCAAAGTTTGAAAAATAAAAATATCTCGTTGAATAGCAAGTTGTGGGTGTTCAGATAAATCTGCATCAAATATTTGGTCACGCTCATCTAAGGTAATGTAATACGGTGTTCCATAGATACATTCGTCTAATGGAAACTCATCAAATGGGCGATTGGTTGTGATTTTCTTATCGTAGCACCATATAAAGAACGTTCTTATACGGGAAAATCGGTCTATTAAGGTATTCTTACCTCTTGGTAGAGGAACCCTTTTTTCTGGAAAGGTCTCATACAATTTAGGATATTTCTCATAGTAAATATACTCATTTTCAAAGAAATCCCACATATCCCTTAACGTGTCAGCAGTCACCTCATCAACATCAAGAATAAAATCATGATATCCACGTTTAATGGTTCTAACATACATTTCATACCGTGCCAAAGAACGTTGAATAACCTTAAAGTTCTTCACACGTACCGCAGATAATTTATGTTCAACAAGAAATTTGGCGAAGAGTTCCAAAAGTTTAGGTTTATTTTCCTGCATCAACTCTTCTTCTGTCTTATATTTATTAGGGTGATGATATTTGTCAATAATCATAGCCAACCATTCATTGTTAGCTTCTGCCGTGTATTGTTTGGATATCGTTGAAATTATATCCTGAACGCTTTGAGACAAATGCAATTTGTTCTCTTCTGAAACCAATGCTACTCTGTCCTTGTAGCCCTGCTTTTCACTGCTCCAATGATTCGGATTGATAACTAACTCACTTGCAGCCTTAATATCTTTTTTACCATCACGCAAACGAAAATAGATAGTTGCCATACTATCTGTATCGTTCTTTTTTGCTGTCTTGCGAATGAATGCAGTAACCTTCATAATAGTTGTTTTTAGTTCTATTGCAAAGATACTAATTTGTTCCCAAATTGTTCCCAATCATCCTAAATATATTTTTATCATTTTCAATCAGAATAAATGTAACACTTCTTTATTTTATTGATTACAAGTGATTTATATTTAATTGTAAGGTTTAATAAAATTAATTTAATGTTCCCATATTTAATATTTCAAATGCGGGTCTGGGTACCACAAATCCCTTGTAAATTATTGATTTACAAGGGATTTTTCTTTCTTAAAGCGTACTAAAAGTGTACTTTGTAACAAAACAATGAGAAAGGTGTACTGTTGTAATTTTTCAGCTCTTAGTTTTATATTTAATTAACGACAGCTCTTCCCTTTTATTTTGTTTCCTTCCCTTCTTTGGCTTTTGGTACTTATTACGCATATATTCGATATTACGCATAATAGAAGTCGCACTAATACCAACAGCAGAAGCAAGTTCCATCTTGGTTATATAGGGATTTTCTGTCATTAGCTGCAAAATGGTAATACGATTTTGCGTTAATTTATCACCATTTCTAATGCTTTAGCCACTGCTTTTTCTACTATCATCTCTCGCTTATCAGTAACCTTAGTTTGTTTTTCAGTAACCCTATCAGATACCTTTGCCTGCTCATCAGTAACCTTTTTAGATACTTTCGAGAGAGTATCAGTTACCTTATCTACATTCTCTTTCACAGACTTTTCTTGCTCTGACATAACCCTTAGCACTGTAATCTTCAAAATGAAACCATCAAGAGGGATATTTTTATCAATTACTGAGACTTACAGTGGCATTTTCGGCATTTACAGTGGCATTTACAGTTGCATTTTTATTGATAGCCAGTTGGATAAAGAACCTTTTCACCCCTTGACTGTTTGTGGGTATTTTCCCTCTTTATTGGCGAACTCATACCTTTCTCTCTTATTACATACCAGAGAAAACAGATAACAGCTTAATTCTTCTTATACGCACCATTATGAGCAGGATGTGCCGTTTGAGGTGTCGAAGGGGTGGGTGTGGACAACGTTGGGAGAGATTGGAAACTGGCAGTCAGGAGCAACTCCAAGTAGAATGCAAAAAGAATATTATGAGGGTACAATACCTTGGCTCAAAACAGGAGATTTGAATGACGGCCTTATTACTGAAATTCCTGAAAAAATAACAGAGAAAGCACTTGAAGAAACTTCTGTGAGATTAAATCCCTCTGGTAGTGTGTTAATTGCAATGTATGGAGCCACTATCGGAAAAGTTGGAATCTTAACTTACCCAGCAACTACTAATCAAGCTTGTTGTGCATGTATTGATTACAAGATTAATCAAATGTTTCTTTTCTATTATTTATTAGCAAATCGTGAAACGTTCGTGTCTATCGGTGGTGGAGGGGCGCAGCCAAATATATCCAAAGAGAAAATAGTTTCTTTCCCTTTACCTCTTCCTCCACTTGCTGAACAGCATCGTATTGTTGCTGAAATAGAGCGATGGTTTACTTTGATTGATGCAATTGAGCAGGGCAAGGAAAATTTGGAAACATCAATCAAACAAGCCAAGGGCAAAATCCTCGACCTCGCTATCCATGGCAAACTCGTGCCACAAGACCCGAGCGATGAGCCGGCATCAGAACTACTCAAACGCATCAATCCCAAGGCACAAATCACTTGTGATAACGAGCATAGTAGGAAGTTACCCTATAATTGGTGTTTATGTAATCTTGGAGATGTTTGTATGCTTGAGAATGGCTTTGCATTCAGTAGCGACCAATATAAAGCAAAAGGAACGCCATTGATTAGAATATCAAACATCAAAGACAATGAAATTTCACTATCTTCTTGTGTCTTTATAAATGAAGGATATGAAGAAAAATATATCGTTCATAGTGGGGATTTACTGATAGCAATGTCTGGTGCAACAACTGGGAAAATGGGCATATATAATCAAAAATATGTTGCTTATTTAAATCAGCGCGTTGGTAATATTAAGATTGTGGATTCTAATTTGCTTTTTGACAAGTATAGAAATTATTTCCTCTTTTCTCAAAAAAATAAAATTTTAGAATTAGCATATGGGGGAGCGCAGCCTAATATAAGTGGCAAAGTCATTAACTCTTTATTTGTTCCTCTTCCTCCCATCGCCGAACAAAAGCGCATTGTTCAGAAAATAGAAGAATTGTTTTCATTACTTGATTGTATAGAAAAAGCTTTGCAAGCATAGTCTTATCGGGTTATGCCTGCAAAGCGATTACCAATTCACCACTTTATCCACTATCTTTTGTTGCTCGCTCGCAGTTCTTCTCAGATAGATGCGAGTGGTCTCTATGCTTTCATGTCCCATAAGGTCGGCTAATAGCGCAAGGTCGTTGAAACGGTCAAGGAAATTCTTTGCAAAGCGGTGGCGGAAAGAATGTGGATAAACCACATCACGATTGATGCCATACTTTTCAGCAAAATGTTTGAGCTGTTGGGCAATACCACGTGTTGTGATTCGATTGCCAAAACGATTGAGGAATATATACCCCGAACTTAATCCCCTCTCTTTAATCCACTTGTTTGCTTCTGTCCGTAAATTCTTAGGAATATATAAACGCCTTATCTTGCCACCTTTACTATAAAGATCGAGATACCCTACTTGTACATGCTCTGCTTTAATTTGCAGCAATTCACTAACACGTGCACCCGTTGCTGCCATAAACCATATTGTGAAGTACCACTCATCAAAGCCATCAGCCTTTAGCTTGGTCTTCAAGAACTTGTAGTCGGCATCACTTATCACATTTTCCAAGAAGTTCTTTTGCTGTACCTTAACAAACTTCACTTTTAGTTTGTCTTGCTTTGAGTACTCCAAGAATTTGTTAATAGCTTGCAAGCGTAGATTGACCGTTTGGGGCTTAAAATTCTCTACAAGAAATCCTTTGTATGCTAAAAGATTCTTTTTGTTCACTTCTTTGTAATGTTCAAAGAAGTAGTTTACTGTCCACACATACGATACAATGGTGTTTGGTGCCAAGTTGGTCTTGGCAAGATGTTTCTGAAATGTTGTTACCATATTACATTGATTTATAATGAATAAAGTAACAATATAATAAAGTATATCGAGCATTATGCGCAGTTGCCAAAAGGATGGAGTATTTGTGAGCTTATGGACGTAGCAAAAATAGTAACAGGTTCAACTCCCAGCAAGTCTAACCTTTCTTATTATGGAGGGAATTTTCCTCTTTATAAACCTTCAGATTTAGATGCTGGTAGACATACAAATACGGCATCGGAATACCTAACAACTAAAGGTCGAGACGTCTCCAGGATTATACCGCCGAACTCTATTGCAATATGCTGTATAGGGAGTATCGGAAAAGTCGGCTATATCGAGCAAGAAGGCACTACAAACCAGCAAATAAACACAGCAATTCCCTCATTAGCTATTTTCCCAGACTATTTATATCATTTGTGTACATCAACTTATTTCCAAAATAGTTTGATGGAAAAGTCATCTGCTGTAACTATTTCTATAGTAAATAAATCAAAGATGGAACACATCAAAATACCTTTGCCTCCCAAAGAAGAACAAGCACGAATTGTTGTAGCAATAGACAACCTATTTAATGCCTTAGATGCAGTCAAGGAGAACTTATAAGTTCTCCTTGACTGCATCAAGTAAGTTGAATGTCGATTTAATCGCTTCTACTATTCTTATCTGCTCATTATATGGTGGCAAAGGGACGGCAATAGCCTTGAATAGCTTTTTATTCAAGTGAGGTATTGCAGACCCCACTTTATTCTCTCTTAATACCTTTCGATGTAGGTTTATTACATTGAGAATATATTTCTCATTGACATTTTGGTCTATATCTAACTGCTTAAATGTACTTCCTTGATAGCCATCTATCGGGGTTCTAAATACTTCACCTGAATTCTCACCATCTACTAAAATCATATAGGAATTAGCTGTTACAAACTTACCTCTATCAATGACTTTTCCAGCCGAAGTCCCTCTTAAATACTTTACATCCAAATTTACCAAAGGAGTACTGTTCAGCTTTATTCCATCTTTTAGTTTACAAACATCTTGCATTGATATTACACTCCATCCTTTTGGCAACTGCGCATAATGCTCGTTATCACAAGTGATTTGTGCCTTGGGATTGATGCGTTTGAGTAGTTCTGATGCCGGCTCATCGCTCGGGTCTTGTGGCACGAGTTTGCCATGGATAGCGAGGTCGAGGATTTTGCCCTTGGCTTGTTTGATTGATGTTTCCAAATTTTCCTTGCCCTGCTCAATTGCATCAATCAAAGCAAACCATCGCTCAATCTCTTTAATTATTCGGAGTTGCTCTGCGAGAGGGGGTAAAGGTATTACTGTTTTCTTTATATCTACTAAGTGTAAATTGGGTAATCCTATACCTGTTAAATGGCTGTTAAATTGTTCTTTACAGAAATCACTATTTATAACTTGATGTAAGTATTGTGGGCATACATTTTTGCTTGGGCGTATGACTGCTAGTGTTACATAAATATCAAAGACTCGTGAATCTTCTACAATTGCAGCAACTCCAGTTGTTCCATTTTTCGCTAATAAAATATCATCTTTTTGAGGAGCTACTCGTTTGTATAATACCTCATGTAGTTCTCTTGTTATATATTTTATGTTGCTCCAATTTATTTTTTGACTTGTAACATCTTTTGATGAAATAAAAGGAACGCCTTGCTCTTTATCTGTATAAGTAGGCGTCTGGTGAGTACCATCAGTTATTGGAATAATACAAAGTTCAGGCAATGTTGTCCACACCCACCCCCGTGGCACCTCAAACGGCACATCCTGCTCATAATGGTGCGTATCGGAAGTTTTCACGGTCTTTCGACTGCGCTTTATCTTTCCTTCTGAGATTAAGCGTTCTTTTTCAGCACGGATGCGCTCAAGAAGAACTGATGCTGGCTCATCATTAGGGTCTTGAGGTACAAGCTTGCCGTGAATGGCAAGGTCTAATATCTTTTGTCTTAATTTCTTTGTGTCCATTATCTACCAAATTAATCATTTGCATTGTGTTTCTCTTCCAAGAATAGGTTGCAATATTCATTGAGCTGCTCTTGCATACGCTCTTGCGGAATAAGAATACGTTTGTATTCTGTTATCAAAGTTGGACTCATACTACGGCTCATCGCGTATTCTACCACCATTTTATCTGCATCAGGACATAACAGAATGCCAATAGAAGGGTTTTCGTTGCTACGCTTTACATCACGATCAAGGGCTTCGAGATAAAATTCCAACTGTCCGAGATCACAAGGATGAAACTTTGTCTTTTTTAGTTCTACCGCAACAAGTGCTTGTAACCCACGATGGAAGAACAATAAGTCTGCTTTGAAAGTTGATGCGCCCACATTGAGATTATACTCTTGATCCATAAAGATAAAATCTTTACCCAACTCAAGGATAAATTGCTTCATGTGTTCTATCAGCCCTTTCTTAAGTTTTGTTTCACTATGTTTTTGAGGTAATCCGAGGAAATCAACAAACAAAGTGTCCTTAAATACAACAGGAGCATTAGGATAAGTTTGCAATAAGCCTTTCGACATATTCTTTTTATCGCCTAACAATGTTGTGTAGGTCTGGTTGGTAATGCTACGCTGAAGCTCTCTTTTTACCAAATGCTCTTTGTGAGCATACAGAATATAGAACAACCGTTCTTCACTACTTTTACAACGACATAATATCTCTATATGATTCGTTAAAGTGGTTAGTGTGAGTAGTTTGGGAAATTGTCCAATTCTTGGCTGGACAATTTGCATAGGAAAAACAGTTGTACCTTGGTTTGTCTGTGCTAGGGAGGGATTATTAATTTGTGCAGTTTTTGGCTGGACAAATTCTTTAGATAAGTATTGTGATGCCGTGGATAAAAATCTTTCAGAGGAGTATTCCTCGTAGAATAGTACCATATTGTATATGCTACTTCTACTATACCCTTTCAGCTTTGGTTGTTTGGTACGGATATATTCAGAAAGTTGAATAACAACTTTGCTACCCCATTCTTCTGATTTTAATTTATGGGAAACATAACCACCCACATTCCAAGCCATAAGCAGCGTTTCTTCGTTCACCGCTCTTGAAGCACGGCTCTGATGCTGCAAAATGATATTGATTACCTCATCAAACTGCTGCTCTTGACTTAATATAATGTTGCTATCCATTCCGTTTACTCTTTAATTCCCCTCATTAACTTTTGCAATTCAGCAACAGCCTTACTGATGTTGGCGGCTTGAGTTGTGATATTTGTCATTAGCTCATCTAATGTAAACTGTTCTTCCTCTCCACCAGCCTTTATCCATGTAATATCAAGACTTGTTTTGTCGCGAGCCATAATGTCCTCTACCGTATATTTGCGCCATCTACCATCACGAGCAGTATCTTCGTTATAAGTTTCGGCACGAGGATTAGCATTGTAGCAGGCTACAAAATCATCAAGATGATGACGTTGCAACTTATTTGTTGCCAATGTATGCTTCACATCTGTGCGATAATCATAGAACCAAATATCCTTTGTTGGTTGTCCTTTCGTGAAGAACAACACGTTGGCTTTAACGCCTTGTGCATAGAAAATGCCAGTGGGCAAGCGTAAAATGGTGTGCAAATTGAAGTCGCTCAATAGCTTCTTGCGGATTGTTTCGCCTGCACCACCTTCAAACAGCACATTGTCAGGAAGTACCACTGCAGCACGCCCACCTGTTCTCAGCATCAACATCATGTGTTGCAAGAAATTGAGCTGATTGTTTTTAGTCTCTACATAGAAATCGGGACGATTGATGTCCACCGAACCAGCGGGGCGTGTCCCAAAAGGAGGATTGGCAAGAATTACATCTACCAAAGTTTCAGGCTCTTTTTCTAAACTATCTTCGCACGCAATAGGGCTACGGTCTGTCCCAATGCCATGCAAATATAGGTTCATCGAAGCCAAAGTTACAACTAATGGAGTGTTATCAATGCCATGAAGTGCCTTATTATTTAAGAATTCACGTTTGTCCTTATCTTGTGATTGCTGTTTCATACTATCGTATGCAGCCAACAAGAAACCTCCTGTGCCACATGCCGGATCGCAAACGGTTTCGCCAATCTTGGGTTTGATACAATCTACCATTGCCTGGATAAGAGGACGAGGCGTAAAATACTGCCCTGCACCACTTTTCTTATCTTGACCATTCTTCTCCAAGATTCCTTCATAGATAGCACCTTTTACATCGCCATCCATAACAAGCCACTGCTCTTCGTCTATCATTGAAATCACCTTCTTAAGATAAACAGGCTTATCAATCTTATTTTGTGCCTTAGTAAAGATTGTACCTATCAGATTGTCTTGCTCGCTAAGAATTTTCAGTGTCTTCTCATATTGCTCTATCAAGTCTAAACCATCAAGTTCTATCAGATTACGCCAACGATAGCCTTCAGGAATAGAAGATATATCCTCAAACAATTCCTCATTCTCCGCATCCATTTTGAGAAAGAGAAGATAGGTAAGTTGAGTAACATAGTCGGTGTAGCCAATACCCTGTCCTGATAGTGTGGTCGCTAAATTCCAAACCTTTTTGGTAAGTGTTTGCTCTGTTGATATATTTGTTGCCATTTGTTAAGCTATTTTTCTGTAAATGATAAATTGTGATAATGAAGCCAAAGCTTCGTTTGCTATATTTTTCCCACCAAAGGCACGGATAAGTTGCGCCGCTTGTGTCTTATCATTGTCTTTAATCTCTGTAATTGTGCAATACCCATTCGATGCAATATAGCTAAATACTTGTTGCATCACTCCAATCTGTTCTTCTGTAAGAGGTCGTTGGTTTTGTCCACACCAAAGATTAAACCTTTGGCTGGCAGATGGGTATAAACTTTCGAGCCTTTCTATCAGGTGAAAAGCATAACGCACTAACTGGATAATGTTTGTAAGAGCTTCTTTTTCCTCTTTTGTAGAACTATGTTTTACCATTTGGGGATTGATGATAGCGTAGGAGTTCCAAAGCAACGAAGTGTTGAATTTACTACTTGCAAACTTCAATTTGTTCTCCAAGTCCTTCAGTATGGTGTATGTGAGTGGCTCGCCTTGGTTGTTGTAGATGATGCGCAATGCTTCTATTTCGTCTTTATGCTCCTCACAATAGGCTTCAAAAGCCGAAGTGGTGGTTTGGGCTTCTTCTTGTGAGAATCCCTTTGATATTAGCGTGTCCTCGCCTGGCATCAAGGTCTCAATAAAACCTGCATTAAGTATCAACAGGAATTCTCGTGCGTCTGGGTGATTTGCAATATTACGCACTAAGGCTTTGCGCTCTAAGTTTGGCGCATTGACATCAATATACTCGGGAAGCAAGTCGTTTTCAAATGCTGCAAAGATGTCAGATGCAATATCCATCATGCTTTGATGAGCCAAACCAAGAAATTTTTCACGGTCTGTTTCTTCACATTTATGACTGATACGAGATAAGCGACTTGCTAATAATCTCAAATTGTTATCATTTACATTACCATGCGTTATTTTCTCCAAAAGTTCTTTCAAGGACATTAGTTTGGAGGTTGCTCCCTCAGATGGTGAAGTTATAACTTTCTCGTGTTCGGTAACTCCAATAGCATCCACCAAGAAGAAGCAATCCTTACTGTAAGCGTTGGGCGTTACATTTCGTAGTTGCTCATCGCCTATGGTACGTACGCCTCGTCCTTTCATCTGAATATATAACGGTTCTGATGCCACATCACGCATAAACATTACCACTTCAAGGGGTTTAATGTCAGTACCTGTTGCCACCAATGTGCAAGTTACGGCGATACGAAAATCTTTATCATTACGGAACTGGCGTATCAGCTCATTGCTATCACCTGCCGAATAGGTGATTTTTTGTACGAAACGATTATCATTGTGTCCAAACACTTCTTTTGCTATTTGCACGATATTAGTTGCATGATTTTCATTGAGTGCAAATATAAGTGTCTTGGGCAGATAATCCATATTGGGTTCTCGCTGCGGTTCAGTAAATATTTCAGTATATACCGCATCACGATAGGTTTCCAATATCAGCTTAATCTGTGCAGGGTTGATGATACTACGGTTAAGTTCCTCACGAGTATAATTTTTTGTTTCTTGGTTGTTAATAGTCTGAACTTGCCCCGTATAGCATGTTTCTCTTTTTACTTTATCGCCTTCGAGAATAGCACCGCCATTCTCTGTTGCTTGCGTTTTGATACGATAAACACGACAATCGACATTTACGCCATCAACGATAGACTTCTCCAGCGTATAGTTTACGATGATATTGCCATTGAAGAAAGCCTTCGTCTCAGGAACAGGTGTTGCTGTTAATCCTATCAACTTTGCTTTTGAGAAATAATTTAGGACTTTCTGCCAATTACCATAAATAGAACGGTGGCACTCATCAATAATTATCATATCAAAGAAATCTGAAGGAAGATTAGGATTCTCTGGGAGTATTATTTCTTTATCTTCTATTTCTTCATCGTCCTCATCATTATCGGTAATTTCGTCACCCTTTAACAATGAAAAAAGTCGTTGTATAGTGGATATTACCACATTGCTATCCGTTGGTACAATTGAAGACTTCAAGCGATTAACCGTAAAAATAGTATTGAATGGATCGCCATTCTCTGTTAAACGGAATGTACCAAATTCGGTTTCAGCCTGCTTGCCCAAATTATTCCTATCCACCAAAAATAAGATGCGCTTCATTGGCGTGAAAGCTAACATGCGATAGGATGCCAAACAAGCAGTATAAGTCTTCCCCGCACCTGTTGCTAAAACCATCAAAGCACGATTTTCACCATTACGAAACGATTGCTCTAATTGAGTGATTGCCTCATATTGACACGCGCGCAATCCTTTAGGGCTCAATGTGGGCAAGCCAACATAATCATCTTCCAAGCCTAATAACTTTTTAACTTCTTTGGGAGTATGAATTTTCTTACAATACTCAAATTCAGAATTACTCTTTCGAGTATCATAAAACATCAGGTCTCTACTATTAGCAACATAGGCAAGGGGTAAAGGTGTATTAGGAAACCATGCTTGGCACCACTTAGGACAACTACGGGTATATAAGCGAGCTTGTTCTTGCACAATATCAGAATTTATATCTGTTTCAATGCGCTTAGCTTCCAATACTCCTACTGCTTTGCCGTTAAGAAACAATAAATAATCGGCTTCCCTATTGCCAACCATCAATCCTTCCCTGATAGCCACAGCCGTCATATTTGGAGCATACTTATCTCTATCAACGACTTTCCAGCCTGCTTCTTCAAACATTCTGTCAATGATAACTCGTGCCTTTTCTTCTGGGTTCATATTTTCTACGGTTCTTATAAATACATATTATCGGAAGTTATAGAAATGATTTTTGCAAATGCAACGGTGGTAATAGCCAATGCTTTAGGATCAATTTGAATGCTTTTGCAATCAAAAGTCTGGTCTTCCTTGCGGGTTGTTATTTCTTGTATTGTCATACTGTCCGATTATAAGATGCTTAAAAATATCTTGATAGATTAAGTGAAACAAAAAAGAAAGCTTTAATAAAATTTTATCACTGCGACTTCAAAGATAATCTATAATTCAGAATTATTTAATTCCATGGCTTTAAATTTTTGTAGTTCCTTCTTGTCTTGCATTATATTTAACAAGATAGCATCCCTATCTATCTTTGTTTTTCCACACATATCTTTTCTAATTAACACCATAACATCCAAAAAGCTATCCAGTTGCTTATAGGTACTTGCCTCCGTAAAAGAACTTAAATAATTGTTCAAAGCGAAAACTACGTCATCTGTCCCATACATAATTAACTCTTTCTTTGCATCAAGAAGCTTATTACGCATATCTTTGTTGCTAACATTCCTATTATCCTTCGTGTTTTTAAACATTTCATAGAAGAAATCATAAAGTTTCGCATAGGCAGAGTATCTTTTTTCAGACAGTTGCCCT
This sequence comes from Prevotella sp. C0026C3, assembly GCF_056590795.1. Taxonomy (NCBI): domain Bacteria; kingdom Pseudomonadati; phylum Bacteroidota; class Bacteroidia; order Bacteroidales; family Prevotellaceae; genus Prevotella; species Prevotella sp. C0026C3. Next base: position 150,245 of record NZ_JBWPWW010000007.1, on the reverse strand, counting down.
TCCATAATTTTTATTCTCTCAGTTTTACGATGAAGCAAAGCACCTAAGTAAGCGCACATTAAAGTAACCACTATACTTATAAGCCCTAATATTACATTCATATCCATTTCGATATCTTTGTTTTATTCTAATTGTTTTCTATACACCGAATTCAAAGTGTTTCCATCTTTATCTTTCCAAACAAGCCAACCATTATTACTACTTCCTATACAGAAATCGGCAGCAGTGCTTGGACTATTAAAAGTTGTATCTGAACTCAATTCTAATTTCCCATTAGAAGAGTGCGTATATTCGCTCAACATCTTTTCACGCTTATTTTTCCATTTAAAAGACGGAACAGAAGAACTCACTATAGTACTTCCTTTCAACACTGTGAAACCTTTACTATGATAAAACCCTTTTGCGTTACAGCCACGCCCTTTGGTAAAGAAAAGATGTTCCTCTTTAGGCTGCGCAATATCAAAAATATTGCAACCTATGAACGAAGTCAGGAACTTCACGTCCTCGAAAAACTCATCCATATCGTCCTTTCTATATTCTGGAAGATTAGGAGCTTTAGGTGTCTGCTTGTTTTCATTTAGCACAAAAGAGTTTGAAACCTTCGCCTCCACTATCGCTTTATGCTCCAAGTATTGCACATCAGCTTTAGTCATTGCTGCATCTTTAGAAATAAACAACAAGGCTTTTTGCCAAAACGCCTTCTTGCTATCGTGGTCTCTCACCCGTTCACGAAAGTTCTCTGTCTCCCCAATATATGCTTTTGGTTTCGTCTCTTCGTCTTCACCCAATAGAATGTAAAAAGCCGGCGTCTGCAATTCTGTCCGTTCATTCAAGATTGAAAGATTTGAACGTGGAATTACATACATCTGACAAATTTTATTGCTGATAAACACATATTGTGTTCCTTTTGGATCAGCATCTATCAAATATGTTGTTACCGTTTTTCCCATACTTACCTTTTTATTCTTTAAAATACTCTTATCCTTACACCCTTTTATGAGAAGTAGATAATAATTTTACCACCCTATCATTATACCTTATTCTGTCCACAACAAATCATCAACTCTCACTCCCAATATCTTTGCCAACTGAATGAACATTTCTACATTGGGTTGGGCAACATTTGTTACCCATTTTGATATAACTGTAGGATCTTTATCCAAGATTTCTGCCAGTTGTTTATTGGTCATTCCTTTTTCGGCGAGAACCACTTTTAGACGGTTTATTTTCTTGCGTTCCATACTTATGCAACTTGATTACGCCATAAAATTACTCATTATTTCTTAGGATGTATGTATTTTGAGCAAAAAGATGGTCGCATCTAATCAAAAAAATGTTTTTCAATTCATTTTTCTGATTACAACTTCAATTCTGGCAAACTATTGATAGCTTCCGATTTCAACTTATCCACAGCACGAGTATATTTCTCGGTATGCTTCAATCCGCTATGCCCCAATAGGCTTGCAACGGTCTTGATATTGGCACCATTATTCAGGATGTTCACGGCAAAGGAGTGGCGGGCACAATGCCAGCTGATGTGCTTATTGATTCCTGCACGCTTTACCCATCGCTTCACCGACTTACTGTAATTTTCATAGGAAGGGAGATTGAAAAGAGAAGTATTCAAATCATCCGGTGCTTCACCAAGCCAATATGAGCAAACCATCATTCAAAGGGATAACGACCCCATTATTGGCAGAATGTCCTTTGGTCTTATTCTGCTCAAACTTCAAAAGGTGGTTGGTGTAGTCGATATTTTTATAGGTTAGGTCTTTCAGCATCAATTCATGGCGAATCTAGGGAATAAAATTCATGTTTTAACACTCGATATGCGATAATTCAATAAGAATGTAATAACTTTGAGGGTGTTTTATGATAATCTAATTATTAACCTGCTGTTTTTACATATTATACAACTTATGGCTGCTATTATCGCTATTATTCCGATTGTACTGCTCTTCGTCTTGATGTTGGGATTGAAGATGGCAGGGCACCAAAGTGCATTTATTACTCTCCTTGTTACCATTGCGTTAGCTCTTTGGGTAGCCCCCACTATGGGGTTCGCACCGCAAAATTTCACGACAATGGGCGTGGGGTGGGCTGTTGTCGAGGGTATTCTCAAAGCCGTATTCCCCATCCTGATCATCATCTTAATGGCTATATTCAGCTATAACGTGCTGGTGGAAAGCAAGGAGATAGAGGTCATCAAGAATCAATTCACATCGTTCTCCGACGACGACGGCGTCACGGTGCTCATGCTGGTATGGGGATTTGGCGGACTCTTGGAAGGTATGGCCGGCTTCGGAACGGCCGTAGCTATTCCGGCAGCTATTCTTATCTCACTCGGCTATAAGCCTATTTTCTCGGCTTTGGTGGCATTGATAGCCAATACAGTACCCACCGGTTTTGGTGCCGTAGGTGTGCCTGTCATCACCCTTTGCAACGAGGTGGCGCTGGGCGGAGCGGCAGCTCCCGAACTCATACGCGAGGTTGCGACCTACTGTGTGGTACAGCTCTCCCCCCTCTTCATTATTCTTCCGTTTATCATCCTCACCCTTACCAATCGCAGCCACAGCGCTATTGTACGCAACCTGCTGCTCTCGTTGTGGGTAGGTGGGGTATCATTACTCACGCAGTATGTCGTTTCCATGTTCCTAGGAGCCGAGACTCCAGCCATCATAGGCAGTGTGGCAGCCATCATAGCTCTTGTCATTTATTCTAAACTATTTGCTCCGAAGAAGGATAAGAGCACAGTAAAACATTACACGCTCGCCCAAACATTCCGCGCATGGAGCGTCTATCTCTTCATCCTCTTGTTTATCTTACTCTCCGGGCCATTGTTCCCTGCCATCAACGGCTTCTTGAAATCGCATTTGGTAAGCCACGTAGCCCTGCCCATCTATACGGCAGGAACTACATTCAATTTCGGTTGGATTAGCAATGCCGGCCTTATGTTATTGCTCGGTACGGTGATTGGCGGACTCATCCAAGGTTTGTCGCCTCGCCAACTCCTTGTGATTTTGGCCAAAACAACAGTCAACTTGCGCAAGACCGTTATCACGATTATCAGTTTGGTATCTATCGCTTCGGTGATGAACTACGCGGGTATGATAGTTGTCATCGCCTCGGCTTTGGCAGCAGTCACAGGACAATTATACCCATTCTTTGCTCCGCTCATCGGTGCTATCGGCACATTCGTCACGGGTAGCGATACTTCTTCCAACATCCTTTTTGCCAAATTACAGGCCAACGTAGCCCATCAATTGGATTACAGTGATCCTAATTGGCTCGTTGCAGCCAATACCACGGGTGCCACAGGCGGTAAGATGATTTCGCCGCAGAGTATTGCCATTGCCACAGCGGCATGTAATATGCAAGGTCGCGATGGCGAGATTCTGCGTGCAGCATTGCCTTATGCCATCGGATACATCGTCATTGGCGGACTCATGGTACTATTGGCTGTATAATATAACAGCCCATAACGCTATTCACTTCAAAACTCATAGGCTTGCTGCAGGGGTGAGGCAACATTGCTGCCTAGCCACTGCAGCATTACTGAATGGGCTAGACAGCATCGCTGGGGAAGCTTGGCAGCAACCTCATCTCAATCACCTACAGCCCCATCCCAGCCATTACCTCCCTCGCTTTCCGTCGCACCGGCTACGCCGACAGCGACTACTCGGTCGATGACCGAGGGTTCCCCAAAAGGGGAGGGAGAACAAAGAACTCATAAACTTAGCCCTCATGAACTAACAAATTCACTCAATAACTCATTAACTCTATATAATTTCCCTCCTTTTTGGGAGGGTTTGGGTTGGGGCTAACGATAGGGTAAATGGTACTCATACCATCTCTACACACAGAAATATAAGGCTTATTCTTGCTCATACCGAGCGATTGGCATTTACCCTATAATGCCAATTCATTTATAGGAATAGCTAAAAAACGGACTTGATGAGTTTCTCGGTAGCCGTCAGATTGGCTTCTACACGTTCCACAATGCTTTCGGGTGTGATGTCATGGAGACAAGCCCAGTCGCCACGCATGCAGGGTTTGTTGCCATAAATGCTACATGGACGACATGAAAGATTCACTTGCACGGTATTGTCGGCACACTGGTTCCACCCCATAAAGCCAGCGTAGGGATGTGTGGCACCCCAAATGCTCACCACAGGGCAAGCTACCAACGAGGCTAGATGCATATTGGCACTGTCCATACTCACCATGACGTCAAGCCGACTCATGATGATAAGTTCGTTGGACAAGCCTCCGGCAAGTGCCGAAGCATTAATACAATTGGTGTAACGCTCGACCCATTGGTCGAGTATTTGACGCTCGTTGCCCCCACCACCAAACAAGAAGATGCGACAAGAGGGATGCAAATGGATGAGTTGAACGATGACTTGTTCCATCAACTCCACGGGATATATCTTCCCCACGTGGGCAGCAAAGGGAGCAATACCTATCCACTGTTGGAACGGACGTTTCTCCCCAATGGTCGCAGGAAGCAGTCGGAGCGGTGCGCCTTCGGGCGGATAGATGGAACAAAAGTTTGGTTTAACGGGATAGCCCAATTGGGCTAGCACGTCGGCATAGTTTTGGAAAGAAGTAGGTTGCTGTACAAGTACCTTATTATCAGCATCGACAAGCCGGCGTTTACCGGCACGGTGCTTGTCGATATGAGCCACGCGATAATTGCCGATATTAAACCGCATGCGCAGATACTTGGACCTAATAATGTCGTGAAAGTCGGCGATGGCCGTGAAATTCTTGGCAACAAGTCGGCGATAGAGTGCATTCAATCCCTTGACTCCATTGTATTCAGTCTTCAAGTCGGCTTCCATGAACCCGACGTTGGGTGCCAGTTGCTCAAAAAAAGCGCGAGCAAAAGGCTTACTGAGAACCGTGATTCTCAAATGAGGATATTGGGTGGCAAGGGCATATACCACCGGAACGGCCATAGCAACATCGCCCATGGCCGAGAAACGGATAATGAGCAAGTGTTCGTTTTTCACTTTTTGGCGTAGAGCACAGGATTGGTTGAAGGGTCGTTGTACATCTTCATTTGTCGGTAAACCTTCATGTATTTGCGACCGGCCTCGATGTCTTCCAACAATTGATCAATGGCTGTAGAAAGGTCTTTTTGCTGTTCGAGCAGCACTTGCAACTTATTTTGGCATGCTGCCTTGTGCTCATCTCCGGCATCGGTACGCTCCGTCTGCTCGCGCATGTGATAGATTTTCAGTGCAAGGATAGACAAACGGTCGACCGCCCAAGCCGGACTCTCGGTGTTGATACGTGCATCGGGCAACACTTTCACGTCGGAATATTTCTGTCGGAAATACGAGTCAATCTGCTCTACCAAGTCGGTACGGTCTTGATTGCTGGTATCGATGCGACGCTTCAACGCCAATGCTTCGAGCGGATTGATGTGCGGATCGCGGATAATGTCTTCGAAATGCCATTGCACAGTGTCAATCCAGCATTTCAAATAAAGTCGGTTTTCAATGCTATCACGATGATAGGGATTGCTAATCGGCGTGTCGATACAGTCCTTGACATGATAGTCTTGGATAGCTTTGTTGAAAATCTCGTTGCAGAGTTGTGTGAATGTCATTCTTGTTCAGGTATGTGTTTAACTTCTTGCAAAAATAGAAATTTTATTTGAGAATACAAATGTTTGCCCGCTAGATTTGCGGGCAAACAGCCTTATTTCTCGTCTATATCGCTTTGATAGCGGGCAACATTCTCCAAGGTTACGGCTTTCCGATTGTGGTGGAAAGCCGGATAGGCATTGTTATGTAGCACTCGATTGCCACGCATTGTGATGCCGTCGACCGATTTAGCGTACAACAATGGAGCATCGAAGGTCTCGAACACGTTGTCCAGAATCTTGATACCGCTGTGGAAGTATCGTTTCTGCTTGCTGAATTCTGGTATTTCCGGGTCGATGGAGATAACGCCTTCAGTGAATTGGAACATATTGGTGAGGGCATTGACAAAGACATTATGGCGAATGGTTACATCGCGACAAGCCCCCGATTCGTACCATCCGTTGCAGTCGCCACAGAGTAATATGGCCGTTCCGGAGGTGTGGTCGAAGAAATTATCCTCGCAAACCACACGACGAGGAGTGGAGAACAGACAGCCGCGAGCACGGTTGTTACGCACTACATTGTGGTCGAATTGTACGGTAGGTGTCAGTGTCAAGTCTTCTACACCGATGCTGTTGCGCTCATCAATATCTGCTGCCAAGGGCTGAACGAATGTTATCTCATACTCTTTAACACCTTTGTCGATGGGTTTGTCAATTGCCTTAATCTTCTTTATGACATTGGTTCCGGGGATATGTTCCATGGTTCGGGAGGCGATAAACTGCACCGTGTCGCCCACATAGCCCCATTTGTAACCATAAGCTTGGTCGTGCATGAAGCGGGCGCGGATAGTATGATCGTCCAATCGTTTTGTCATTTTGAGGTAAACACCATGGATATTAATGGCATCATCCATCATACTCTCGTACAAACCATGCCTGCTGACAATCTCGCCACTGCAATTAACAAAGTGGGAAGCATCGGCCTGTGTAGTGAAATAGCGGTGGGTACCGGGACGAGGGGAGACGTTGAATCCATCGAGCGATACGTTATGGCACAACTGAGCCAGCACTCCCATGCCTTCCATATAATATATGGTGATGTCTTCGAGCTTCGTATTCTTGCACTCATAGAGGAAGATGGCCGGTGCAGGACGTGTCCATGAACGCATGGCGAGCACGGTTCCGGGCTTCAAGCGGGCATCGTTCCATCCACGAGCAAGAAATTTTCTATCGGGCAAAGCGCTTACTCCGGTCACACGGATGCCTATGTCGCTAGTGCGATAGACCATGTGATGAGTCTTGGGGTCGAACGCAATAGCCGAATTCAGGAGATATTTCCATCCCTGCCCATTGGTATATAGTGTGTCGTGAGAAAGTGTATAATTCACTTCGGGTGACAGTTGATAAACGATTTCGTGGCTCACTGTGTCGTTGCTGACAATGGTTGCTTGGGCTATATGTGGGTTGGCGTGGTCTACACGGAAACCACGGAGCGTGCAGTTCTCTGCTCCCACAAGACTCAGGGGCAACATACGGCCATGGAAGATGAAATCGGAACCGCCACCGTCGAAAGTCACATTGCGCAATCGCTCCATGCAGATGCCCACCGCACGAGGATTCAATTGGTCGTGATTGGAGACGTAGTACTCACGTACCGTAGCCCCATCGGGATAGAAATGATAGCGTCCGCGCGGCACTTTTACAGTTATTTGATTGCCTTTAATAGCTGCTTTTTGCACTGCTTTCATGGCTCTACTGAAAGCTATGGAGGCGTTGATGGTAGTGTCGGAAGACAAGCCATAGTGCGCCAAATCAATTGTAATATTGGCTGCATGTGATATGATAGCAAACATACTAACGGCACATGACAGAATGAGTCTTTTCATTATAAATATAGATTTAGTTATACTTGCAAAATTAGTATATGTTTTTCATAAAACATATCAAACTGTCTGATAATAGGGAATTTACGCATTAAATAGCTATTTATATGCACAATCACTACTAGTGTGTGCAAGAATGAGCGCTTTTTTGAATAAAAAACTTGTCAGACTGAAAATAAATTCGTTTCTTTGCAGCCGATTTTATAATGAGAATTATTTATAAACAATTTAAATTTAGAGTATTATGTCAGAAATTGAAAGCAAAGTAAAGGCTATTATCGTAGACAAACTTGGTGTTGATGAGGCTGAAGTTAAGCCTGAAGCAAGCTTTACAAACGACCTCGGCGCAGATTCATTGGATACTGTAGAGCTGATTATGGAATTCGAGAAGGAATTTGGTATTTCAATTCCCGACGATAAAGCAGAAACCATCCAGACTGTTGGTGACGCTATCAACTACATTGAGCAGAACGCTAAATAATAACGTTTCGTAGTTGAGTGTTTATGGTTGGCGGAAGCTTTCCACATCTCTTAGTACCTTATTGTGTGCATAGAGACGGAAGCCGTCAACCATAAATATTTGCTATTGATTCAATAAATACTTTCTGAATAATGGAGTTAAAAAGAGTAGTAGTAACAGGTTTAGGCGCAGTAACGCCCGTTGGCAACACTCCGGAAGAAACTTGGAGCAACTTGTTGGCAGGTAAGAGTGGTGCCGCTCCTATTACATCATTCGACGCTTCTAAGTTCAAGACACAGTTTGCTTGCGAGGTTAAAGACCTCAACGTGAACGATTACATCGATCGTAAAGAAGCTCGCAAGCTCGATCGTTACACTCAATTGGCTATGATTAGCGCCATTCAGGGTGTAAAAGATGCAGGTTTGGACTTGGAAAACGAAGATAAAAACCGTATCGGTGTGGTATACGGTGTAGGTATCGGCGGTATTAAGACTTTCGAAGACGAGGTGACTTACTACGGTCAGAACATCGAAAACGGCCCTAAATTCAGTCCTTTCTTCATCCCAAAGATGATTGCCGACATCGCTTCAGGACAGATTTCAATCCACTTTGGATTCCATGGACCTAACTTTACCACGACATCTGCTTGTGCATCTTCAAGCAATGCACTCGCTGATGCGTTCAACTTGATTCGCTTGGGTAAAGCAAACGTTATTGTAAGTGGTGGCGCCGAGGCTGCTATCTGCGAATGTGGCGTAGGCGGATTCAACGCTATGCACGCACTTTCTACACGCAACGACGATCCCGAACACGCTTCTCGTCCATTCAGCGCAAGTCGCGATGGATTCATCATGGGCGAGGGTGCCGGCTGTTTGGTACTCGAAGAGTTGGAGCATGCAAAGGCTCGTGGCGCTAAAATCTATGCTGAGATGGTGGGCGAAGGTGCTAGCGCCGATGCTTATCACATCACAGCCAGCCACCCGGAAGGCCTTGGTGCTAAGCTCGTAATGATGAATGCGCTCGAAGATGCCCACTTGAATCCGGAAGATGTAGACTATATCAATGTGCACGGAACATCTACTCCGGTAGGTGATATTTCTGAGGCTAAGGCCATCAAGGAAGCGTTTGGCGATGCAGCTTATAAGTTGAATATCAGTTCAACCAAGTCTATGACCGGTCACCTGTTGGGTGCTGCCGGTGCAATAGAGGCTATGGTATGTGTATTGTCAGTTCAAAACGATATCATTCCTCCAACGATTAACCACGAAGAGGACGATAGAGACGAGAACATCGACTACAATATGAACTTCACATTCAACCAAGCTCAGAAGCGCACAGTGCGTGTAGCACTGAGCAACACCTTCGGTTTTGGCGGTCATAACTGCTGTGTAGTGTTCAAGAAATATGCTGAATAATCTTATTGATAGAATCAAGCTCCCTTTCCGAAAGGAAAAGGAGCTTTTTTCTTCCTTGCGCAATATCATAGGCTTTTACCCTCACAATATCAGTTATTATAAGCTTGCTTTGATGCACAAGAGTGTGATGCGACGCAACGCTAAGGGTAAACCCATCAACAACGAACGCCTAGAATTCCTCGGAGATGCTATCCTCGACGCTATCGTTGGAGACATTGTCTATCAGCATTTCCCCGGAAAACGTGAGGGATTCCTCACCAACACGCGTTCCAAACTCGTACAACGCGACACGCTAAATAAGCTCGCTCAGTCGTTAGGACTAAGCAAACTCATCCTTTCTAGCGGACGCAGTTCTTCTCACAACAGCTATATGGGAGGAAATGCTTTCGAAGCTCTCGTCGGTGCTATCTATCTTGACCGCGGTTACGATGCCTGTATGGCATTCATGAAGAACCGCATTTTGTCCGAGATGATCAACATTGACAAGGTAGCCTACAAAGAGGTGAACTTTAAGAGCAAGCTCATTGAGTGGAGTCAGAAGAATCGAGTGCAGCTCGACTTCAAGATGCTCAATCAGAAGAAAGACGACAATGGTAGTCCTACTTTCAGCTACGAGGTGCTTTTGGAAGGTATACAAGGATGTTCGGGCAATGGCTATAGCAAGAAAGAAAGCCAGCAACTGGCCAGCAAGCTCACCTTGGAGAAGTTGCGTCGTGAACCTCAGTTCATCGACGAAGTATTTGCTGCGAAGACCAATCGTACCAAGATGGAGGAAGAACCTGTAGAGAACGTGCCGACCACAGAGGCTAAAGATGACTTCATCATCACTAAAGATATTGACGAAAAAGCATCGGTAGAGAAGCACGAGAACACGTTCCGCGAGGAAGTATTCGACGATAAACCACGTCGAAACAAGCGTCGTCCGCCCATGTATCGCTCAGACAACGAAGTAAAATCGGTTGAGAAAGAAACAACGGATACCGATGAATTCGACCTGAGTGACATCAGTGCTGGTCCGCAAAGCAAAGAAGACATTATCAAAGCTGCCGAAGAGGCCGCTTTCAATGAAATACAGTAAATACGAACTCGTATCTATATATAAAAACGCGACAAGCTTTTTAGTGCTTGTCGCGTTTTTATTCTTTATTACAGCCTATCATCTTTTATCTCCTACCTCATATTCCCCCAAGGAATTCCTAGCATTCTGGCAGCCTCTTCCTTGCTCGACTCGAAAGTGAGCTTCGATAATATTATCGTAGCATTCATGCGGTCTACAAGTCGTGGAGCCATGATTTTAATCACTTTCAACTTCTTATCGTCGAAGTTAAAAACATCCATCATGCGAGCGCACTGCCGACAACTGAAACCACCATTCAGACTTCCCACTGTGATAAGTTTCAACTTGTTGTCGTCGAAAGTCTCATTGACTACATACCGATAGAACACATTAAAATCGGCATCATCCATCACGTTGCGATACATGGGCATCCTACCATAGGGCAATGGAATTTGGTATTGGGGTGTATAATCTATTGAAGTGTTGGGGCGTTCGTATGAGTTACATGCTACCACATGGTTGTTCGCGAAGTCCACGGTCGTAATATAAACCACCGAACCGTCCAGTTTCAGCGAGTGGTATTCCCATTGTTCCGAATCGTAATTCATGCGTTTAAACTTCGGCTTACCTACTAATGCACGTACTTCTGATTGGGTCATACCCAATTTTATCTCATCAAATCTTTTTGCTTCCATACATATCGGAAACATCAACAATAATAATAGCGTGGCCAAAGCCTTGAGTCTTACTTGTTTCATCGTCGTGGTATTTTAGTTGAACATTGTACACAGATAGCACTAACGGGTGCTATGAAAATTTATTTTCAAGCTGTCGAGTGCTGAATAACTTATGCAAAGATAGAGATAATTTCTCCTTTTGCAGATGGGAAATCCCTAATCTGTGAGGTGGAATTTCCTATTTTAATGTGTAGAGAAAACTGGAATAGAAAGACATATGTAGGCAGAAAGGTTTATATTGCAAGAGGAAATACTCCCATCCCGCCCATTACCTCCTGTGTTTCCGTTGCACTGGCTACGCCGACAACGACTATTCGGCCGATGACCAATGATTCCTCGAAAAGGAAGAAAACCACTATTGTATATTAATTCTACTGAACGCGAAACATAATTGGATGAGAAATTGTATCTTTGTAGGTGTCAAAAATACCATACGATGAAACAATTCAAACTATCAACTTCCTTATTTTTACTAGGTATATTGTTATTGTTCCCAACGATTTCGGCCGTTGCACAGGGTATTATACCCAAGCCTCACACAGTAGTTTACCGTGACGGACAGTTCAAAATAGACAATGAGACGCGCTTATATAGCAACTTGTCGCGTAAAAATTTGAAGACGATACGATATTGGTTAGGCGAAGTCACCTCTGCTCCATTGAAGAAAACGCGAACAAGGAATGGTAACCAAATCATCAGATTGATTCAGACGGGCAAACCGAACGAGATGAACACCGTGCCATTCAACCGGTATTTACAGGGTTATACGCTCGACGTATCGGAACGAGGCATTGAGATTCTGTCGCCATCCAAAGCCGGATTGCAGTATGGATTACAGACATTAAGGAACTTAACGGCTGCAGACGGTACCGTGAGATATGTGCATATAGAGGACACACCACGGTTTGCTTATCGCGGTATGATGCTCGATTGCTCGCGCCATATATGGACTACTGACTTCATCAAGAAGCAGATTGACATGCTTGTAAGATTGAAGATGAATCGACTACACCTGCATCTGACCGACGAAGCAGGGTGGCGCATCGAGACCAAGCATTATCCCGAACTGACGGAGAAGGCTGCTTATCGAACCACTTCAAACTGGGAGCAGTGGCGTGCGTCGGGTATGAACTATTGTACCAAGGACACACCGGGGGCGTATGGTGGCTATTATACGAAACAAGAGTTGCGCGATATTGTGCGATATGCGGCTGAACGGGGTGTCACGGTGATTCCAGAGTTGGAGATTCCCGGCCATAACAACGAAGTGACAAGCACCTATCCACAGCTTTCGTGTACCGGTGAGCGAGCCTCTGACTTGTGTATCGGAAACGAAAAAAGCTTTGAATTCATCGAAGGAGTGTTGAAAGAAATCATGGATATATTCCCTTCCGAGTACATACATCTAGGCGGTGATGAGGCATCGGGAAAGAATTGGCTGACGTGCGAGCGTTGTCAAAAGCGCATGAACGACGAGCATCTGCAGTCAAAAGAACAATTACAGGCCTACATGATGAAGCGTGTGAACGCTTTTTTGAATCGTCATGGGCGCAAGATGATAGGTTGGGACGAGATAACAACGGGTGGTACGCCCGATGGCGCAGCCGTCATGGCATGGCGTGGAGCCGATATGGGCTTCAAAGCTGCCAAAGATTCAAAGGTTATCATGTCGCCTACGGAATGCTACTACCTTGATTATTTCCAATGTAATCCAGCTACCGACGAGCGAGGACAATTGGGCTATACGCCTTTGAAGTCGGCCTACAAGTTCGACCCGATACCCATTGATTATCAAAACAAGCCCGAAGCAAAGAATATATGGGGTGTACAAGGTAACCTGTGGACTGAAAGAGTGGACACAGAGGAGCGTGCCGAAGACATGATTTACCCTCGTTTGTTTGCCGTAGCAGAGGCAGGATGGAGTTCACCTGCCCGGGATTATAGCGACTTCAAGACTCGTGCGCTCGGTCTGATTGCCCGGATGAAACGCGATGGATATGCTCCTTACGACTTACAGAACGAGTTGGGAGATAGGAATGAGAGTACGTCAGCGGTGGTACACGATGCCATTGGCAAACCGGTGACCTACCTGTCGCCTTGTTCACCACGCTATGCCGGAACGGGGAATGGTACACTAGTCGATGGAAAAATGGGCGACTGGAGTTTCAAAGATAATGGTTGGCAGGGCTTTATTCAAGCAGGCAGATTGAGCATCGTCATTGATTTACAGAAAGAGATGGACATTAATAATGTGTCGGCCGACTTCTTACAGTTCCGTGGTCCGGAGATTTTCTTCCCCGCTGAGGTAACCGTCGCTGTATCAACTGATGGGCAAAACTTTGAAGAAATAGACAAGCAAACCTTCAAGGACGACTCTACCCGTTATTTCGTGCGCCCATATACATGGCAAGGAAAGGCCAAAGGACGATATGTAAAAGTCACAACCCGCGCCCCTAAACAAGGCGGCTTCATCTTCTGCGACGAAGTAATGGTGAACAGAAGGGGGTGAATGTATGGGCAATCATGGCAAAACAAAATCATCTGAATAGATGGAACGCACGGAAGTATTGATTATAGAACAACTACGCCAAGGTCAAGAGGCTGCATATAAATATGTATACAAACATCATTATACGGTGTTGTGTCGTGTGGCTATGCAGTATGTCGACGACCAATTTTTGGCAGAAACCATCGTGGGTGATGTGATATTTCATCTTTGGGAGATTAGAGAATCGCTGAATATCACATCATCTTTACGTAATTATCTGGTTACAAGTGTTCGCTATCGATGCCTTGATTATCTCAAATCAAATTATAATCGGAAAGAAATACGTATATCCGGAGTGAGTTCGGTAGATATTCCTGTCATTGGATATTTGCAAGCTGAGCAGTATCCTTTAGGCAAATTACTCGCTCAAGAACTCGAAGGAGAAATACAAAAGGCTATCTGTCGACTGCCGGCGGAATGCCAACGGATATTCAGAATGAGTCGGCTAGAACAGAAATCTTATGAGGAAATAGCTCGTATTTTAAGCATTTCAGAGAATACAGTGAAGTATCACATGAAGAAAGCATTAGCACAATTGCGTGAAGACTTGCATAAATATCTCATCACAGCAATAGTTTTCTTCTTTTTACATTTTTAGAAAAAAGTTCATATTTAGACTACCCATACGATAAATTCTATCGTCTTGTTAATAGAATTAAATCCTATGGTAGAAATAAGTGAACATATAAAAGACCTCATTATAGCATCTCTGAGTGGAGAAATGGGGCAAGAAGAAGCGAAAGAGTTGCAAACATGGCTACGTGCTTCGAAAGAGAATAAACAATATTATTATGAATGGCGTGAGATATGGACATCTACTTCGCCGTCGCCAAAGTTTGATGTAGAGGCTGCTTATCAAACTTTCCTTTCGCGTATTAAGAAAAGTGAGCCTGTAACTACGCACCGTTACCGCTATCTATATTATGCAGCGGCAGCCATTGCTTTATTTGTTGTGTCGGTATTATCATATAAAACAGGTGAATCGAATATCAAATCTAACTTTGCAGATATTGCCGTTGAAGCACCTGCTGGTTCGCGCTTGAAGCTGAACTTGCCTGATGGAACGAAAGTATGGCTTAATTCCGGCTCCAAACTAACATACTCTCAAGGTTTTGGTGTAGACAAGCGTGAGGTAAATTTGATGGGTGAAGCCTATTTTGAAGTGAAACACCAAGAGGACAAACCTTTCAGTGTGAACTCTACAAACCTTCGAGTGAACGACCTTGGAACAAAGTTTAATTTCTGTGATTATGCTGATGATGACGAGGCTATCGTTACTTTGACAGAAGGAAAAGTGTCGCTAGACAACTTTATGAATTATCAAAATAATCAACTTCTAGCACCCGGACAGAAAGCAGTACTGGATAAGAAAACTGGTGAGTTGACGATTAATAATGCCGAAAATGATTATCAGGATTGGCAAAATAATATGCTTATCTTTAATGGCGATGCCCTGAATGAGATAGCCAAGAAGTTGCAACGCAACTACAATATAAAGGTTATAGTGGCCAATGATGCTCTCTACCAATTGCGATTCCACGGTAGTTTCAACACCCAAGAAGCACATTTGCGTGACATTTTGGATGCACTTGTAGCAACCAATAAAATACATTACCGTGTACAAGGTAAGAAAGTGACCTTTTATTAATCCAAAATATCAACCTTTAAAATTCTCAACCAGCATGAACAGGGTTTAGTTATAGTTAGTGCAAAAAGCAAAAACAATAAGTTTAATATCTTTAATATGTCTTTACTATGAACCTTAAGAAAGTCGTTTTGATAGGTTGTGCTCTTGCTTGTCAGCTAGTGGTATTTGCCCAAGCAGTGAGCCTTAAAATGCAAAAAGTCTCAGTCAAGAAGGCTATGACCGCCTTAAATCAGAAAAGCGGTTATTCCTTTATTTACGAAGAGTCTGATGTGAACACCTCTGGTATTGTAAATGTAAATGCTACAACCGTAGGTCAAGCTGTTGACCAAATACTTGTTGGGCAGAATCTCACTTATGAGATTAAAGGTAAGTCGATTATTATTTCAAAGTTGTCTAGTCGAAAATCGACCTTGCAAACCGGTAGTGTAAAACACAAGATAACCGGTAAGATCGTTGATAACAATAACGAACCCATCATTGG
This sequence comes from Prevotella sp. C0026C3, assembly GCF_056590795.1. Classification (NCBI taxonomy): domain Bacteria; kingdom Pseudomonadati; phylum Bacteroidota; class Bacteroidia; order Bacteroidales; family Prevotellaceae; genus Prevotella; species Prevotella sp. C0026C3. Next base: position 134,420 of record NZ_JBWPWW010000007.1, on the reverse strand, counting down.
AGCTACTGTTAAAGTAAAAGGAGAAAGCGCCGGTACGATTACAGACTTAGATGGTAATTTTGCTTTAGAGGCTCATCAAGGAGCCGATTTGGAAGTTTCGTATATCGGATATCAAAGTCAGACGGTGAAAGCAGTTCCTAATAAGGCTTTGACTGTGAAGATGTTGGAGGACACCAAAGCCTTGGAAGAAGTTGTAGTGGTAGGTTATGGAGTCCAGAAAAAGGTAAACTTGACAGGTTCGGTATCATCGGTAAAAGGCGAAGATTTACAGTTGCGACCTGTAACCGATGCTTCCCAAAGTTTACAGGGATTAGTTCCGGGCTTGTTGGTAACCAATGATAACGCAGGAAGACCGGGTGCCACAGGTACGTTAACACTGCGTGGACAAGGCAACCTGTCTAATACTGGTCATCCTTATGTACTTGTCGATGGTATAGAAATGAATCTCTCTGACGTCAATCCAAATGATATAGAGAGTCTTTCGGTGTTGAAAGATGCATCGGCTTGTGCCATCTATGGTGCGCGAGCAGCTTATGGTGTGATATTGGTAACGACGAAGAAAGGTACAGAGGGAACCATGCGTGCCAATTATCAAGGCTCTGTGGGCTGGAGTTCACCAACGGTATTGCCGGAAATGGTAGACTCTTATGCCTTTGCACAATATTGGAATGCGGGTGTTGCCAATGCCGGTTCTTCTCGTCTATACAGCGAAGAAAAAATGAAAGAATTGCAATCTTACATCAATGATCCTTCGAGTGTGAACCCTTGGCATGAGTTGTCAGCGAATGCAAGTATGAATCCTGCCTTCGAGAACTCGGAGAAAGGTATAGGCAATGTGGACTATTTCAAGTTGCACTATAAAGACCATGCTATCAGACAACAGCACAATTTAAGCTTCAGCGGTGGTGGTAAGAGTGCACAATATTATGTTTCTACTGGTTATTTAAAGGAAGATGGTATCTTGCGTTATGCCAAAATCAACTACGAACGCTTGAATGTTTCTTCTACCATAAATTCGGAACTGACTAAATGGTTGAGCTTGCAAGTTGGTTTGAAATTTAGCCATTCAGTGAATAACACGCCTTTTGGCGATGGTGGTATAGGCGATGGGTTCTTCCATTCATTAGCAAGATTCCGCCCGACAATTTCTCCGATAGACCCTAACGGACACTTTACCGAACTCTCAATGGTTCCCTATTTGCAGAGCGGAACGTTCACTAAGAACAAGAGAGACATGATGAATCTAACCGGAGGAATCAACCTGAAGCCATTTAAAAACTTCAATGTCTATATGAACTATACCTATAAGTTGATTGCTAACAACTATATGGCAGAAAATGTTGCACCGCTTATCTATGGAGCCGACGGTGTTTCGACCTCCAAAGGTGTACGCGATGAATTGGATATTACTGCTGATGGAAAGTTCACACGTGCCAATTCGCATACCCATTACCAGACTTTGAGTCTGTATGGTAACTATGTATTCTCTTTGAACAATGCTCATAACTTCACCTTAATGGCTGGATATCAAGAGGAAAACTCCAATTATGATTACCTGAAGAATGTAATTACTGGATTATATTCTACCGCAAATCCGAACGTAGGAGTCGGCACAGGCGACCGTTCTGTGGTAGATACACGTAACGGATGGGCTACACGAGGCTTCTTCGGACGTATCAACTATGACTATAAGAGCCGTTATCTCGTAGAAATCAATGGTCGTTACGACGGTTCCTCTCGCTTTGCGGCTGGTCATCGATGGGGTTGGTTCCCTTCTATTTCATTGGGTTGGAATATCACGCAAGAAAAGTTTATGGAACCGTTGACCAATGTTGTCTCTCATCTTAAACTTCGTGCATCTTACGGTTTACTTGGTAATCAGTCGGGAGCAGCTCTCTATACTTTTGCTTCTACAATGGCATTCAGCAGCGGACTGGGTAACTACATCTTCCCCGATGGCCGACATGTGTACTTGTTAGCACCCGGTGTAGTGAATCCGGCAACCACTTGGGAGAAGGTGAATAGTAAGAACATCGGTCTAGACTTTGGTTTCTTTGGTAATCAATTGACAGGTAGCTTCGACATCTTCGAGCGTAAGACAAAAGATATGTTGGGGCCCGGAGTCGATTTCCCCGACTTCTTTGGTGCAGCAGCACCACAAACCAATAATGCAAGTATGCGCAACCGTGGATGGGAATTGACTTTGTCCTACCGTGGAAAGATTGCTAAAGAGATTGATTATCAAATTGGTGGCTCTCTCTCAGATGCAACCTCTGTGGTAACAGAATATGCTAACCCGACCGGAACAGCACCTGCTTCCAACTGGTATACTGGTCGCAAGGTGGGTGAAATTTGGGGATATAAGACCGATGGTTTGATTCAAACAGCTGAAGAGGCAGACAAGTATAATAAGACACATGATATGTCTTTCTTCACCCCAAGAGCATGGACACCCGGCGATGTGAACTTCCGCGACCTCAATGATGACGGTAAAGTGAACAACGGCAAGAACGTATTGGGCGATATGGGCGATTTGACAATCGTAGGAAATACGACACCTAGATACCAATATACATTGAATGGACAGATTTCTTGGAAAGGTTTGAGCCTAAGCGTAATGTTCCAAGGTGTTGGAAAACGTGATTGGGATCCGACCGGAAGTGTCTACTTCTGGGGTAGTAGTTCGTATGCTCAAGTCACTGTATTCAAACAACATCTCGACTATTGGCGCGAAGACAACAAGGGAGCTTACTATCCTAAGCCGTATATCAACACAGCCGGTGGAGTGGGTTCGTACAATGCAAAGACTTCAGCTCGCACAACCGATCGTTATTTACAGAATGCAGCGTACTGTCGTTTGAAAAATATTACATTGAGTTATAACCTTCCTGCTGCTTGGTTGACAAAGGCTCACCTGTCTCAAGTGAGAGTCTTTGTAACGGGAGAGAACCTCTTGACCTTTACCAAACTGATGGGTATGTTCGACCCCGAAGCCATCTTTACCTCTAATGATTATAGTTCTGAGGGTGGCAAGAACTATCCTATGAACAAAGTTATATCTGTTGGCCTATCCGTAAACTTATAATAATATAGATTATCATGAAACTATATAATATTTGTATTGCAGTTTTTGCTGCGGCAACATTAACAGGTTGCTATGATTTATCGAAGTCTCCCGAAGGAGAATTATCCACGGTGAATCCATTCTCATCGGTCGGTGAGATGTCTAGCTACCTTGACCAATTCTATCAAACCGGTGTCAGGAATCAAGGATATGATTGGGGGGGAAGCTATATAGCAAATGGAGACTTGAATAGCGACAATATGTCAAATAGTTCGGTAAGTTCTCGTTTGAACGGTGCATTGACACTTAGCAATGCCACAAAGATGACAGAATACACCTATATTCGCAATGTCAACTTCCTCATCAACAATTTTAACCATGTAGCCAATACCAGTTCGGCAGACTATAAGCAGTGTGTTGGCGAGGCATATTACTTCCGCGCATGGTATTATTTCCAGTTGTTTAAGAAATATGGTAAGCTCACTTGGGTTAGTAAACCGCTAGATCCAACTGCCGAAGTGATGAATCTACCACGTCAAGAGCGTACAGTGATTGCTGATAGTATCCTTGCCGACCTTGACAAGGCTATTGCTAATTTACGTCAACAGAAGTCTTCTGCCACCATGAGAGTCCATCAAGACGTGGCTAGAGCGCTCAAGGGCGAAGTTGCATTGTACGAAGGAACGTGGGAGAAATATCATAAACAGAAGAAAGATGAATTCTTTACACCGGGGGTAACCGACGAGAAGATATCCGATTATTTAAAGCAATGTGTTGCAGCATGTAAGGCTGTGGTAGACCGCGGAGTTTGGAAAATCTATTCAGCAGGCAATCCTCTGAACGATTACAGAGTTATATTCCAGACCGAGGATTTAAGTTCAAATCCTGAAGTGTTGTGGTTTAAACGTTATGATGGTAACAATATTGGTAACAGTGTAGACCGCTACTTGAATCAAGGTGGTGGTGGTACAGGTGTCAATGCATCTTTGGTCGACGATTATCTGACGATAGATGGTAAGCCGTTTATCGGTGAACAGGTTGTCAATGCCAAGAAAACATTCGGCGAAGAACTGAACCCCACATTGCGTGACCCTCGCCTTTGCCAGACTATTTGTATGCCGGGACAGGTATTACGTCCCGATCAAGCACCCTATGTAGTACCACCTTTGACCGGTTCCGGATATAATAAGAACGAGTCAGGATACTCTTTGCTCAAATTTGTACAGATAGATTACAAGGGTAACTTGGATGCAGAGTACAAAGGAAGCACCCCCGCTATACAATATCGATATGCAGATATTCTTCTCAACTACGCAGAGGCACTTGCCGAACTCGATGGTTCTGCTAATGCACAACAGATTATCTCATTGCTCAAACCACTTCGTGATCGCGTAGGCATGCCTGTTATAAATTTTGATAGGGAATATAATACATCGACAGATTATCCGTTCTCACATTTAGATAAGTATATCCAAGTTGTGAGAAGAGAACGAAGAGTCGAACTTGCATGCGAGGGTAGACGACTGGACGACATCATGCGTTGGGCAGCAGCCGACGAGTTAATCGTTGGAAAGCGTGCTATTGGAGCGATGTTTGTGGGCAGTAATTTGGAGAACAATGCTGCCTATGGTGATAAATTGGTTTATGACAAGGCTTCCGGTAATAACTTGTATCTCACAGGAAAAGCCGGTGATACCTACCGTTACATCCTGCCTATCAACCCCTCTGGGTACGAAAAAGGGTGGGCTTTCAACGTGCATAGAGATTATTTATTGCCAATCCAATCGAGAATGTTGTCGTTGACAAACGGACAATGGACTCAAAATCCCGGATGGGAATAGTATAACAATAATATAAACATATGAACACAACGTTTTCTTTATCTCTTGCCGGTCTGACATTGGCTATGTCTCCGGCCAGCATGATGGCTCAAAATCGTGCTCAGAAGCCTATGAATATCGTATTCATCATGAGCGACGACCATGCCTATCAAGCCATCAGTGCCTACGATTCAAGCCTTATCAAGACTCCTAATCTAGATTGGTTGTCTCAGCATGGCGTACGCTTTACCAACAGCTTCGTGGCCAATTCACTCAGCGGACCGTCGCGTGCCTGCATGCTTACCGGTAAACATAGCTATTCAAATGGGTTCACCGACAATACCAAGAGGTTTGACGGAAGCCAGCAGACTTATCCGAAATTGCTGCAGAAAGCAGGCTATGAGACGGCTATTGTGGGTAAGTGGCACCTCTCATCCAATCCCACCGGCTTCGATTACTGGAATATCCTTATTGGTCAGGGAGAATATTACAACCCCGATTTCATCGACAATGGCAAGCGTGTAAGACTGCCCGGATACGTCACCAACATCACCACCGACTTGGCATTGGACTGGTTGGACAAGCGTCACAACCCCAATAAGCCTTTCTGTTTGCTCATCCATAACAAGGCACCTCATCGTGTTTGGATGCCCGACACCTGTGATTTGGATGCCTTCAACGACCGCGTTTACCCCATGCCCAAGACCTTCTACGACGACTATAAAGGTCGCAAGGCGGCCGCCAAACAGGAGATGAGCATCATCAAGGACATGGACTTGGTGTATGACTTGAAGATGGCTGACAAGGAAAACGAGATACATTCCAATCCCGAACTGGAGAAGTGGGGACGCGCCAACTATGCCCGAATGACTCCCTCGCAGCGTGCACAGTGGGACAAACACTACGACCCCATCATACAGAAGTTTAAGAAGGACGGTCTTTCGGGACGTGCTTTGGCTGAGTGGAAGTACCAACGCTACATGCACGACTACCTCCGTGTCATCCGTAGTGTGGACAGAAATGTGGGCAGAGTGATTGACTATCTGCGTCAACATGATATGCTTGACAACACCATGATAGTCTATACATCCGACCAAGGATTCTATCTAGGCGAACATGGATGGTTCGACAAGCGCTTCATGTACGAAGAATCGTTCCGCACACCGCTCTTGGTTTATTATCCCAACGGCAAGCGTGGCGATATAGAGCAGATGGTACAGAACATCGACTACGCTCCTACATTCTTACAGGTAGCTGGTGTTGATGTGCCTAAGGATATACAAGGCGTTTCTATGTTGCCATTGTTGAAGGGTGAGAAGCCTAAGAACTGGCGCAAGTCGCTCTATTACCACTATTATGAGTATCCTGCCGAGCACTCCGTATGTCGCCACTATGGTGTGCGTACCGACCGTTATACGCTCATCCATTTCTATAACGACATCGATACATGGGAGTTGTACGACCTGAAGAAAGACCCCGAGCAGATGCACAACCTCTATGGTAAGCCCGGTTTCGAGAAGCTTACGAAGAAACTCAAGAAAGAGTTAGCACGACTCAGGGAGCAATACAACGAGACGAACGTCACAGAATAGCGAGACGTTTTCAAACAGATAATCCCGGTTATTCACCTTATTGGTATATTCTAAGTATATCGTAAGGAGAGTAACCGGGATTTTTATATTTCCCTATATCCTCATTGTTATAGAGTGATTATGCCTTTCTTAAATCCCAATGCGATAATCTATAACCTTAAGACAAAAAGAATTTAATTTGCTGCAGTGGTTTGCCAGCAACACTGCATCGCTCATTCAGCATTGCTGAAAAGCCGAGACAGCATGGTTGCTAAGCCGAGGCAGTAAACTGAGTTGATAAATTCTTGATTTTATAAGTTCTTCTTTCCCAAGAAGAGGGAGCTTATTTCTAGTTGACAAGTAGGCTAGTTAGGAGTGAGAAGTGAGTGTATTTCTTGTTGGTAAGTGGTTATAAGAAGTGCAATAGCATTGAGGGGGAATGTTTGTTTATGGCTACTTCTTGTACGTTGGATGCTGAACTCTTTGACAAAAATTATGAAATATTTTTATCATCCATTGACCTTTAGATTACAATAAAATACATACCTTTGTAAAAACAAATCTTAATTAGAACCTTCTAACCCATGAATAATGAAAAATAGCCTATCTTTTGTGCGTACGCGTACTATATATATAGTGCTCTTTATCTTGTATATGCCGGTTTCGGCATGGGCACAACGGGCTGTATCTTCAAAAGAAAAGGTGGCTGCTGCGGCACAGGTGATTCAACGTTTCTCTCACGATGACCGTGTTCGTTTGAAACTTTTGGAGCGTAAAACGGGAGAATTGAAAACCTTCAAGCAGCAAGTGAATCATAATAAACTGATTATAGAAGCCACCAGTCGACGACTATTCTGCTCGTATATGGTCGGGCTTGATACGTGATTACTATCTGCCGAGATGGCAACACTATTTTGAACAACAGAAGACAGGTGCGAAATTCGACATCCCGGCATGGGAGAAGAACTTCGTAGAACGGCAGAAAGGATTTAGCAAGGTGACTCCTATAGCCGATAAAGTGGCTTATGGTATTCAGCTTATCAATGAAACAAAAAACATAATAGAATAAATTAAAAACAGGAAAAGATAATAGACATGAAGATACAAGTTGCGATTATAGGATTTGGAAGGATGGGACGCTTCTATTTACAAGAGTTCCAAAAGAACCCGAAATACGAAGTCTGCTACATCTGCGACGTCAGTCCTGTATGCCGGGACGAGGCTCGTCGACTTTCTCCTGAATCCAAAATCGTGGCCGATTCAGACGAAATATTTTCCGATACTGCCGTACGTTTGGTGGTCTTGAGTGCTGTAGCGAGCGATCGTAAAGCCCGTATAGAACAGTCACTTCGGGCAGGTAAGCACGTGATAGCAGAAAAACCCATTGCCGACACAATAGAACATGAGCGCGAAGTGGTGCAATTGGCTAGCCAAAGCGACCTTTTCTGTACGGTCAATCTGTATCTTCGCAATGCTTGGTACCACCATACGATCAAGCAATTTGTTGATTCCGGAGAGATTGGCGACTTGGCTATCCTGCGCATTTGTCACATGACGCCGGGCTTGGCACCGGGCGAAGGCCATTCATCCGAGGGACCTAGCTTCCATGATTGTGGCATGCATTATGTGGATTTGGCGCGTTGGTATGCCGCCAGCGAGTACAAAACGTGGCACGCGCAAGGCGTCAGGATGTGGAATTATCGCGACCCTTGGTGGCTACAGTGCCACGGAACGTTTGAAAACGGGGTGGTGTTCGATATTACTCAGGGCTTTGTCTACGGACAATTGTCAAAAGACCAGACCCACAACTCGTACATCGATGTGATTGGCACGAAAGGAGTGGCACGCATGACGCACGATTTCCACACGGCAAAGGTGGAGTTGCGAGGAGTCACGCAGACCATTGAAGAGGAAAAAGATTTTGGTGGGAAAAACATAGATGTACTTATCGAATTAATGGCGGAGTCAATCTTGACTGGCAAACGTGATTCTCGATTGCCTTCATTTGCCGATGCTGCTATCGCTTCGGAGTATTCATGGGCGTTTTTCAATGACAGCCTGGAGCATGATTTACCAGTGAAAGGCGACCTAGGTATATTGGAAGAAATCAGAGAACGTCGCCGAAATATGACCGATGGATATGGTCTTCTGCCCCGTAAATAGGGCTTATCGTCTCGTTGATAGATACTAATCTAAACATAAAACATTCACAGTTTAATTCTAACAGTTATGACAAACATCTCAAGACGCAACTTCATTAAGAAAGGAAGTGCAGCACTTGCAGGAATGATTATCGCTCCGAGCATCGTTCCAAACACGGTATTGGGCAAGACACATGGACATGTTTCGCCCAGTGATAAACTCAATATTCTGGGCGTAGGCGTCGGTGGAAGAGGTGCAGCCGACCTCCAAGCCATGGAAACAGAGAACATTATTGGTCTTTGTGACGTTGACTGGAAGTACGCCGGACACGTTTTCGACAAGTATCCGAAGGCTAAACGCTACAACGATTATCGCAAGATGTACAGCGAGATGCTCAAGAGTGCCGATGCCGTTATGGTGGCTACGGCCGACCATACGCACGCTATCATCGCGGCAGAAGCTATTGCTGCGGGCAAACATGTGTATGTTGAGAAGCCTTTGACGCTCTATGCTTACGAGTCACGACTGCTTACCAATTTGGCAAAGAAATACAAGGTGGCTACTCAGATGGGTAATCAAGGGGCGTCATCGGCAGGTGCTCGACAGGCCATCAACTGGTTGTGGAATGGAGAGATAGGCGAGGTAACACGCATTGAAGCTTTCACTGACCGTCCCATTTGGCCACAAGGCATGGCCGCACCCAAAGAGAAGATGTCCATTCCGGATACTTTGAACTGGGACGCCTTTATTGGTCCGGCTCCATATCGTGACTATCATTCATCTTATACACCTTGGAACTTCCGCGGATGGTGGGATTTTGGTTCCGGTGCATTAGGCGATATGGCCAACCATATACTGCAAGTGGCGTTCAAAGGGTTGAACTTAGGTTATCCCTGCGAGGTCATTGGAAGTTCTACAATGCTTATGACCGATGCTTGTCCGACGGCACAAAAGATTACTTATAAGTTTGATGCACGCGAGAATATGCCTCGTTTGGGGCTGCCGGCATGTACATTGACGTGGTACGATGGTGGGCTTTTGCCCGATTATCCGGAAGGACATCCACTCGGAAAGAAGATGGATGTGAATGGTTGCTGTATCTTCTACGGCACGAAAGATACAATGGTGGTGCCGTGTTATGGGCATGATCCTTATCTCTTATCGGGTAGAAAGCCGGTTGTTCCTGAGCGTCTGCGCGTTGTAAAGGATGACAATCACCAGCAAGATTGGATTCGTGCATGTAAGGAAAGTGCTGCCAATCGTGTGCCGAGTGCTTCCGATTTCAGCGAGTCAGGGCCTCTGAACGAGATGATAGTGATGGGTGTTGCTGCCGTAAGATTGCAAGAATTGGGTCAATGGTTGAAGTGGGATGGTAAGAATATGAGGTTTACGAACATCCCGACAGGCACCAAGATTCGTTCAATCATCGAAGATAAGTTCCAGATTCACGACGGTCATCCAACCTTCGATCGTACTTATAGTGAGCCGGTAGACGCTAATGAACTGGCTGCACGACTCATTCGACCGGTCTATCGCAGTGGTTGGAAGTTGCCCGAAATGCCTGTATTGTAAAGACTAAGTATTGCGAATATAACGACAATCTTATGTATCAATCAACTAAAAAACTTAATCTGAAAGAATTATGAAACATATATTATTAGCAACTGCCATCGCTGCTACGCTGTTGGCATCGTGTGGTAACAAGACTTGTAAGTGTGGTTGTACGAATTGTAAGTGCTCTTGTGCGGCATGTACTGGGGCAAATGACGATTCTACTAAGACGCTTGAGGCTGGCAAAGACTATAAGATAGCCGATAGAACCATTATTGATATTAGTAAATATACTCAAGATAAGGATGGATTTATCACCTTGTTCGATGGTAAAACGCTGACCGGATGGCGCGGTTATGGCATGGACGCGACACCTAAGAACTGGAATGTAGAAGACGGTGCTATGCACTTGAAGGGTTCAGGCAATGGAGAAGCACAGGCAGAAGACGGTGGCGACATCATCTTTGCGCATAAATTTAAGGACTTTGAATTGCAGTTTGAGTACAAAATCTCCAAGGGCGGCAACTCCGGTGTGTTCTATTTGGCTCAAGAAGTCACCGTCAATGAAAACGGAAAAGATGTCTATATTCCCATTTGGCAGTCGGCTTCTGAGTATCAGATACTCGACAATGCCAATCATCCCGATGCTCAGTTGGGTGTAGATGGCAATCGTCAGGCTGCCTCTTTGTACGATATGATTCCGGCAAAGCCACAGAATGCCAAGCCATACGGTCAATGGAACACGGCTAAGATTATGGTATATCAGGGTACAGTGGTTCACGCCCAGAACGGAAAGAACGTTGTGGAATACCACTTGTGGACTCCGAAATGGACCGAAATGTTGCAGAATAGCAAGTTCAAAGAAGGTGGAGAGTTCCCTGTTGCATTCCCATTGCTCAACAATATGGGTGGCGATAACCACGAAGGTTACATCGGTTTCCAAGACCATGGTAATGATGTATGGTATCGCAATGTTCGTATCAAAGAACTCAAATAAACTCTGCGGCCTATGAACAATAAGTTTTTATGTTCATGTATGGCGCTGTTGTTGGTTGGATCCGGCGTTGTTTACGGACAGCGCCGAGCCCATCGGCAACATCGGCTTATGCCGAATAAGGAGATGGCATTGCAGCTTTACTCCGTTCGCGACTTGATAGGCGATGCCGAAAAGTATGCCAAGAATCATGTGGAAGTCTTTCAACGGCTCCGACAGATGGGCTATACGGCAGTAGAAGCTGCCAGCTATCGCGATGGAAAATTCTATGGTGTGTCACCTGAACAGTTTAAAAGCGACGTACAGGTAGCCGGCCTCATGCCACTGTCCTCACATGCTACGCGCGTCTTGACCGATGAAGAAGTGAAGAATCACGACTTCACTGCGGCCATGAAATGGTGGAAAGAGGCTATCAAAGCGCACAAAGCGGCCGGCATGACTTATATTGTTACACCATGGGGTGACGTTCCTAAGACGCTTGAAGAGGCACAAACCCTATGCGATTATCACAATGCTGTGGGTAAATTGTGCCGCGAGTCGGGACTTCTCTATGGCTATCATAGCCATTCACACGAGTTTCAAGAGGTGGGTGATGAGGCGTGGTATAACTATTTCGTAAGCCATACCAACCCCGAATATGTCTTCTTTCAGATGGATGTTTATTGGGCTGTGATGGCTCAACAGAGTCCTGTGGAATGGTTCAAGAAGTATCCCGGTCGTTTCAGACTGTTGCATATTAAAGACATGTATGAGCTTGGTAAGAGCGGTATGGTAGGTTTCGACGCTATCTTCAAGCATGCCAAGGAAGCCGGATTGCACGGTTATGTAGTCGAGATGGAAGGTACCGATGGTACGATAGACATCATGGAAGGTGTGAAACGATGCGCTAATTATCTGCGTCGCAGCCCGTTTGTGAAGGCAAGCTATACGCAGAAGTAAGATGTTTATATAGAGAAAGTGGAACTATGCAATCAGCATAGCTCCACTTTTTGTGTTTGTTTACTATTATATATAGGTGTAAAAGTGCTTTTTAATGGCTGTCTTCTACACGGAAACTCACTTTAACGGTCTTCTCTTCGCCCGGCAACAATGTGAAGTAATTGTCTTCGTAGAGCACGGGGAGAATCTGTTCGCCGTCATTACCTTTCAGATTTAAGCGTACATAGTAGGCCGGAACGTCCGACAGGTTCTTTGCTGTCATGTGGCCCACCATTTCATCTCCCTGCTGTTCAAAGTGCTGACTGAATTGTAATTTGGCTTCAGGCAATGCTTTCAGTGCCTGATAGTCGGCTTCCGAGCGAGCCTCGATGTAGAAGTTTTCGGTCACTTTCCGACCGTTTTCTTTCAGTGTCAGGCGTACCAGTCGGATGGGTAAATCGGCCGATAGCAACTCCGCCACGCGCACGGTTTGGTCTTCTGCCACGTCGGCACGATGGTTACGTGTGCTAATCTTGTTGCCCCTGATGTCGAATTGTTCTTCTACTATCTCCACTTGATGTGCTTGCAAGGTGGTGTTTACCACCTCGATATTCTTGGTATGGGCGTTGAGTTGCACGTGAAGTGGTTCACAAGCCTTCTTAATACCGAAGTAAGCAGCTGTCGGTTCGAGGTAGTAGTCATAGGTTTGCCATACCATTGACGGCCAACAAGGATGACTCATCCACATCAACATGCCCTGTCTTGTTTGCTGAGCTGCCTCATACATGGCGCGATGTAGGTCGTAGTTAATCCATTGAGCTTGCTCCGTGAAGGTCTTGGCACTCTGTGGTTGACCGAATCGGGTAGCTAATATCTCGTTGAAGCTGGCACCACGTTGCGCACCCTTTTGGGTGAAGTCGTGCTGTGCCCAAGCAATGGATTGCGGCCAAAGATGTTCGGGTGCGAGCATGCGCTTAAGACTTTCGTAGCTCACGATATTGGGAAGTCCACGCTCAGAGTGTAGTTTCTCGCCCGTATGAGCGAAGTACCAGTCGGCCGGAACTGCCCAGTAAGGACCGTGACCACTCACTCCGTCGTCGGCTGAACTGGAAATATAGCCTAGTTGCGGATGCTCTTTGGCAATACTCTTGCGCAGTGCTTGGTCGAGCGTAGCAGGCGGATAGCCTTCGTTTCGTCCCACGTAGATGCCGATAGAGGCATGTTGGCGAATGCGATAAATATAGTCGTTGGCATTGTCCATGAACATATTCTCCTGATAAGGGTCGGGGCCGTCCCATGGATTAGCAAGCCAAAAGTCTTGCCAAACCACGATACCATACTTGTCACAAGACTCATAAAATTCTTCGTCGCCAATTTGTCCGACCCAATTACGAATCATCGTGAAGTTCATATCGCGATGGTATCGCACGGCAGCATCGTATTCGCGGCCACGGTAGTTGAGGTTGGTTTCAGAGAAACCCCAGTTTCCTCCCTTCGGATCGAGCCTGTGTCCGTTGAAGAATATTTGCAAGGCTGTATCCATGGTTTGATACGATACTTGGCGAATACCGGCTTTGTAACGGATTGAATCAGACGTTCCATCCATCTCTACGGTATATCCTGCGTCGTACAGATAGGGCTCGCCCATGCCGTTAGGCCACCAAAGCCGCATCTTGCGGTTGCGTAGTTGTGGGTATTCGGTGGGTAAGAAGCTGATGTCTTGTGTGGTATTGGCGTTGAGATGTACCCGCTTTTTGAACTTGATTTCACCAATCCATCCATGTATAGTAGCATCTACAGCACGGTTCAAACTATTGGCTACGCGCACGGTAGGCGTCATTGTGGCCAGCGTGTCAGGCGTGTTAAGTTCTGTAGTCACCATTGGGTCGGCTACGCTTACACCGTCGTTAGCAGTCAAGAAGACGTCGTTCCAAATACCAACTTCTCGTCCCGGCGTCGATGTTATCCAGTCCCAACCGATGCTAGCATGGAATGTTGGGTTGTCGGCACCCAATGCTCCGCCGTTCAAGTCGGTACTTTCCTCGTTCTTTATCTTCACAATGCCGGGGTGGGCGTTGTGGATTACCTTTACTTCCAAGGTGTTCTCGTCTGCTCGGAGATATTTCGTTACGTTGAATTTGCCACGTTTGAAGGCGCCGTCTATCTTACCGATGAGGATGCCGTTGAGGCTGATTTCGGCTTTCCAGTTGATACCATCGAAGTTCAACCATACTTGTTTGCCCTTGTATTCTGTAGGTACGGTGAAAGTGTTTCGGTAGTTGAAATCGGAGTTGAAGAATGATTCCGATACCTGGCGGAGGTTATTGTCGAAGTTGGTCGGGGGCAAAGCGCCGATATTAGCATAGCTTGTGAGCACCGTGCCCGGTACAGTAGCCGGTATCCATTGGGTATCTCCGGCACGACAAAGTTGCCAATTTCCACCGTCGAGCCAATAGCGACCGTCTTCCATACCACGTACTTTGGCCGGCTTGGGCGTGAGGCCGCCACGTCCCATCACCTCTATTTCGGCCAGTGCATAACGACGTGTTGAGCCGGGCTTCTGTAGTAGTAGGCGTACGTAGCGGGCATTGCCGTTGCACGAAATATCTTGTATGGCTTTCTTCGTAGGCATCAGTTGAGCTGCATCGGCCCATGTATGACCGTCTTGAGAAGTCTGTATTTTGCCCTGCTGGGGTGCTTCTATCCAGTGCAGACGCACACGGTCAAAGGTTACTTTCGTACCTAAATCCACTTTCAACCATTGTTCTTGTGAGCCGTCGGCCACCCATGCGCTGGTGAAATTCCATGCTGGTGTTACCTCGACAATGCGGTCTGCTCGCTTAAAGTCCATGCTGCTCACTTCCCAGTAAGCACAGCCTGCCATACGGAAGTGTATGCGGAGATATTTTTGATGGAAACTACCGATGGGCATACGCTTCAATAAAGCACGCAAGGGTAGACGTACTACATCGGTCTGCTTGTTGGGATCGGAGCTTACCATCTGCCGTGTAGCGATGCCGGGCAGATTCTTGGAGGCATCGAGATAGATGCGTTCCCACTTCGTTCCATTGTCCGAACCTAGAATTTCAATGCTGTACCCCTTCGTCGCCTTATCGGGATAATAAGCTATTTTGGCATTGAAAGCGATGGAATCAGCTTGCGGTTGCATACCCTCCCAATGCATTTGGATGTAGGTGTCTTCGCCTTTGAGGAAGTTGGATGTGTGGATATTCTGGTCGAACACACGTTCCTTGTTGCGCAGATCGAGCGTGCCGTCGGGTGTGGAAACCGTGAGTGTGGTCGGTTTTGTGACCGAGGCGATGCCGTCGGTGGCCAACTGTGCCGTCAAATTATAGTCTATCGACGACGAGGCGATAGCTGCTCTGTGCAAGGCTACATTGCGATAAGTGTTGTCTACGACCATTGTCGGGGCAAAGTTTTCGCACGCTCTTCCCGGATAGAGTCCTATTCCGCGCGTACGGGCATGGCCGTTTGCCGAGGCCAGTAAACACACTGAAGCCATCATAGTAGTTAAAATTAAACGTTTGTGCATATAGTAAATTGCTTTTATAGATAGTTTTTACGGATAGTGCAAAGATAATAAAAATAATCAATAAGCTCTTGATTGATAGATAAAATAAGCGAACAGGATTTACTGCATAGCCGTGGCAGAGATGCTGCCTAGCCCATGCAGCAATGTTGAAAGGCCGTTGCAGCATTGCTGAAAAGCCCCTGCAGCGAGATAAGAAAACAAAAAGAGCGTAACAAACTTAATGTTGTTACGCTCTTTTCTGTTGTCCTAGGCGGATTCGAACCACCACAAACAGAACCAAAACCTGTTGTGCTACCATTACACCATAGGACAATTAAGCGGATGCAAAGGTAGTAGTTTTTTGTGTTACTACCAATTTTTTAGTTGACTTTTTTATGATTTCGTGTGATAACAGGTTATTTCTTAGGGGTCGGTTTGCCAATAAAGCGTTCGTATTTCTCTTCAAACCCTATAGTTGAAATAACCTTATAGCCTTTTTCTGAACATAAAACGACGAGAGAACCGGCTTCTTCCGGTGAGAATCTGACAATCTTTTGTTTCTTTCCATTATCATAGACCGGTTGTTCGTCATTTGAAACTTTGATGAAAGGAGTTTTGTTTTCTTTTAGATATTTTACGGCTTCGTACCCATAATAATCCATATCCTCAGCTACAATATAGAAGTCGCCTAGCCCTTGTTTATCCCAGCGTTTGGTTTGTGCATAGGCTGGAAGAATGAAAGCTATATCTCCCGGATGCAGAAATATGGCTTTTGGAGAAAATCTCTTCGGACTTTTTGCTTTTGCAGGGGTGGTAAAAGTGAAAGCCATGATTGTAATGATGAAGGTTAATAAAGCTGCTCTTATATCATTAAGTTTTAAAGGTTTTACTCTAAAGAAGAGTGCTGTTGGGAGGGTTGAATGTCCATAATACGAGTGTAAGACTGGACGAAATCTACGGTCGAAACGACTTTGTAGCCTTTGCTTGAACACAAGATAGCGATGCCGCCGGCATCCGCTGGCAGGAAGTCTACAACCTCTTCTTGGTCACCGTTGACATAGATGAATTTTTTGTTGCTGGTCTCTTTGGTACTCGCAATGCCTTGAGCGTCGAGGTATTTGGTGGCTTCGTTCACGTAATAACGCATGTCGCGGATAGTCTCCCGGTCGTCGGCATTACCTACAGCCATCCAATGATTGAGCTGGGCACGCGTGGGTTGGATGAAAACAATATTGCCCGGACGTAGGTAAACGGTGTTGGATGAAACCTTTTTAGGTGTTGTTGCATGGACTGAACTAGCGAATATAAAGGTTATGAGGGGTAGAATAACGGAAAACATCCATGTGTTAATATTGTTCCTAAAGATGTGTAGATGAATCATTTTAAGTAGTGGAATACGGATAGAGAGGATGTATAAAAACAAAAGTGTACCTATCTCCACGGTGCGGATGATGGGTACACTCCTATAATGTTACTTCACTGTGATGAGGAAGTAGTTCTTTTTACCTTTTTGTACGAGCAAGTATTTGCCGTCGATAAGGTCGTCGGTGCTGACAACTTGGTCGAAAGCTGTGAGCTTTTCTTTGTTCAGCGACACACCGCCACCTTTAACGAGCTTGCGCATCTCGCCCTTGCTGGGGAAGATATTCATACCTTCTTGGCAGAAGATTTCGATAGCCGGCTGTCCCAGTACGCTGCTGTCGATGGTATAGGTGGGCACACCACTGAACACATCGAGGAACGTTGCTTCGTCGAGCTTCACCAAACTGTCTTTCGTTGCCTTGCCAAAGAGGATGTTACTTGCCTCGATAGCCATTTCCAAATCTTCGCGAGAGTGAACCATGGTGGTTACTTCTTCGGCCAAACGACGCTGCAATATGCGACGACCGGGGTCTTGCTTGTGCTCTTCTACGAGCACGTCGATGGTCTCTTTATCAAGACTTGTGAAGATTTTGATGTACTTTTCAGCATCGTCATCGCTCACGTTGAGCCAGAATTGATAGAATGCGTAAGGTGTCGTACGGTTGCGATCGAGCCAAATATTACCGCTCTCGGTCTTACCAAACTTCTTTCCGTCGGCTTTGGTGATGAGCGGACAGGTGAGGCAGAAAGCTTCTGCTTCGTTGCCAAGGGTACGGCGAATAAGCTCGGTACCCGTAGTCATGTTGCCCCATTGGTCGTTTCCACCGAGCTGAAGTTTCACTCCATGCTTCTCATAGAGGTGCAGGAAGTCGTAACCTTGCAGCAATTGGTAAGTAAACTCGGTGAAAGAAAGACCGTCGTTAGCTTCTCCGCTGAGGCGTTTCTTCACACTATCCTTGGCCATCATGTAGTTGACAGTGATGTGTTTGCCCACTTCGCGGGCGAAATCAAGGAAAGTGAAGTCTTTCATCCAGTCGTAGTTGTTCACCATTTCGGCACGATTCTCATCGGCAGAATCGAAGTCAAGGAATTTAGCTACCTGTGCTTTAATAGCCTCTTGGTTGTGATAGAGGGTTTTGGCATCAAGCAAATTGCGCTCCTGACTTTTGCCTGAAGGGTCTCCAATCATACCCGTGGCGCCACCGACGAGGATATATGGCTTGTGGCCGCAGCGTTGCAAGTGGCGCAACATCATGATACCACAGAGGTGGCCGATGTGTAATGAGTCGGCAGTGGGGTCGGTTCCCAAATATGCCGAAACTGTTCCTTTCATCAAAAACTCCTCGGTACCCGGCATCATCTGTGCCAACATACCGCGCCATTTCAGTTCTTCTACGAAGTTCTTTGTCATAGTTGATAGTTGATAATTGACAATTGGTAAGAATGATAACCTTTTGTCTCTTATTGATTGTAAACGTTAATATTTTGTTTGAATGTTATTTCTTCCAGTCTTACGAGTCGTTTTCAGATTGTCAATTTATAATTTTAAATTATCCATTGTCAATTCTTCATTTAGTATTTCAGGGTACCGGGTCGTATCCACTGCCTCCCCATGGGGTGCAACGCAGAATACGCCAAATGGCCAAGGCGACTCCTTTGAAAGGACCATGCTTCAAGATGGCTTGCCGGGCATACTCGGAACAGGTAGGCGTGAAGCGACATGAGGGTGGTGTGTAGGGGCTGATAGCCGCTTGATAGAAACGGATGGGTAGTATCAGAAGCCAACCCAAAACGTGCAACAGTGTGTGAAAGATGTCTTTGATGGTACTCATAACTTCTCTGCCACACGCGTCAATAGGTTGCATACACGCTGTTCTACCAACTTACTTTCGGCTAATGTGTCGCTTAACCAAATGAAAGCCAGACTCACACGACGATTGGGCTGCCCGGCTAAACGGTCTATAACAGTGTATTTATTGCGCCTGTATGCTTCGCGAACTTGTCTTTTGACGCGGTTGCGTTTGACTGCTCGCTTAAAGCAACGCTTTGGTACGCTTACCAAAATGGCTACTTGTGCGTCCTCAACAGGTTCTTCCAGTTCCTCAACCATATAGACTATCCGTAGTGGGTAGGCCGACATAGAGCGGCTCTGCCCACCCAAAAAGAGCTTGTCTATCTGTTTTTTACTGGATAGTCGCTCTGCCTTCGTCAACGTCTGAGGACGGCATTCGGCCATAAGGGTAGGAATTTAATCCGGTTTATTTATTCTTTTTCAGGAATGCCTGAAGTGCACTAGTCATGGAAGGATACTCTTTTGACGGAGCCATGAAGTCAAGATTGTAGCCCTCTTCCTTCACTGCTGCAGCGGTAGCAGGACCGAACGCACCTACATGGATACCACGATTTTTGAAGTCGGGCATGCTAGTAGCGAGTGATTTCACGCCGGTAGGACTCACAAAGATGACCATACTGTAGTCGAAGTTCTTTACTTCTTCTTCGGTCAAGTCGTCGCTTACGGTGCGATACATTACACATTCAGTATGCTTGAGATTCTTTGCATCGAGCAATTTCTGTATCGTGTCGGTGTGTACATCGCTCATCGGAACGAGGTATTTCTCGTTTTTATGCTTCACCATCGTAGGGATGAGGTCGTCAATTTTGCCCGTAGAGCCGAAGAATATCTTGCGTTTGCGATACTGGGTGTACTTCTGTATGTAGAGTGCAATGGTCTCTGTGACGCAGAAATACTTCATTTCTTCGGGGATGGTAACACGGAGTTCTTTGGCCAATTGGAAATAATTGTCTATGGCATGACGTGATGTGAACACCACAGCAGTATAATCTAAGATGCTAATCTTTTGTTGACGGAACTCACGGCTGGATATTCCCTCGACCCTGACAAATGGACGGAACACGAGTTCTACGCCATATTCTTTCGCAATATCATAATAAGGAGACTTCTCGCTGGAAGGCTTGGGCTGAGAGATTAATATCTTCTTCATCGTTCTGTGTCCTAAAAATTAATTTTCAAATATCCATTCATTGTCACCAATGCTCCCCAGATGGCAAGCAGTGGTAGGATTTCAAGGGCACAAAAGTACAAAAAAAAATGCACAAAAACGGCTCTTTCTCTAAAAAAGATAATGTAGGACTTATAGAATAGTAACAATTTCAATAAAGCCAACACGACTATTATATAAATTGAAATTGTAGATACCGACAAGTTGAAGAATGCCAAGAGCATGATGGCAGGGAATAATAAGACTCCTTCCATGGCTCCGATGAAGAGGTAGGAATGTATCCATTGTATGTTTCGTCGGCGGTCGAAGAACACCCAATTGATAAATGAATAGAGGATGACTTTGAGCAGAAAGTATCCCGCTATAGAACCTGTGTAAATGCCTATGACTTGGTATTGCTCAATGACGAACGTGTCGTTGAGTTGCGCTTTGGAATAGAAGAAGTAGAGTAAGGATATGAGCAAGCAGGTCTGGAGGATGAGAAAGATTTGGAATCGCATCTCTCCACCGGTCTCGGTGAGAGCTGTCGGCCGGTCGCTATGCTGCACATAGAAGAAATTTCTGGTTTGTCTGAAGATGAAACGGCGCGATTGTGAGAACGCTAACATCGTCAAGATAAAACATCCAAGAAGGATGCTGGTAATGAGATTGTCGCCGGCTATGGTGTAAGGAACGGGGTCGCCAGCTACTCCGGGGCGCCCTCCTTGCAGTTCGGGATGGAACAATGAGTCTTTTGAAAAGAACGACTCCTTGTAATATTTTGGCAGACTTACATCGCGAAAACTTCGTCCAACAGGATGCCCCGGTAGATGTAAGGTGTCGGGTTCATTGCTCCAATGAATCTCAGAGGGTTTGATATGGGCTTGAATGGCAGAGTCTTGCTGTTCGGGTGTGGCGTTTTTTGGCAACCAACTCAACACCTGAGCCGGTGTGAGTTGTTTGTGCTGTCGCGCAGTGGTGGGTACCGACTGCGCTTCTTGTTCCACTAATGCGGTAGAATCTGCCTGTTGCCACATGACGAGATAGACTTAGAGATTGAACACGCGTTTGATGTCGGCCACGCGGTCGAGTTTCTCCCATGTGAAAAGTTCCACGTCGATGGTGCGTGTTTCGTGATAACGACTGCTGAAAGTCTTCTTTACCACCTCATTCTTGCGACCCATGTGGCCGTAAGCAGCGGTCTCCAAATACATGGGTTGGCGCAGTTTGAGATTGCGTTCAATGGCTTTCGGACGCAGGTCGAACAATTCCTCTATCTTCTTGGCAATCTCTCCGTCGCTCATGTTTACATGACTGCGACCGTAGGTGTTGACGTAGATGTTCACCGGCTTAGCCACACCGATGGCGTAACTTACCTGTACCAACATCTCATCGGCAACGCCTGCTGCCACCATGTTCTTCGCGATGTGGCGTACGGCATAGGCTGCCGAGCGGTCCACCTTGCTGGAATCCTTGCCAGAGAAAGCTCCACCGCCGTGTGCACCCTTGCCTCCGTAAGTGTCAACGATAATCTTTCGGCCGGTCAAGCCGGTGTCTCCGTGGGGACCACCGATAACGAATTTACCCGTAGGATTGACGAAATACTTGATGTTGTCATTGAATAATGCCAGTACTTTCTCGCCACAACGAGCCTTTACACGGGGTATAAGGATGTTCTTTACATCCTCTCGTATCTTGGCCAACATGGCTTCATCGTCGTCTGTTCCGTCGGCTTTCTTGATAAAATCGTCGTGTTGTGTGCTCACCACAATCGTGTCTATGCGCTGTGGGATGTTGTCGTCGCTGTACTCGATGGTCACTTGGCTCTTTGAGTCGGGGCGCAGATAGGTCATCAGCTTGCCTTCCTTGCGAATCTCGGCAAGCTCAATCATCAGCAAGTGAGCCAAGTCGAGCGATACAGGCATGTAGTTTTCGGTCTCGTTGACAGCATATCCGAACATCATACCTTGGTCGCCGGCACCCTGTTCTTCCTCGTTTTGGCGGTCGACACCACGGTTGATGTCGTCGCTCTGTTCGTGGATGGCCGAGAGAATACCGCAAGAATTGTAGTCGAACTGGTATTCGGCTTTGCTATAACCAATCTTCTCGATGGTTCGGCGTGTGATGGTTGGCAGATCGACATAAGCCTCTGAACGTACCTCGCCCATGATAACTACCTGACCAGTGGTGCAGAACGACTCGATGGCACAGCGTGCTTGAGGGTCGTAAGCCAAGAATTGGTCGAGCAGAGCATCGGATATTTGGTCGGACACCTTGTCAGGATGTCCCTCTGAAACTGATTCTGAAGAGAATAAATAAGACATGTTATAACTTCCTTTCTAAATATGCATACACCTGAAGTATGCGTTACATAACTTTGAATGTGCAAAGTTACGACAATTCGTTGACACGGACAAAGAATTTAAAAGAATCGTTGATGGGGAGGGAGGTCTCTTGTTGTTAATTCATAGCAAGTTTTATCGCTCTATAATTGTTAAATCTGTCAAAAAGAGACAGAATCGTATATATATGCATCGAAAAGTTTAAAATATCTTGTAAATGCTAGGAATAATGTTTATTTTTGCAAAATTGAATAAAGTAATCAAGGAGCCATCAGTGATTGATGACATGGTGTTTATCTATCACTCCGTGGACATATTTCTAAGATTGTATATATAATATGGTAAAAAGGAGACTTTTATTTAGTATGTTACTCATGTGCTTGATGTTGATTCAGGTGCATGCGGCCGACGTATTCGTCATTAAAGGTACGGTAGTTGATACAAGCAACGAGCCGTTACCGGGCGTTACGGTGAGTGTAGTGAATGGAACCAAGAAGGCATTGACCAATGTCGATGGTGAATTCTCGCTGCAAGTAAGTAAGAAACCTACCCAACTTCGCTTCACATATGTAGGTATGGAAGATTTGATAACGAAGTGGAGTGGGGAGAAGAATTTCAAGGTGACATTGAAGGAATCAGCATATTCTTTGGAGAATGTGGTGGTAACCGGTTATCAACAGATAGACAAGCGCAAGTTGTCGAGTGCCATCACCAGCATGAATATGAAAGAATTGGCAACTCCATCGACCAACTCTATCGACCAAATGTTGCAAGGACGCGTGGCCGGAGTATCGGTTATGAACAGTTCGGCAACCGTAGGTGTAGCACCTAAGATTCGTATTCGTGGTTCATCGTCTATTACCGGTAACCGTGAACCGGTATGGGTGGTTGACGGTATCGTGCTTGATGAGCCTGTCAACGTGACGACCGAAGAGTTGAACAATATTGATAATGTAAACTTCATCGGTAATGCTATTTCGGGATTGAACCCTGATGACATTGAGCGTATTGACATTTTGAAAGACGTAAGTGCTACGGCTATCTATGGTGTGAAAGCTGCTAACGGTGTCATCGTGGTGACTACGAAGCGCGGTAGAGGCGAACGTCCTACCATATCATATAAGACCAACTTCGGACTGACGCTGGCTCCGAGCTACAGTATCCTCAATCTGATGAATTCGAAAGAGCGCGTGGAGATGTCGGAAGAAATGGTGGCACGTGGCTTGGAGTTCTCTACTTTCCGTCCAACCAACATTGGTTACGAAGGCGAATTGCAGAAGCTTTGGAACAAGGAAATTGACTATGATACCTTCCGTAACAATGTGAAGGCGCTGAAAGAGTTGAATACCGATTGGATGGACATGCTTTTCCGCAACGCATTTTCGCAGCAGCACTCTATTTCTGTGTCGGGTTCGGGTAAGAAGATGGACTACTATGTGTCGTTGAGTTATCTGAATCAGCAAGGTACGAATAGTTATGAAAAGATGAATCGTCTCACAGGATTGGCCAAGTTCAACATCCAGTTGACTCATAATTTGGATGCTACGGTGAATTTCAATGCAAGTTCCAGCAATTCAGACTATCCACATAACAGTGTCTCACTGCTCGACTACGCCTACCGTACATCAAGAGCCATACCGGCATACAATGCCAATGGCGACTATCTGTACTATAACCAAGAGAAGACAAACTATGCCTCATTGCCCTTTAATATCTTCAATGAGTTGGAGACTACGGGACAGAACATCAAGAAGCATACCACCTCGCTGACTGCACAATTGGTATATCGTCCTTGGGAATGGTTGAAGTTGAGTTCTTTGGCAGGTATTAGTCACAACTCAAGCGACCAAGAGAATTGGGCTGACGAACATAGCTTCTATATCTCAAGATTCCGTTTAGTGCCATTTGGAACTATCATTAGGGGCAATGAAACCTATTATGATGATGCGATTATCCCATTAGGAGGAGAGTTGAAGTATACCAATACATCCTCTACTCGCTACACATTCCGTAACGAAGCCGCTTTTAATAAGACTTTTAATAAAGTTCATCAACTCTATGCTTTGGTTGGTAACGAAATCATTTCGGTGAAAAATAATAGTCATTCTGGACGTTATTTGGGTTACATGCCATTCCGTGGAAAGACTTTTGCTGATATAGATGTAACTACATATAAAGGATATGCTAAGGCTTTGCAAAACAATCCGATGACTATTATTGACAACACGAATAATGTGGTGTCTATGTATGGTGTGGCTACTTATACCTACGACAATCGTTATATCGCCAATTTCAATATACGTGCCGATGGCTCCAATCGTTTCGGACAGGACAAGAGCGTACGCTTCTTGCCAGTGTGGTCGGCTTCGGCTCGTTGGAATATGCACAACGAAAAGTTCTTAAAGAATCAGAATTTGTTGAATGAATTTGCCGTACGTGCTTCGTATGGTGTTCAAGGAAACGTGCATCCGAGTCAGACTCCCTACTTGATTGTAAGACAAGAAAACTACAATGGTACCCTCGGTGAATATGTGTCTACACTGAAACAGTTGCCTAACGACCATCTACATTGGGAGAAGACGGTTTCTTATAACCTTGGTCTCGATTTCTCATTCTTCGACTATCGCGTATCTGGTACGTTGGATATATACCGCAAGAAAGGTTACGACCAAATTGTGTTGCGCAATATTGCTCCCTCTAATGGAGCCAGTGCTGTGGCCATGAACGAGGGCGATATAGAGAACAAAGGATGGGAATTAGCTTTGAATGTGATTCCTGTTCGCACCAAAAATGTCACATGGAGTTTGTCGTTCAATACGGGTAAGAACTATAATAAGATTACGAATGAGGGCGACGTAGAACCAACTTGGCAAGATTATATCAATGGAACGTTGGTTAAGAATGGCTATGCCGTAAACAGTTTGTTCTCATATCGCTTCAAAGGATTGGATCCAAAAACAGGCTTACCCACCTTCTATGGTGAGTCGGAAGTTGATACAGATGGTAAACGAACCATCAATAGTCTACAGGAAGCATACGATGCTGCTTTCGTATATTCGGGTAAACGTGAGGCCGACTTGACCGGTGGATTCTCTTCTTCCATCCGTTATAAGAGCTTTACACTGAATGCTTTGTTCTCATTTGGATTCGGTAATAAGATTCGTCTCAACGATTTGTATGCTTCTAATGGTCAGGGTTTACCCTTCCCGCAGCAGAATATGTCGAAAGAATTCGTAGATCGCTGGCAGCAGGCGGGTGATGAAGCCAAGACGAATATACCTGTTTTGTCTGATAATCCAATGCGTTTTGCTCCTTACGAGCGTAAGTATTCTATAGCGGATAACCGTTGGGATATGTACAACAAGAGCGACATTCGTGTGGCTTCGGGTAGTTTCTTGCGCTGTCGTTCTATTAGCTTACGCTATGAGATTCCTACTAATATCCTCTCGCGCATCCATGTGAGGAGTGGAAACATTACATTCGAGACCAGCAACCTGTTCGTTATCAAGGATAGCAAGTTGAAAGGTCGTGACCCCGAACAGTTATCATTGACTTCAGGAACCATCCCTCCACGTACGGGATATTCTTGCCAGTTGAGTCTTACATTCTAATAAAAAGTACATACAATGAATATCAAACATATCATATATAGCACGGCTCTCCTCGTTTATGGAGCACTGATGTTGACCTCTTGTGATAAGTTGCTCGATGAAAAATCACAAGATTTATATATCCCTAAGACTGTTGGTGACTACCGTGAGTTTATTGCCGGTGAGGCATTGAACCAAGGTAAGAGCAATGGCGTGATGCTTGGGGAGTATTTGGATATGATGACCGACGACATAGGTGAGAAAGTTAATGTACGTCGCAAGGACACACAGGATACGCGTGAGCAGACTTGGGGCTACTATACATGGCAAGAAGATCCTGAGATAGACTTCAATAATACAATCAGAGATGATAATATGTGGAGTGTATGTTACCATCGTATCTTGATTACGAATATCGTGTTGGATCGCTTGAATGAGATGTCAGGCACGCAAAACGAAAAAGATGATTTGGAAGCTGAGGCTCGTTTTATCCGTGCGTGGTCGTATTATATGTTAGCAAACACCTATGCTAAGCCGTATGAAAGTGCTGAACAAGCAAGTAAGACTGCTGGTGTGCCAATCAATACTGCTATCAGTGTAGAGAATAAGAAACTGCAACGTGCCACTCTACAGGAGGTTTATGTCCTCATGAAAAGTGACTTGACTGAAGCCGTCAAGCTATTTAAGTCGTCGGGTATGTCTAAAACAATCTTCCGCCCCAACCTTAGTGCTGTCCAATTGCTGCTCTCTCGTGTATTATTATATGGTAAAGAATTTCAAGAAGTGGTTAATGTGACAAGTGACTTGATAGGAAAGAATGAGATAGAATTGCACGACCTAAGCACACTTACGGACAGGACTAAACGATTCTACGATGGTTCTAATAAAGAGATTTTCTTTTCATACGGTTCTCAGGCAGCTTATAAATTAGCCAATTATATTTCTGCCACTAATGGTACTCGTGGGACCTTCAAGGTTAACATGGAACTTCTTAACATGTATGATAAGAAGGATAAGCGTCGTATGAGTTTCTTTAGTAGCCCTACATCCAAAGATGTAAAGCCGTTCAAATACTATAATCTTGGTTCAAAGAATATTAATCCGGGCAACTTCCATCTCTCTGAAGTTTACTTGAATCGTGCTGAAGCTTATGCCGAATTGGGACAAGGAGCCAAAGCTATGGATGATGTGAATGCCGTACGAGCTAAGCGTATTGAAGGATATACGGCCGAAACCATAACCGAAAAAGACAAGGTAGTAGAGGCAGTTCGTACTGAACGTCGGAAAGAATTGTGCTTCGAGGGCTTGCGTTGGTTCGACCTTCGCCGTTGGGGATGCCCTGAATTGAAACATACATACTCTTCTAGCACCGTCTCAGGACAAAAAACAGAGTACGTATTAAAGCAAGGTGACGCACGCTACACATTGCCTGTACCACGTGCCGAACGCGAACTCAATAACATCTAAAACAATAGTAACGTATGAATACAAAATATATCTTATCGGCTCTTTGCGTCGCTTTGACTCTGGGAACGGTCTCTTGTTCTAACGACGACAATGTGACGGCCGAAATAGAAGAGCCTATCTACAATGTAGAAGATAACACTTCTGATCCTATTCAACACCGTAAGTTCGAGATGTATCGCGATTATAAGACGTATCTGATTACCAATCCTATTACTCGCGACTACAAATATAACTTCCAAAAGAAGAATAATCTGCTCATCACGGCTCCTGAACAAAGCCCCGAACTCATCAAGAAGGGTATCAAGATGCTTGATGATATGTTCTTGAATCACTATTCCGAGGAATTCAAGAAGAAGTATATGCCATTCTCGATCTTGCTGGCCGACAGCATATTCTTCCTTGGTCAAGAGACCGGCAGACCTTATTATCACTCCTATGTTGCCAATCGTTTCCTCGCATTAGGAGGTGTTCGCAAAGAAATGGGCAGCTATACAGAGGCTCAAAAGCGCGACATCGAGGGTGATATTAACTCTCGCTATTGGATGGATTACTTGTGGGAAGTGAAATCTGCATTCTCTATTCCGGAGGCATTCTCGGATGTAAACCGAGAATATTTTAAGAAAGAAGCAGGTGAATCAAAAGCCTTTGGTAAGGTTACAGAAGAGACACAGCCCGATGACTTGGACTATCATACATTGGGATTTATCAGCTATAACCATCGTACAACATTCTATGATAAAGAGTGGTCGTCGTGGTGGATAGAGCTTCCTGATGAAGATACCGATCGCAGACAGTGGGTAGCATTCATCTTCAGTACGCCCAAGGCAGAGCGAGATGCACTCATTGCCAAGTATTCCAAGATGAAAGAGAAGTATGACATCTTGAAAGAGGCATTCTTGAAATGCGATGGTTACGACATTGAAAAATTACCCTAAATAGAATAAAATGAATATTTTATGGAGAGGAGCAGGCATAGCATTGTGTGCAATGTTATGCGTGGCTCCTGCAAACAGTAAGAAGAAAACTAATAAGAAAGACGCTTCCGAGAAGCAAGAGATGACTTCTGTCAGCGGTTATAGCAAGGCTGTAGCCGGCTATAAAGCGCATCCCGGACTCATTACCGCCTATGAGAAAGAGGGTGAATATCTATTTGCCATTCCCAAATCGTTGTTGGGGAAAGACTTGTTGCTCACTTCGCGTGTATCGACGACAAGCAATAACTCTAGCACGGTGGCCGGAGAGATGCCTCATTCGCCTGTCCTCATTACGCTTTCTACCCAAGGCAAAAGACTCTATATCCATAAGAAGTCGTCTAAAAACATCTGCGATCCCAACTCATCTTTGCAAGCTTCGTTTGATAGGAACTTCATTGCGCCCATCTGGAAGTCGTATAAAATCAAGGAAACCAATGATTCTACTCTTCTAGTAGATATGGAATCGCTCTTTACTTCAAGCATAGAAGAACTCAATCCTTTTAAGACCGGAGTTCCTCAAGCCACACAGATGGGCAGTCCGATTAGCGACCTTTGCGTGATTATTGGGGCTAAATCGTTCCCCAAGAATTTGCAGGTGAAGTCGCAAATGGGCTACACTTCGCGCAACGAACCGTTCACTGTGACCATGACGCGCAACATTATTCTCTTACCAGAGAAGCCTATGCGCCCACGTTTGGCAGACCCTCGAATCGGTTATTTCGATGAGAAAAAGGAGTATTTCAGCGACCGTAACGATGGTGTTGTGCCTGTTTCGTATATCAAACGTTGGAACTTGGAACCTGTAGATAGTGCTGCTTTTGCTCAAGGAAAGCTCACCGAAGTCAAGAACCCCATCGTGTTTTACATCGATACAGCCATCCCTCGCAAGTGGGCACCCTATATTAAAGAAGGTGTATTGGAATGGAATAAGGCTTTCGAAAAGATTGGATACAAGAACGTGATGCAAGTACGTGACTATCCAAAAGACGATCCTAACTTCGATCCCGATGATATTCGATACAATTGTTATCGTATGATTACGACCAATGTTGAGAACTCTGTGGGGCCATGCGCATCCGATCCACGTTCCGGAGAGATTATTCAAGGAGACGTACTCTTTTACTTCAATAGTGTAAAACTGCTGCATAACTGGCGCTTTGTACAAACTGCTGCGGTCGATCCTAAGGTGAGAAAGCGTGTTCTCGACGACGAGTTGACAGGTAGTTCTCTACGGTATGTGGCTACTCATGAAGTGGGTCACACCCTTGGACTCTTGCACAATTTCCGAGCTTCTGCCACCATTCCGGTCGACTCTTTGCGCTCTGCTACATTCACACAGAAGTATGGTACCACCCCGTCTATCATGGATTATGCCCGCTATAATTATGTGGCGCAGCCCGGAGATAAGGGAGTCAACCTGCTGCCTCCGCCATTAGGAGTATACGATTCATATGCCATTGCATGGGGATATAAGCCTATTCCCGGTGCAGTGACGCCTGAAGACGAATTGCCAACACTGAATAAATGGATTAGAGAGAAGGAAAACAATCCGATGTATCTCTATGGTCAACAGTATTTCTTCAACTCTGTAGACCCCAGTTGTCAGTCAGAAGACTTGGGCGATGACGCTGTCAAGGCTGGTGAATATGGCATTAAGAATCTCAAGTATATCGTGAAACATCTTGCAGAATGGTGTGTAGAGGATGGCAAAGATTACAAGCGTTTGCAGGAAGCACACAACGAAGTGGCCGAACAACTACAACGCGAGATCTATCATGCAGTGATGTATGTGGGCAGTATCTATATGGATGAGCCTGTCGCAGGAGATGGTAAGCCCAACTTCCGTTTTACCGATCGCAACACACAGAAGCGTGCATTGCAATTTGTTTTGCGCAACATAGCCGACCTACCTAACTGGTATAACGACAAGAGTATTGTTGAAAAGACCGGTCGCATACAGTCGGTCAGCAACATGCAAGCCCGTTTCTTGAAGAGTTTGTTTGCCGGTCCGGTGGCCACAGCGCTCTCGCTGTTTGAGCAGATGGAGCCAACCAAGGCCTATACCTATCAAGAAATGATGGACGAAGTGTATCGTTTCGTGTGGGCTAAGAGCTTACGCAATGCTGTACCTAATCTCTACGAGCGTCAGTTGCAAATCGTTTATGTCAATAGTTTGCTGCGTGCACTCTCTGCCAAGCAAGAAAAGAAGTCGCTATCAGGTTCTGCTTTCTTTGCTTCTCAGCCCCATGTATGCGGTATACACGACAATCTCGACCGCGGTTCTAAGTCATTCTTCGAGTTCGATCCATTGGAAGACTTCCGCATGATTCGCACTCCGGTAACCCAAGGGCTTGCGCTCGACCTCAAGAAACTGCTGGGGCGTTTGCGTGTTTCAGCCTCTAGCAAGATGCTTCGTGCCCATTACGACGCCCTTTATAGCGATGTCAATGCAGCATTAAAATAAGATTTTATGAATGTAAAAAGCCCGACTCTTCATGGAGCCGGGCTTTTTTTATATTCTGATTGAATCTCATCCCCATTCGGAGGGATACATTCTTCTTACAACTTCCAAGTCACTCCGTCCTTGGTATCTTTTATTTCAAAGCCGGCAGCAGCAAGTGCATCGCGTATTTGGTCGCTTGTTGACCAGTCTTTATTGTCCTTAGCTTTCTTGCGAAGTTCCAATACCATGTCTACCACCTTGCCGAAAGCAGCCTCTCGTACATCGTTGTTAGAAGCGTGCTCATTCTTCAATCCTAGCAGTTCAAAGGCAAAGAGATTCATCGTGTCGGCCAATTCCGTAAGGTCTTTACCGCTGATTTGCGCTTTATGGTCGAGCAGAATGTTAATCAAATGACATGCTTCGAACAGATGACTGATAACCACTGGTGTCTGTAAATCGTCGTTCATGGCATCGTAGCACTGTTGGCGAAATCCTGCAACAAAGGCTTTTGTTGATGCATCACTCTCGTTTCCGGCCTGTACACGACTCAAATCTGCGATACCATTCATCAACTTATTGAGTCCTTTCTCACTGGCAATGAGCGCTTCGTTAGAGAAGTCTACCGTGCCACGATAGTGGGCTGAGAGGATGAAGAAGCGTATAGTCATGGGCGAGAAAGCCTTCTCCAGACTCTCATGATTGCCCGTGAAGAACTGTTCGAGCGTAATGAAGTTACCTAGACTCTTACCCATCTTCTGTCCATTGATGGTTATCATGTTGTTGTGCATCCAGTAATGTACCATTTGGTCGCCCTGACTAGCCACCGCTTGAGCAATCTCGCACTCGTGATGTGGGAATACCAAGTCCATTCCACCACCGTGAATATCGAAGTGTTCGCCTAGATATTTACGTCCCATAGCCGTACATTCGCAGTGCCAACCGGGGAAACCGTCGCCCCACGGACTCGGCCAACGCATGATATGTTCGGGTTGTGCTTTCTTCCACAAAGCAAAGTCCACCTGATTACGCTTCTCTCCCACGCCGTCAAGTTCGCGACTGTTGTTGATGACATCATCGAGGTTGCGCCCTGAAAGAATACCGTATTTATGGTCTTTGTTGTATTTCTCTATATCGAAATAGATAGAACCATTGCTTTCATAAGCATATCCATTGTTCAAAATCTCTTTTACCAGTTCTTCCTGTTCGATGATATGCCCGGTGGCATGCGGCTCGATACTGGGCGGAAGCACGTTGAGTGCATCCATCGCTTGGTGATAACGATTGGTATAATGCTGCGCTATCTCCATTGGTTCGAGCTGTTCCAGACGTGCTTTCTTCT
This sequence comes from Prevotella sp. C0026C3, assembly GCF_056590795.1. Taxonomy (NCBI): domain Bacteria; kingdom Pseudomonadati; phylum Bacteroidota; class Bacteroidia; order Bacteroidales; family Prevotellaceae; genus Prevotella; species Prevotella sp. C0026C3. Next base: position 102,312 of record NZ_JBWPWW010000007.1, on the reverse strand, counting down.
CAATCTTGTCATCGCCTTCGTCGGCATCGTGTTCCAAGTGTCCCACATCGGTGATGTTACGCACGTAGCGTACCTTATAGCCGAGGTGCTTCAGATAGCGGAAAAGCAGGTCGAACGTGATGGCAGGACGAGCATGTCCCAAATGTGGGTCGCCATAAACGGTCGGTCCACACACATACATTCCCACGTTAGGAGCATGCAATGGCTTGAAAATCTCTTTCCTCCGAGAAAGAGTATTATAGATAAAAAACTTCTGTTCCATATTGTAATATTTAGCTTTTACAAAGGTAATGCAAATGAGCGCAATGAAAGTTCACTTTTAAATTGCCGAGTGTCGCTTAGCTTCTACAAAGGTAATGCAAACGCTAGAAATAGGAAAATAAAACACAAACGTTTTTCACAATTGTCCCGCCTCAACCTGTCTGACGATTCGTTCGGTCACTCTGTCCACGCCATCGCCATCGTATTGCTTCATCAGACTAGCACCGAAAGCCCACGCAAAAGCTTGCCAAAATCCGGCACGAATAGGACCGAGAAAGGCTTGGATAAGGTTGTACGACGAGCTGTTGCATTCGCGATAGACTAGTTTTATCAAGAGTTTACCCTGTGTATACGAGAGTTTCTTCATGCGTGGCCCGTACTCTTCCTTCAAACTTTTCTCTACTATCTTCATGTGCGCGTCGCGGGCACGCTTGTTAGGGAGTGTTTCCAGATAGTCGCCTGTTTCGATAATGATACGGTTCACTTCCTTGGCTATGGGCAAAACCTTTTTCACATTGGCCACCAAGCGGTTGTAAGCTACGCGTTGACGTGCATTTGTAAATACCGGCACAGGGTACACATAGATATTGTTCAACTCTACATACTGGATGGAATCACCATCTTTCATCACCTTACCCACTTTCACCATCGGCACGAAAGTGGGATTGTCCATATCCACCACTCGATCTTCGGGATTGACACGAACTGCTCCATCGTTCTGTGCCAACGCCGAAATGTGGCACAAACAGATGAATATGCACAGTATGTTGATACGTAGTTTCATCGCAAAGCAAAAGTAGTTATATTTTCGGAATCGGTGAAATTTAGCAGGCTAAATTTCCTTTTACGCGCCATACAGCCCGGTCCTACAGTTGCATTTTAGGGAAAATCCTCTGCCAAATAGGCTTTTCTCCCTGTTCACTTTGCCCATGATTACGTACATTTGCCTTAGAAACCAATCAATTAGAGACTTATGAAACATTACATTCTTTTATCATTATCGGCCCTCTTGTTATTGTGCACCATGCCGGTCAAGGCACAGTATTACCCTGACGGACGCCCCATTCCGCCACGTAAGCGTGCTGCTTATTATGCCAACAGGAACAGGCAGAACTACAGGACACGCCCCAACTACAACTCGTACAACAACAATATGTATTATGGTATGCGTTTGGGGCTGGGCATTGCCAACGTTAATTCCGATTCAAAGATACTGGATACCAATGAGTCTAAGACCGGACTGAATGTCGGTATGTGATAGGAACGCAGCTTACCAACCGCGCTCCACTCTTTTTCGAGACGGGTTTATATTATACAGAAAAAGGAGGAAAGAGTACATATAATGGTCAAAAGTTCACCTATGGGCTGAATTACGTTGAACTTCCTTTGCTCTTGAAGTACAAATACCACGTAGACCGCGACTTCTCTATCGAACCGTTTGTGGGTGGATATCTAGCTTGTGGTGTGGGAGGCAAGATTAAAGACTACGACAACCGTGCCGCTTATCCTAGCTTCAGTGAGGATTACAACGACAACTTCAATCGTTTCGATGGTGGTATCAAGGTAGGATGCGGACTTGGATTCCAAATGCTTTATTTAGAAGCGAGCTACGATGTCGGGTTAGCTAACGTCGGTAAAGACGACTTCGAAGATACGCATACCGGTACATTCAATCTTACCTTCGGTGTCAACTTCTAACGGTAAGCTTTTATTCTTACCTATTTCTTGTTTCCGGAAAGGAAGGGTGACTACACTAATTCATCACCTTTCCTTTCCATATACTCCTTCCTCTCCTTGGGAGAGGGGTGGGGTGAGGTTGCTGCAAGCTATTGGCAGCATTGCTGTCTGGGCTCAGCAATTTTGTTGCCACGTTGATGCAGCGATGCTGAAAAGACCTTGCAGTCGGTTAATAGACTGATAGATGGGTAAACAAGTAGACTTATTAGGAGTGAAGAATAGTGAGTTTTCAAGATTGATAGGAGCTTTTTAGGATTCTGACAGTCGTTTTTTCGTTGATAATGTGTACCTTCGTAGATTGTAAGTCGGTAAGACTTGTCAATCAAAAGAATCTATCATGTTCAGTAAAAATCGACAAACTAGTATTTCGCTCTTATATCTTGTTACGATACATGTGTTGGGATTGCTGTGTCTAAGTGCTTTCAGACTCATCGAGTTTTTGTTCTTACGCCATCTCTGTACGGGCGAAGCCAACCCGATGATAGCCTTTGTTCGCGGCCTATGGTTCGACAATGTCATCCTTTGTTATATCTCTTTGTTGCCTATTGTCTTCTTGTTGGGCAGTGCCATTGTGGGTTTTCGTCGTCGATGGACGTATCGGTCGGTCACCATTTGGTACGGTGTGTTGATGACATTGGCATTGGCTGTGTCAGCTGCCAATACTCCTTATTTCCAGTATTTCTCTAAGAATATCAACTCGTCTATTTTTGAATGGTTCTCTTATACGGGCACTACGGCCGGTATGTTGGTCGAAGAGAAGAGTTATCTCGTCCATATTGCGTTATTCTTTGTCGTTGCTGGTCTGTTTTGGTGGGCAGGGTTGAAGCTGGAGAAGTATTGGTATCAACGGTTACAAACTCTTCCTGTTTCGCGTATAGGCATCGTCTCATGCAGTTTACGTACCGTTGTGCTGCTGTTGGTCGGTGGACTTTGTGTTTTTGGCATACGTGGCCGGATAGGGTATAACCCTATTAAAATCAGTCAGGCTTATTACTGTAACGATGCTTTCCTCAATCAGTTGGGCATCAATCCGGCGTTTAATTTGCTTACAAGTGCACTGGACGACATGAGAAGTGAGAACCGAGAGTTGCATTTGATGCCTTATAATAAGGCCATTACGATAGCTCGTAACAGTTTGGGAATCGATGGTAAGGTGGATAGTACGCACGTTTTGCGTCGGTATGTCAAGGCTGATGGTGTTGTCAAGAAATACAATGTGGTTATTATTCTGATGGAGTCGATGTCGGCACCACTACTTGAATCGTTCGGTAACGGCCAACATCTCACACCCACGCTAGACTCGCTCTATCATCATTCGTTGACATTCAACCGCTTCTATAGTGCCGGAATCCACACGAACCACGGTATGACGGCAACGCTATATTCCTTTCCTGCGCTGATGTTTAGGAACCTGATGAAGGGTACGGTGACTCCCCGGCGCGACGGAATTCCCACGGTACTGAAGCGAGAGGGTTACCATAATATGTTTTTTATGACTCATGAGGCGCAGTACGACAACATGAAAGCCTTCTTCTCTACCAACGGATATGATGAAATTTATTCGCAAGAGAACTATCCGAAGAGCGAGGTGGTGAACAGTTTCGGCGTGTCCGACCACTATTTGTTCCAGTATGCGCTGCCCGTTATCAACCGTCAGGCGGCTACGGGCAAACCCTTTATGGCGACGCTTCTCACTATTAGCAACCATCCTCCTTATATTATTCCATCGTTCTTCAAGCCGCATACCAGCGAACCGGAGTCGCAAATAGTGGAGTATGCCGACTGGGCTGTTGGCGATTTCTTGCGTAAAGCGAGCCGGGAGGCATGGTATAAGAACACAATATTCGTCGTTTTGGCCGATCACGGTAAGATGGTTGGCATGGATAATAGTGAATTGCCAGAAAGCTACAACCATATTCCACTGATGATTTTCGGTGCGGACGTAAAGCCGCAAGTATATGATGGGCTAGGTATGCAAGTTGATGTAATGCCTACTTTGCTTGGTATGCTGAACATGAGTTATGCTTATGATGGCTTTGGTGTCAATCTTTTAAAGACGAAAAGAGACCATGTGTTCTATTCTGCCGATAACCAAATCGTGGGGAGAGATGCTTCGCGACGTTATGTCTATGCCCCGAAGATTCAGAAAAGTTTTTGTTATGACAGTCAGCAAAAGGCTGTGGCAAAGACCAAAGCCTATGAATCGCTCGAAGAATATGCCAAGGCTATGATTCAAACGGCGGAATATATCTACCGCCGAGGTGATGGTCGAAGATAACAAAAATCCCCCAATGCAGTGGGCAAAGGGGGATATGGGTGGAGCTTGATAGGCTTTCTTGTAAGTTGATGTCTATTTATTGGAATCCAAGATGAGGTGGCAGGCAAACTCCCAAACGACGATACCGGTAGTCACACTCACGTTGAGCGAATGCTTGGTACCAAACTGTGGAATCTCCAGACAGCTGTCGCAACGGTCGATAACAGCCTGAGCGACGCCCTTAACCTCGTTTCCGAAGACTACGGCATATTTGCCTTGACGGTCTAACGATAGGTCTTGTAATTTTACAGAACCCTCAACTTGCTCGATACCATATATATAATAGCCATCGCAGTGGAGGGCTTCGACGGCCTCAATCGCGCTAGGGAAGTATTTCCAATCCACACTGTCTTCACCGCCAAGAGCCGTTTTGTGAATCTCGGCATTGGGAGGTGTGGCCGTGATACCGCACAGATAGACTGCCTCTACACGGAAAGCGTCGCATGAACGAAACACACTTCCTACATTATACAGCGATCGTACGTCATCGAGAACCACTATCAGAGGCAGCTTTTCGGCCTCTTTGAACTCGTCGACCGTGAGTCGTTGCATCTCTATCGTCTTGAGCTTGCGCATTTTACTGCTGTTCCTCCTTAGTTTTATAAGCCAATGCGTACATGCGAATCTGCTTAATCATTGAGAGCAAACCATTGCTACGGGTGGGCGAGAGATGCTCACGCAGCCCGATACGGTCGATGAAATACAGGTCGGCATCGAGTATCTCGGTTGGTGTATGACTGCTTAATACGCGAATCAACAGGGCTATGATGCCTTTGACGATGAGCGCATCGCTGTCTGCTGTGAGCTTGATGAGCCCGTCTGTATAGTCGCATTGCACCCACACACGGCTTTGACAACCATTGATAAGGTTGCTTTCTGTTTTATATTGATTGTCTAATACTTCCAAATCATTGCCTAGGTCGATGAGCATTTGGTATCGATCCATCCAGTCGGTGAAGTCTTCAAACTCCGCAATGACTTCGTCTTGCAATTCGTTGATAGTCATATTTGTTTGCTAATATCCTTATTCTGTATATTTTATATGGCTCTTTTATGATGTTTTAGAGCATATAGAGTCACCCTTCTACCAGCTTAAACAGCTTGTCATTGGGGCGCACTTTGTCGGGTACGGGGATGGAAATACGCCATCCCTGTTCTGCTTTCTCTACGGGTTTCAGGTCATAACGTATCTCTGTAGCATCAAGATACATGGCTCCGGTAGTCGGTCCGGTGATGAGTAACTTGTCTCCTACGTTGAATGTAGTGGCTTCCACGGCAATCTCGGCTACCCCTATCTTTGCGAAGTGCTTGGTTACTTTGCCTACAAGTATTTTCTTCTGTGTGGCCTTGTTACCGTAATTCTTGGTCCATTCACCCATTGTCTGGCCTTTATAATAGCCATCCCAGAAGCCGCGGTTGAACACGGTTGCGAGTCGTTTGTCCCATTCGTCCTTCTTCTCTTCGGTGAAAGTGCCATCAAGAACGCTCTGTATGGCCTCTTTATAGCATTTTACTACGGTGTACACATATTCGGGGCCACGCGCACGTCCTTCGATTTTGAACACCCGAACACCCGCATCCATCATCTTATCTACGAAGCGTACGGTTTTCAAGTCCTTTGGACTCATGATGTATTTATTGTCTATCTCTAGCTGTTTTCCCGTTTCGTTGTCGGTTACAGTATACGAACGGCGGCATATTTGTACGCATTGGCCGCGGTTGGCTGAGCGATTTGCATCGTGAAGACTCATGTAACATTTGCCCGAAACAGCCATACATAGTGCACCATGACAGAACATTTCGATACGAACGGGCTTGCCTAGCGGACCGTAAATATTCTGTTCGACTATTTGTTCGTGGATGTATTTCACCTGTTCCATTTTCAGTTCGCGAGCCAATACCGATACGTCTGCAAACCGAGCATAGAACTTTAAAGCCTCCGTATTCGATATATTGAGTTGAGTAGACAGGTGAACTTCCTCGCCAATTTCATTACAATAGGCCATTACTGCTACGTCTGAAGCGATAACAGCCGATATTCCGGCCTCTTTGGCAGCGTCTATTATCTCGTGCATTGTGGCTATATCCTCGTCGTAGATGACTGTGTTTACCGTGAGATAGGTTTTGATACCGTGCTCATTACACGTTGCTGCAATCTCTCGTAAGTCGTCTATGGTGAAGTGATTGGCCGAATGTGAGCGCATGTTCAGCTGTCCGATGCCGAAGTAAACGGAGTCTGTACCGGCCTGAATAGCTGCTGCGAGCGATTCTCGCGAGCCCACCGGAGCCATTATTTCATAATCTGATATATTCTTATCCATGCTGCAAAGGTACTGTAAATCAATGATAAATGAGCATTAATTTGCAGATAGTTGACTGTAAGAGGGGCTTGTAAAATCACATATAGAGATTGTATCTAGAAATAAGAAGAAATATTTGACTCTTATAAGTCTTTTGTGTATATTTGTAATAACTAATATATAAGTTATAAAATAAGAATATTAGGTATAGTAACTAATATATAAATTGTAATATATGTATATCTTTGAACCGATTTCAAGTGACGATATTCAGCGAAGACTATCAGAGTGTTGCAGGCTACGTAGGCTGGAAAAGAATATGTCACAAAAGGCTTTGTCCGACCTTAGTGGTGTACCTTTGTCTACCATACAGCGTTTTGAACATACCGGTGAGATCTCTTTGGGCAGTTTTGTAAAGATAGGTCGTGCCTTAGGGTATGCTCAGGAACTGATGGAAGTCATGTCTAAGCCCAAGTATAATAGCCTTGATGAGATGGTAAAGATCAACAAAAATAAAAGTAGAAAGAGAGGAACCGATGAGAAAGGTTGAATCTTTGAAAGTCATGTACCATCATATTCTTGTGGGAAGAATGACTATGGGGACGAATGGGACATGTTTGTTCCAATATGATAGAGAATGGCTTGACACCGGATTTTCCATCTCTCCCTTGAAACTTCCGCTTATACCAGAGTTGTTTGAAGCCGAACTTACACCGTTTGGTGGTAACTTTGGCGTGTTTGAGGATAGCATACCCGGTGGCTATGGAGAGTATATGTTGACCAAAGAGCTAAGAAAGCATGGTGTCAACTACATGGAACTAGATCCATTACAGAAACTAAGTATCGTCGGTTCGTCCGGTATGGGAGCATTGTGCTATGTTCCTGACAATAAAATATCAATACCGGAAGACAGCATAGACCTTGACAAGATACAGCATGAGGCGCTAGAGGCGCTTTCTGAAAAGAGCGATAAGAATGCCGGAAGATTATATATGGCTAGTGGAAACTCCGGTGGTGTTCGCCCCAAAGTGTTGTTAAATGCAGACGGAATAAGTTGGATCGTGAAGTTTCGCCAAACATATGACCCTCTTGATGCGGGACTTATAGAATACATGTATAACAAAGCTGCGCAGAAAGCAGGAATCATTGTCCCACAATTTAGGTTATTCAATGGTCGCTACTTTGGTGAAGAACGTTTCGATATAGCCCCCAATGGAGATAGAATCCATATGGTTACGGCCAGTGGGCTTCTGAACGAGGGTATCAATCTGCCTAAAATGGATTACAATACACTCCTTGCTTTAACGGGATATATTACGCAGGATCATGTAGAAGTGGAACAACAATTCAGAAGGATGGTATTCAATTACTATTCAGAAAACTTCGATGACCATGTACGAAACTTCTCTTTCCTATATATAGATGGCAAATGGAAGCTATCACCTGCTTACGATATGACTCATGATAGTTCTTTGGGGACGCATGCAACAACGGTTGGTTATACCGATAGTCCTACCGATGAAGATTTAATCAATGCAGGAATGAGAATTCAAATACCTCAAAAAGTGTGTGAATCAATTATTGATGAGGTTAGACCCATTGGCAGAGAATTGGTAAAACGAATTAAGAATAAGGATTATGAGTTTCCTTTTCCGTAATTCGGACTATTGTTGTTGAAAGCAGTTCTAGCTTCTCAACCTCGCGAAAGGGTGAACTTAAACGCCACGCCTCCCTCTTCTAGGTTCTCTACGGTGATGGTTCCACCATGTATCATCACTGCATTTTTGACGATGGCGAGTCCCAATCCGGTGCCGCCGAGCTTTCTGCTGCGACCTTTATCCACCCTGTAGAATCGTTCAAAGATGCGAGATAGATGTTGCGGAGGGATGCCTACACCGTCGTCTTTGAATGTAAACGCATACTCATCCGGAGTTACTTCCACATGAAGCGTGATGCATTTACCCTCTCCGGCGTACGCAATGGCGTTGTCGGTGAGGTTTCGGAAGATGCTGTAGACAAGTGATTGGTCGCCACGGAAAGGCAGTTGTTGCGGTAGTTGGTTGTGGAACAGCATGTTCTTTTCCTGTCTTTCGAGTGCTGTCTCGTCTACAATGCCGCGTACTATTGTCGCAATGTCGAAGTCAACTGGCTGTTGTGGCCTGTTGTCTACATTGTCCATCTTGTTGAGCGTAGATATATCTACGAGCAAACTACCTAACCGTTGACTCTGCGCATAGCTTCGTTCGATGAACTGTTGTTTTATTTTTGCATCCATATCGGGGTTGGCTATGATGGTCTCCAAGTACCCTTGGATGGTGGCAGCAGGTGTTTTAAGTTCGTGCGCAATGTTCTGTGTGAGTTCCTTTCTCATGTTGGCTTGCTCCTCTTTACTACGCTGTAGCCGTTTATAAAGCTTGATGATGTACTCTGATATTTCCCCTAATTCGTCGTTGGAGAATTGTACCAAGTCTTCACTATCAAGACTTTCGTTGCGGTCGGCACGGCTTGCGAAGAGGCGTAACTTCGTCACATTGCGGCTCAATCGGTGGATAAAGCGATAGAGTACAAGCGTGATGACGATGAGTGCACAGAGCGATAGCCATAGATAGAGCATGTTATCGTCCAGTCCATCAAGCATGTTGTTGTCGTAAGGCAGTGCCGAACGAATGACAAGAGAGTCGCTTGGATAATATGTAGCCGAATAGAAATACTTGTGACCCAGCGTCTGGCTGTTGCGATTGATGTCGAAACCGCTTCCTTGGCGTAATGCTGTGGCCACCTCTCGACGATTCTTATGGTTGGGAATATGGGCATAGTCTTTCACCTCGTTGTCGAAGACTATGCGTCCCGATGGGCGTATCAATGTTACGCGCATGCCATTGATGCGGTGCGTATTGACGTATTTGGCAATGGCTGCCTCATTATTTTTCCCCGTCAACTCCAGTACTTCGTACATGCGGTCGTTGTAGTCTTGCAGTCGTAGGTTGATGAGTTCGGCTTTATGCCGGTTCTCTCCCACATGGTTCATGGATAATAAGAGCGCCACAACGAGCACAAAGACTGTGAGCACAAGTACAAACATGCGCTGCCCGATGGTTGTTCCTGTTGGTTTGTCTATGGATGGTTGCATCTTTTAATCTTCAAAACAATAACCGAATCCCTGCCGAGTGACGATGTGTTTGGCATAGATTCCAATCTTTTTACGAATACGTGTGATGTTCACATCCACCGTTCTGTCGAGCACCAATACGTCACTCGGCCATATCTTTGTGATGAGTTCTTGTCGGCTGAACACCCGTCCACGGTGCTTGAGAAGTAGGCTGAGCACGCCTAACTCGGTCTTAGTGAAAGGTATTTCCATACCGTCCAACTCCACTTTTTTGGCAGATAGATTGATGCGAAGGGTGTGATAGCTGATCAATTCGTCGGTGGGAGTCGCGGTAACGGCTGTTCGTCGTAGTACGGCTTTGACTCGAAGAATCATCTCGCGTACCGAAAAAGGTTTCGTGATGTAGTCGTCGGCACCGATGGTAAGTCCGGTTACGGCATCGTTCTCCGTGTCTTTGGCAGTGACGAAGATTATGGGTATGCGCCTCGTATCACTGTTTTGTTTGAGTCGTTTAGCCAGTGAGAAGCCCGAAATCTCTCCCATCATTACGTCTAGCATCATGAGGTCGTAGTCTGCAAGCGACTCTTTGGCCAGCACTTCTTCGGCCGAATAGGCTACATCTACGTTGAATCCCTCATTCTCAAGGTTGAATTGAAGGATTTTACATAGGTCGCGCTCGTCGTCGACCACAAGAATTCTCTGCTTCATCGTATCCATATTATATTGTATATATACCGGTTAGGAGAGGCTTGTTAGCCACTTTGCCATTTTTATTTCTTTTGTTTGTCCCCTCAATCAGCTCTACTTGTCTACCCGTTTACTTGTCTATTACTCGGCTGCAAAGCCTCTGCAACTTTGCTGCCTCGCCTTTTCAGCATTGCTGTCTGGCTTTTGCAGCGATGCTGCTGTGGCCTTGCAATAACCTCACCTCGGCTTTCTCTCAAGGAGCGGAAGATTATATTGAGTCGGCAACTTAATAAGTTGTTAGCCCAACGATGTTGCAAATATATCGAAAAATAACTGAATATGCCTTTTCTGCCGTGCTATTTATCATTTGTAACATGATTGTAATAAGGTTGCAAAGAATTGGAAACATGGGGCTACTACTTTTGCATCAAGAAATTATAAAATCGACTTATGGAATTGATTTATCTGATTATTATTGTCTTTCTGTTTTTGTTGGCATCCTTTGATTTATGGGTGGGTGTCAGCAACGATGCTGTAAACTTTCTCAATTCGGCCGTCGGTGCACGTGTGGCTCGCTATCGTACCATCATGATAGTAGCCTCGGTGGGTGTGCTGGCAGGTGCTTTGTTGAGCAATGGCATGATGGATATTGCCCGACACGGCATCATGAATCCGTCTAACTTCACCTTTCACGAGGTTATGACCATCTTATTAGCCGTGATGGTGACTGATGTTGTGATTCTCGACATGTTCAATAGTCTGGGCTTGCCCACCTCTACCACTGTGTCGATGGTGTTTGAATTGCTTGGTGGTACGTTTGTTATGGCTATCTTGAAGATGGCACATGGCAGTGAATTGCAGATATTCGACCTGTTGAATACCGAGAAAGCGCTGACCGTTATCATCGCTATCTTCGTGTCGGTGGCTGTCGCTTTTGTCTTCGGTTACATTGTTCAGTGGGTTTCGCGTTTGATATTCACCTTTAAATATCAAGAGAATCTGCGTTACACGGTGGCTATCTTTGGTGGCATTGCCGTTACGGCATTGTCGTATTTCGTGTTTGCAAAAGGATTGGGAGGGGCTTGGTTCATCGACCAACGTGTGGTGACTTTCATCGATACCCATATTCATACGCTTCTGATAGTGGTGTTTCTGGGGAGTATGGTGGTAATGGAGATATTGCATTTGTGCAAGGTCAACATCTTCAAATTCATCATCTTGGCCGGTACATTCGCGTTGGCCATGGCCTTTGCAGGCAACGACTTGGTGAACTTTATCGGTGTTCCGTTGGCTGGTCTCAGTTCGTTTCAAGACTATATGATGCATGGTGGTGGTGCCAACGACAGTTTTTTGATGGCGTCGTTACAGGGTTCGGCAAAGACTCCGATGCTCTATCTCGCAATAGCGGCGTTCATCATGATATTTTCGATGGTTACCTCGAAAAAGGCACGCAATGTGATTAAGACCAGTGTAGACCTTTCGAGACAGGACGAGGGCGATGAGATGTTCGGCACATCACGTGCTGCTCGCAGCATAGCTCGCTTGACACAGAACTATTCGGAGAACGTGGAACGCGTGATACCGCAGTCGGTCCGTCGATGGATAGATGGCAGATTTGACAATCAAGGTGTGGTGTTGGCTCCCGGAGTAGCCTTTGACGAGGTGCGTGCATCGGTAAATTTGGTGTTGGCGGCATTGCTTATCATCATCGGAACCAATCTGAAGCTACCCTTGTCTACCACTTATGTGACCTTTATGGTGGCTATGAGCTCGTCTTTGGCCGACCGTGCATGGGGACGGGAGAGTGCTGTGTTCCGTATCACGGGTATGCTTTCGGTGATTGGCGGATGGTTTGTGACGGCGGGAGTGGCCTTCCTTGGCTGTATGTTGGTGACGCTTGTGATGTTCTATGGAAGCATCGGTGCGATGATAGCCTTTATGGGATTGGTCATCTATCTGCTTATTAGAAGCAGCAAGAAGTTTAGCGACAGCGAGAAAGAGAATAAGGAAGACGAGTTGTTCAAGCTGATGATGCGCAGCAAAGACCCGGAGATAGTGTGGGATTTACTGGTGAAACATGTGAGTAGGATGCAAGCCGGTATGACCAACTTTGCCTTGGAGCAGTACACGCATATCTTTGATGGGTTGTCAAAACAAAAGATGAGCGAGCTAAGGAGTAGTCAAAGTGCACTTAAGAAAGAACAGGAAATGTTGAAAAAGTATCGAAAGAAGGAGATATTAGTGATGCATCTGGTGCCGCAGGAGTTGGCTTTGGAGCGCAATACGTGGTTCTATCTAGGTATCAATAGTGCACAGCAATACATCTATTGTCTGAAGCGTATGCTCGAACCAGTAAAGGAACATGTGGACAACAATTTCAATCCGTTGCCCCAAAGTTATATTGATGAGTTCCAACCTGTATTGAACAGCATTCATCAACTGATGAAACAAACGGCCGGTTTTATCAGTACGGGTCGATATTATGGGTATCGCGACGTGATGGAAGAGGCCGACCGATGCAAGAACGAACTCTCCGTGTTGCGCCATAAGCACATAGACCGCATGCAGAAAGATAGGAATTCAAAGAATCTGCAAATCTCTATCGTCTACCTGAATCTTATCCAAGAGACACAGGAATTGCTAAGTGTGATGCGCCATCAGTTGAGAGCGACACGCAAATTCATCGGTGCGCCCGGCACGTCTTACGCTCAAAACGAGCAAATGGATTAGAATTTCCATCGCATTTGCACGTCGATATCGGTCTGTGAGTGGCTGTCTATCTGCTGCAATCCGCTAGAAATGTGGTCTCGATCGGAATAGTTGGTGTGCCCGGCTTGGGCTATCAGCTGTAGACGAGAGGTGACATTGGCTTGCACATGAGCTACATAGCGCATGCCATGTCCATAGAATGAAGGGAAAGAAAAGGTGTAGAGAAGTCCCGGTTCGTAGGTATATACGCGGCTGATATAGCCGTCGGTGTGGAACCAAGCGACTTGTATGCCAGCCTTGAAGACTCCTAATTGGTAGTTAAAGTTATCTGTCAGCATCCAACCTTTGGCTGTTTGCTGATTTTTTATATATGTAAAATCGGTCTGGATTCTATTCCTCCAATGGGTGGAAGTATAGGTGGCTGATAGTCGGGCACGGTGTTCGGTTTGGGGAATGAGCCTCGTTTTGTCCGCATTATCATATTGCTTGCGGTGCCAACGATAGCGGGCGTTGAGGCTAAGAGAGTGATAAAGATAGGTGGCTTGCACGAGATGGTCCCACGCGTAAGATGATTTAGAAACCCGATAGCGAGCCCATGGCATGGAAACATAGTCGCTATACCACATCAAACTGAGGTTTCTAAGGGGTGTCCAAGAGGCTCCGATGTAGTATCCACTCTCGTTTTGAACGTTGCCGGTCTCGCTAAAACTTGTTGCAAAGAGATTATGATAACGGTAGGAATAGAAACGTTGCAAGGCGATAAGAGTGAGGTTATCGCGGAGCTGATAGCTTATGGTATTGAGGGTAGCAAGGGCATGACAGTCGCCTGTAGCAGTTTCTCCGCTAATCATGAGTCGATGGTTTTGATAACCATAGTCTATGCCTAAATTGTAAAAACGGCGTCCGCGCGGTCGCCAACGTCGATATGTTTGGACGGTATCGGGTCGCAGTTGATGGTTGAAAGAGGTGTAGACACCCGATAATCCCATGTGGAATCCCTTATCACTCCAATACAAGCGTGCGCCCAAAGTGGCTTGCATGGCATTCCGACGACGGTTCATCTCGCTCTGGGTGCGATGATATCCGGTTTCAAGAATAGTGGCAATGGTGACGCTATCCTTGTTCATGGTAGCGTCGATGGGGCGATATGAGGCGAAAGCTGTCGCATAGGTATGCTTTGTAAGAGCCAGTCTGACGGCTGTTCCTTGCAGATAATTAGCCTCAAGGCGTGATGCATGGCCACTGATATGATCGGTGTTGCGGCCTAATGTAGCCAAAGTTCCCAGTTTACCGAAGCTGAAATCGTTGTTCATTACAAGTCCCATGCCGAATCGCAGACGGTATCTGCCCACGACAAGAGTAGTGAGTAACCCCTTTGTTCTAACGAGAGCGTAGGCCGAATAGAAGTCGTAGCCACTGCTATTATGCCCTTTGAAGAAAGGTTCACCGGCATCTTTGGCGCCTATCAATCCTACCTTGAAGTACTGACCGTAGTTGAATGTGTAGCGCATCCAGTGTTTGAGAGGGTCGCCTAGATACCCTTTGTCATCGCCTTTGCGTTTGTATAGTGGGATGCGGGCATATCCTACGAGTTCGTGTTTACCATATTTGAGGATATTACGGAGGGTTGGGAAGCTGGTTTGCTCGATGGGTTTGACTTCTACGAAGCACTGGAGAAGTCGGCGACGGGGCGCATCCAGTGATTCAATCATGGCCAGTTCGTCCACGCTTTGCAATGGTGCGTACTGGTAAATATACGCCACTATCTCTTCAATCTGCTGTGCCGAGAGGAATGGGATGCGTTCTAAATCTTGTTGAGTAGCTGTGTTGAGGTTTATTTTGTGGGTTGCCAACTCGTTCAACACGTCGTAAGCCTCTTCCCACGAGCCCATTTCTACATCTTCTAAGGTGCCGATTTCATCGTAATAAGTCTTCCAATCATCGGCCATTTGTGCCTGTCCGGTAAGGAAATGAAGAGACAGGCATGCCATTAGAATGCCTTGTTTCCACATAGATATGAAGGTATTAGATAGTGAATATTCTGTTCTAAATATGCATGGGTGATTATTTCTGCATTCAAGTTAGAATTATCTATGAGCATCCATTCGTCTACAATGAGGTTATTCTGCTAACGTAAAGTCCAATTGTTTTTTCTCTATATTGGCCTTAGCTACCTGTATTTTGATGGCATCACCGAGTTGATACTTATGGTGACGACGCCGTCCTACGAGGCAGAAGTTGCGTTCATCGAAGTCATAGAAGTCGTCACCGAGGTCGCGCATAGGCACCATACCCTCGCAATGGTTCTCGTCTATCTCGGCATAAATGCCGTAACTGGTGATTCCACTGATATGTGCGTCGTACACATTACCCAACTTATCGGCCATAAATTCGACCATCTTGTACTTGATGGAGTCGCGCTCAGCATTCTGGGCTATCTGTTCCATGTCCGAACAGTGCTCGCAGAACTCCTCATAATGTTTCTCGTTGGCACTTCGTCCGCCTTCGGCATAGCGCGTCAAGAGGCGATGTACCATCGTATCGGGATAACGACGGATAGGCGAAGTGAAGTGTGTGTAGTAGTCGAATGCCAATCCGAAGTGCCCGATATTGTGCACGCTGTACTTCGCTTTCATCATGGCGCGTAGAGCAACGGTCTGTATGAGCTTGCCTTCGGGTTTGCTTTCTACCTCGTCCATGAGCTTGTTTAGGCTGCGGGCAGCAGCTCCTTTGGTGCTACTACTCTTGAGACGATAGCCGAATTTTACGATAAATTCGCGCAATACCTCCAACTTCTGTGGGTCGGGATTGTCGTGGATACGATAGGGGAGCGTCTTGGCTTTGGCTCCTTTCTTTACCTTTCCGATGCTTTCGGCCACCGTCCTGTTGGCTAATAACATAAATTCTTCGATGAGTTTGTTGGCATCGTGCGAGCGTTTGAAGTAACATTTCGTAGGTGTACCCTTCTCGTCGATGTCGAAATGCAACTCCTCTCGGTCGAATTTCACGGCTCCGTTTTTGAAGCGGGCAGCCCTTAACTTCTTGGCCAATCGGTCTAACATGATGAGATTGTCGGCATTTTCGCCCTTGTATCCTCCCTTAGGTGCTTTCGGAGCAGGCTCCCCTGTGCCGTCGACCACGCCGTTGGCTTCCAGCAATTCCTGCACCTCTTCGTAGGCGTAGCGGCGATTGCTGCGGATGATGGTGTGTACTACGCGATGCGTTTTCACGTCGCCTTCCTCGTCCATATTAAAGATAACGCTGTAAGCCAACTTGTCTTCATCGGGTCGAAGCGAACAGATGAAGTTGCACAGGCGTTCCGGCAACATGGGGATTGTGCGGTCTACGAGATACACGGAAGTCGCTCTCTTGTAGGCTTCCTTATCGATAATGGAGCCTTCGGTGACGTAGTGAGACACGTCGGCAATGTGTACACCTACCTGCCAAAGCCCCTTGTCTAGCTTTTTGATGCTTAGTGCGTCGTCGAAATCCTTTGCATCCTTGGGGTCAATGGTGCATGTGAATACGTCGCGGAAGTCTTCCCGCTCTCGTTCATCTTGCTCCGTTATCTCGCCGCTAATCTTCTCTGCTGCCTCTTCCACGGCTTTCGGATACTTATAGGGTAGGCCGTATTGCGAGAGAATGGTATTCATCTCCGTGTCGTTATCGCCTGATTGGCCGAGCACATCAATCACTTCGCCCACTAGATTCTTATGTTCTGCGTCGGGCCACTGTTTGATTTTAACGATGGCTTTGTCGTTGGTTTTGCCCCCTTTGAGTTTGCGTTTGGGGATGATAATATCTCGAACGAAGAGGTTTTCCTGCGTTATGAGGAAAGCCAAATCTTTCTCTACGCGCAGTTTACCCACCACGGTATCTTTCTTACGACTGATGATTTCAATCACCTGTGCTTCTTTGATGTGGTTTGCCCGACGTGCCATGATAGACACTTTTACGCGGTCTCCGTTGAGTGCCGACATGGAATTGCGCTCCGAAACAAAGATGGGGAGCGAGCCGTCATCGGGGATAAACGAGTTCTTACCATTCGATTTGCGCACGAACGTACCCTCTTGAACCTGTCCTTTGAGATTGAGTTTGTATGAATTATCCGATACACGCGTCAGATAATCTTCCCATGCCAAACTCTCCAAAATATCTATAGCAAGCATCTTCAGTGGGTGGGTATCCAACCGCAGGATGCGAAATATCTCTTTAAAACTTAATGTCTTCTCAGGCTGAGAAGAAAACAGACCTATCAACTTTTCCGATAGTTGATTTTTTGTCATGCGTTTACCGCCTTTTTTACCTTTTCCCATATCGTGATGAGTTTTATGTTCTGATGGTAAAGTTATAAAATATTTTCGACACGGTATCGTAATATCGATGAATTAATTATGAAAAGATGAAAACACCGGGATTATCGGTTGGTATAGTGATGGTTGCTATATTGGCTTTACAAAGACGATGTGTACATCGCTTTCCATGATTGATTTGCTAATAATTTGTGCTTATTTTGCTTGTGAGATGGAAGACTTTTCGTCTCTACTGTTCTTCTCTTTTCACTCCTAACTCATCACTTCTCACTCTAAATTTGTCTACTTGTCCACTCGTTAACTCGTCTACCATCAAATTGCAAAGCCCCCGCAGCACTGCTGCCTAGGTCTTTCAGCATTGTTGTTTAGGCTTTGCAGTATCGCTGCTAAGCCATTGCAGTGGATTAAGGGTGAATAGTGAGGAATATGGAATGGTATATTTCTGAATCAATTATACCATCGAATAAGGTTCTTTGCGCGTATATTTTGTTATCTTTGTAAGTGGCTTTGTTGCCGGAAAGTGTGTTTGGTATTGAGCCAAAGACGGTTTGTAAGGCAGTGTATATACAGTCTCTACATTCCGGCATATAATAAATAGATACTTAATGACCGAAATATGGCAGGGAAAAAAGTTGCTGTGGATATTGTAAAGGCGTATGTGCGCTATCTGAAACTGGAGCGAGGGTATTCGGGAAATACCATCGCGGCTTATCAGCACGACCTTCAATGGTTGATAGACTATGCACGGGCGGAGGATTTACAATTGACGGAAATGAAGTTGGAGAATTTGGAAAACTTCACGGCTTTCCTGCACGACCGAGCCATTTCGGCCAAGTCGCAGGCGCGAATCCTTAGCGGTATCCGTTCTTTCTATCGTTTTTTGGTGCTGGACGATTATATAGATGCCGACCCTACGGAATTGTTAGAGTCACCACAGATAGGTAAACATCTGCCCGAAGTGTTGTCTACGGAAGAGGTGGATATGCTGGAAGGCAGCATCGACCTGTCGAAACTGGAAGGGCAACGCAACAAGGCTATCATCGAAGTGTTGTTCTCTTGTGGGCTGCGTGTATCGGAACTCGTCACATTGAAGTTGTCGCAACTCTACTTGGAAGAAGGGTATGTGCGCGTATTAGGTAAAGGGAATAAGGAAAGACTGGTGCCCATATCGGGTAAAGCCGTCAAAGAACTGCAGCTATGGTTTTACGACCGCAACCTGATGACGATAAAACCGGGTGAAGAAGACTATGTGTTCTTGAATCGACGAGGCGCCCATCTTACGCGAACGATGATTCTTATCATGATCAAGCGGCAAGCCGATGAGGCCGGAATTAAGAAAACCATCTCGCCACATACGCTTCGTCATAGTTTTGCCACGGCACTTTTAAAGGGTGGAGCCGACCTGCGTGCCATCCAAGCCATGCTGGGGCATGAGGATATTGGTACTACGGAGATTTACACCCATATCGATACTACCACGCTACGCGAGGAAATCTTGCATCATCATCCGCGCAATATGAAGTATCATGAAGAGTCATGAAAGAGGAATAAGACAGTAAAAGGGCAACCATCATGAAGATGATTGCCCTTCTTATTTCTTGATGAAATCTGCTGAGATTACTTGTTTACAGCATCAGCGAGTTCAGCACCAGCCTTGAACTTAGCAACTTTCTTAGCTGCGATAGTAATGTTCTGCTTGGTAGCTGGGTTGATACCCTGACGAGCAGGACGCTCGTTAACACTAAATGTACCAAAACCTACGAGCTGAATTTTATCACCTGCAACGAGTGCACCCTTGATAGTTTCTACAGTAGCTTCCAATGCTTTCTTCGCATCAACCTTTGTCAAACCAGCTTTAGCTGCAATCTGATCGATCAATTCTGTCTTATTCATAATTCAGTTTTTTATTAAATGATAATTTATAAATATTCCGTTTATACATGGCAAATATAGGAGAAACCTTTCATAAATCAAACAAAAAGGCGAAAAATATTTCGCTTTTTTTGAAAAATTGTGTAAAAAGGCCTGTTAATAGGCCTTTTCGATAATCTTTTATCCTATTTTTTACTTGTAAAGTCCACTGTTGTGAAAAGGCCGAATTACAGTTTATCTCCGTAGCAGAGGTCGCCTGCATCACCGAATCCGGGTACTATATACTTATATTCGTTCAAGCCCGGATCGATGGCTGCGCACCAAATGGTGGTTTTGTCTTCGGGGAATGTGTTGCGGATGTGCTCAATGCCTTCGGGGGTAGCTATGACACAAGCCACATGAATGCGCTTCGGTGTACCCTTGGTGAGGAATGCTTTGTAGCCCAATTCCATGCTACCACCGGTGGCAAGCATCGGGTCGGCGATGATAAGGCACTTCTCGTCGATGCTGGGAGTTGCTAGATATTCTACGTGGATGCCCACTTGTTTGTGCTCGCTGTCGGTATATTCGCGATAAGCACTGACGAAAGCATTGCCCGCATGGTCGAAGATGTTGAGGAAACCATTGTGGAACGGCAAGCCTGCACGGAATATAGTGGCCAGTACGATCTTGTCGGTGGGGACGTTGATACGTGAAATGCCGAGGGGAGTGGCAATGTCTTTAGCCTCGTAGTTCAATGTCTTGGAGATTTCAAAAGCTTCAAATTCTCCGATACGCATGATGTTGTTGCGGAAGAGCAGACGATTTTTCTGATATTCAACATCGCGAATCTCGGCCATGTACTGGTTGATGATACTGTTTTTGTCTGAAAAGTTAATAATTTCCATAAGGCTTGTGTTTTTGCTTGCAAAATTATGAAAAATCACCCGATTATGTCACGTCGGAATAGCAAAAGTAAACAGTAGGCAAAGGATTTTAGTATCTTTAACCAAATCGGCAAAAGCGGTTGACGATTTTTTGTGGCTGCAAATTGCTGTATTGGTGTTTTTTTTGTTATCTTTGCGCACGGTATTTAAGATAATTGCCACATCTGAATGCAGATATTTTTTTCAACTTAAAATACATTTTATATAATGGCAAAGTTTGACAAGAGCGTACTTGAAAAGTACGGTATTACAGGTACAACGGAAGTTGTTTACAATCCTTCTTACGAAACATTGTTCGAAGAAGAGACAAAAGAAGGTCTCGTAGGTTTTGAAAAAGGTCAGGAAACAGAGCTTGGCGCGGTTAACGTGATGACAGGTATCTATACTGGTCGCTCTCCTAAGGATAAGTTTATCGTAGATGATGAAAACTCTCACGACACTGTATGGTGGACATCTGAGGAGTACAAGAACGACAACCACCCTGCTACAAAAGAAGCATGGGCTGTGGTAAAGGAACTTGCTAAGAAAGAACTTTCTAACAAGCGTCTGTTCGTTGTAGACGGTTTCTGCGGTGCTAACAAGGATACTCGCATGAAGGTTCGTTTCATTGTTGAGGTTGCTTGGCAGGCTCACTTTGTAACAAACATGTTCATCCGTCCTGTAAATCAGGAAGAGTTGGATCAGGAACCAGACTTCATCGTTTATAACGCTTCTAAGGCTAAGGTTGAAAACTACAAGGAATTGGGTCTGAACTCAGAGACTGCTGTTGTCTTCAACGTAACAAGCAAGGAGCAGGTTATTTTGAATACATGGTACGGTGGTGAAATGAAGAAGGGTATGTTCTCTATGATGAACTACTTCTTGCCATTGAAGGGTATGGCTTCTATGCACTGCTCTGCTAACACAGATATGAACGGTGAGAACACAGCAATCTTCTTCGGTCTGTCTGGTACAGGTAAGACTACATTGTCTACCGATCCGAAGCGTCTCCTTATCGGTGATGACGAGCACGGATGGGATGACAACGGTGTATTCAACTTTGAAGGTGGTTGCTACGCTAAGGTTATCAACCTTGATAAGGAAAGCGAACCCGATATCTTCAACGCTATCCGTCGTAACGCATTGTTGGAGAACGTAACAGTAGACGCTAACGGTAAGATTGACTTCGCAGATAAGAGCACTACCGAGAATACTCGTGTATCTTATCCTATCAATCACATCAATAACATCGTTCGTCCTGTATCTTCTGCTCCTGCAGCTAAGCAAGTTATCTTCTTGTCAGCAGATGCATTCGGTGTATTGCCTCCAGTATCTATCTTGACTCCTGAGCAGACACAGTACTACTTCTTGTCTGGTTTCACAGCTAAGTTGGCAGGTACAGAGCGTGGTATCACAGAGCCTACTCCTACATTCTCTGCTTGCTTCGGTCAGGCTTTCTTGGAGTTGCATCCTACAAAGTATGCTGAAGAGTTGGTTAAGAAGATGGAGAAGAACGGTGCTAAGGCTTACCTCGTTAACACAGGTTGGAACGGTACCGGCAAGCGTATCTCTATCCGCGATACACGTGGTATCATCGATGGAATCTTGAGTGGTGCTATCAATGAGGCTCCTACAAAGCAGATTCCTTTCTTCGACTTCACTGTTCCTACACAGCTCGAAGGTGTTGACACCGGTATCCTCGATCCTCGCGATACTTACGCTGACGCAGCTCAGTGGGAAGAGAAAGCTAAGGATTTGGCTGCTCGTTTCATTAAGAACTTCAAGAAGTACGAAGGCAACGAGGCTGGTAAGGCTTTGGTTGCTGCTGGTCCTCAGCTGTAATTTCGTAATTCACGATTATAAAGAGGCGCTCTCCTGCACAGGGAGAGTGCCTCTTTCCGTAAATATGACTGCCGACCGAAACCTACGTAAAATCATCCACGTAGACATGGATGCCTTCTATGCCTCTGTGGAGCAACGCGACGACCCCTCGTTGCGTGGGAAGCCTATTGCCGTAGGATTTGATGGTGAGCGCAGTGTGTTGACTACGGCCAGTTATGAGGCTCGCCAGTTTGGCGTACATTCGGCCATGCCTACTTCTAAGGCTAAACGACTATGTCCTGAATTGATACTTGTACCAGTAAACTTTGAGAAGTATCGTGCCGTGTCGAGTAAGGTTCATGCTATTTTGCAGGATTACACAGACGTCATAGAGCCCCTTTCGCTTGATGAAGCTTTCTTGGATGTCTCTAATAATAAAATAGGTGTAGAGTTCGCTGTTGACATCGCACGTGAGATACGTCGGCGTATCAAAGAAGAACTGCATTTGACCGCTTCTGCCGGAGTTTCTTACAATAAACTGCTGGCCAAGATAGCATCCGATTATCGAAAACCCGACGGATTGACCGTGATTCATCCCAGTCGTGCACTCGATTTCTTGTCGCGTCTGCCTGTGGAAGACTTTTGGGGAGTCGGAGCTAAGACGGCTGAAAAGATGCATGGTCTCGGTATATTCACAGGTTTGCAACTACGACAATGTTCACAAGAGATGTTGATACGCCATTTTGGAAAGATGGGTGGCATCTTTTACCAGTTTACGCGGGGTGTAGATGACCGTCCGGTGGAAGCTCATTACATCAGGAAATCACTAGGCTGCGAACGTACTTTTCTAAAGGATTTGTCGCAACATTCATCGTTTGTCATTGAACTTTATCATTTGACGGAAGAATTGGTAGGCCGTATTGCGAAGGAAAATTTTAGGGGAACGACCCTAACCTTGAAGGCAAAGTATAGTGATTTTACGCAGGTAACACGCAGTGTGACGCGTCGGAAGCCTTTTATATCTAAAGATGAGATACTACCAGTGGCCAAACAGCTCATCGCACAGATAGAAGCCGAAAATCATGAAATACGTTTGTTGGGGCTGTCGGTGTCGCATTCGCATTTGGAAGATGATATGGGAAAGGCAGAATGGACAGAACTTGACATTCCATTTCCGGAGTGGATGAATGAAAAAAGATGAGTATGTAGATTTCGAGATTGATGTAAATCAAGGAAAATGGATTGAGGTTGAAGAAATATAGACAAAAATTCGAGGATGAAGAATGAGCCTTATACCTTTGCGACTTCTTTTGTAAAAGGATATTATTACGCAAAAAATAATTAGATAAGGCAGTGGATTGGTTGTCTAAAATAGGAGTAGTATTCATGGATATGGAAACGGTATCGTTGCTTGGTGGCGTGCTGTTTTTAACGATTCTCAGTGTTATTGCACTGAGACATACGAATGTACACTAGTAAATTATAAATAATTGTTACAGCGAAGATTGTATTTTATCTCTTGATATTAAACACTAAACAAACTTTAAAATAATGGACTTATTCATTATTTTACATAATAAAGAGTATAAAAGTTGGCCTAATTAAGGATTTCTACTTAAATTTGCAGCTAAAATAATATTTTCAATTTGAATGAAGGGGAAGTTATTATCCACTGCAGTGCTGTTGTTGTCGGCAATAAGTCTGCTTACTTCTTGTCTGGGCAATAATGACGAGAAAACAACTTACTATGGGGAAACGGCCATTACGTCCTTCAAGCTTGGGACATTAAAGAGAACCATACATACTAAGAATTCTGCTGGAAAAGATAGCGTTTACACTACAACGATAGATTGTAGTGGCTATTCTTTCTATATAGATCAAATCAATAATCGGATTTATAACCCGGATTCGTTGCCAAAAGGTGTCGATGTGGGTAAGGTGATATGTACGATTGCTGCGAAGAACGGTGGTGTAATTCTCTTGAAAGATAATGATTCTGACAGTTTGTTTTATTACAATACCTCGGATTCCATCAATTTTAAGCAGGCTCGTGAATTCCGTGTGATGTCTGCCGTGAACAGTTCTGAGACAGCTACACGTTCTTATCTCATTGACGTGAATGTGCATAAGGAAGTGGCTGATTCTTTCTCTTGGAACAATCCAGCAACCAATAATCCTCAGATCGCCGCATTGACAGCCATGCGCGGTTATGCGCTTGGAGGCTTCGTTTATGTGGTTGGAAACAAGGGAGCAGGCGTAGAGGTGTATCGTACAGCTGAAAGCGATGGCGCCACATGGTCTGCCGTAACACCTAATATTGCATTGTCTACTGAGGCATATAAGAATATTGCCATTCAAGATGGTACGGCTTATCTGCTCAACGATGGTGCTATCTATACATCGTCTGATTTCAAGACATGGCAGAAAGGTGCTTCGGCAGCTACAATCAAGCAATTATTGGGTTCTGGTACCAAGAAACTCTATGCGCTAACAACGACCAGTGTTTTGGCTGCGTCTGTAGATAAAGGCGCCACTTGGATTGTTGAGAAGTTGGATAATGATGCAGCGTTATTACCGACAGAAGGTGTTAGCTTTGTTTGTCGACATGGGTCTGCAGGCGATGCTGTCGATTATTTGACGATTATTGGCAATCGTGCGGATTCTTATTCGAAAGATTCTACAGCGATGGTATGGGGTAAAGTAGAGGAACTCTCTGCCGGTGGCAAGACGCAGGCATGGACTTATTATCCTATAGCCCGCTCGGATAGATATAAAGCACAGCGCTTGACTAATTTGCAGGCAGTGCTCTATGGAAATGGTATGAGAGCCATTGGAGGTTCCGGTCGTGGAGCTAGTAAGGGCAAGGCTTTTGCCCAAGTGTATACAAGTGAGGACGGTGGATTGCATTGGCCTAAGGATACTGTTGTCACAATGCCTACGGGATTCTCTTCCAGCGAAACCTCGTTTGCGTTGGTGACAGACTCTCAACACCGCTTATGGATTATCTGTGGCGGTACAGGACAGGTGTGGAAGGGGTTGCTCTCCGGCTTGGCTTGGAAGAAGGAAGATACAATCTTTCAATAAAAATAAGAGCATTGCCCGTGAATAAAGGCTTTGGTGTGAATAGAAAGGTAGGTAATAGTGTGCGAATAGGATTGTTGGCATGCTTATTAGTCTTTACTGTCACACCGCTACATGCCCAAGATGATGACGAGTATCGTATGGAAATCGGTGCCGGATTAGGGCTTGATGGCTATCTTGGTGATTTCAATGGAAATCTGACGAAAGATTTACGGCCGATGATGGCGGTGATATTGCGACGCAATTTGAATCCTTATATGGGTTTACGATTGTCGGGTATGTTTGGAAAGTTAAAAGGTTCGTCGGCCGATGTAGACACCTATTATCCTGCTTATGCCAGTATTCCCCATCAATTTAGTCGTTCTTTGGTAGATATAGGCCTCACTTATGAATATAATTTCTGGTCGTATGGCACTGGGCGCGATTACCGTGGAGCCAAAAGATTGACCCCCTATGTGGGTATAGGTGTTGGCGGTACGTTCGTGTCGGGTAATGGTAACGATTTTGCTTTCAATTTCCCGATAGGGCTAGGTCTTAAATATAAGGTGGCCGACCGATTGAATTTGGGGTTGGAATGGATGATGCATTTCGGTACGAGCGATATGTTGGATGGGGTGAAAGACCCTTATGCGATAGCTAGTTCCGGCTTGTTTAAGAATACTGATAGCTATTCGACGTGCATGTTGACACTGGCTTATAGTTTTATGCCGAAGTGCAAGACGTGTAATAAAGATTATTGACGATATGACAGAGCAATTAGATATGAATCGCATTCCGCAACACGTGGCTATCATCATGGATGGTAACGGGCGTTGGGCTGCAGAGCGTGGCAAGGAACGCAGCTTTGGTCATCAGGCTGGGGTGGATACGGTACGTCGTATTACATCAGAGTGTGTGCGCCTAGGTGTGAAATATTTGACGCTATATACATTCTCTACAGAAAACTGGAATCGACCTACTGATGAGATTTCTGCCTTGATGGGCTTGGTGTTGTCTTCGTTGGAAGATGAAATTTTCATGAAGAACAATGTTAGATTCCAAGTTATTGGCGATATAGAACGTCTTCCAGAGGTGGTACACGAAAAGCTGAGAGAGACCGAAAGTCATACCTCTGATAATGATGCCATGACCATGGTGGTGGCTTTGAGTTACTCTTCGCGTTGGGAAATCACAAAAGCTTTGCGTGATATGATAAGCGAAGGTGTTAAACCGGAAGATGTGACAGAGGCGTTTGTCACTGCTCATTTGGAGACGAAAGATATGCCTGATCCCGAATTACTCATCCGTACTGGCGGTGAATTGCGCATCTCTAATTATCTGCTTTGGCAGATTGCTTATTCTGAACTCTATTTCTGTGATACCTATTGGCCCGATTTCGGTGAAGAAGATCTACGACGTGCCATTCTCAGTTATCAGAGTAGACAGCGCAGATTCGGTAAGACAGAGGAGCAAGTAGAAAACGAACAGAATTCAAAATAAGAATATCTATACACCACAGAATATAAAGACGAAAGAAATTTTCCGAATGATGAATTATATAAATAAGGTGTTGATAGCCTTGGCGGTGTTTACATACAGCCTCGGTATAGAAGCGCAAGATAAAATAGTAAATCCTGATATCTCGTATGCAGGCAATCCTCGTACGTGTATTCTGGGGGGTATCAATGTCTCAGGAGTGGAGAACTATGAAGATTATATGCTGACAGGTATCTCCGGATTGAGCGTTGGACAAGAGATAAGTGTGCCGGGAAGCGAAATCACAGAGGCTGTGAAGCGTTACTGGAAACATGGTCTTTTCTCTGATGTAAAGGTGGCTGCCGACTCTATCGTTGGTCGTAAGGTGTACTTGCACTTCTATCTAAAGACTCGTCCTCGTGTTTCTACCATCAATTACTCTGGCTTGAAGAAGAGTGAGCGTGAGGATATGGAACAGAAACTCGGCTTATTGAAGGGGTCGCAGATTACACCGAATATGATTGACCGTGCCAAGATATTGGCCAAGAAATACTTTGATGATAAAGGCTTTAAGAACGCGGAGATAGAGATAAATCAGCGCGAAGACGTGGCAAACAAGAATCAAGTGATTCTTGATGTCAATGTTGATAAGAAAGAGAAGATGAAGGTTCGTAGGATTATCATCGATGGAAACGAGAAACTTTCAGACTCTAAGATAAAAGGTGGATTCCTTAAGAAAGGTGCTTTTTCGAAGATTCATGAGGCTGGAACACTTGGTGGATTTTTGAAAGCAAAGAAGTTTACGCCAGAGCGTTATGCTGAAGACAAGAAGAAGCTTATTGAGAAATATAACGAACTGGGTTATCGTGATGCCACTATTGTGAAGGATAGCGTATGGAATAATGACGATAAACATGTCAATGTATATATAAAGGTAGACGAAGGACAGAAGTATTATCTGCGCAATATCACATGGGCTGGTAACACTGTTTACTCTACTGACTATCTGAGTGCGTTGCTTGGTATGCAGAAAGGGGATGTTTACAACCAAAAGCAATTGAGCAAACGCTTGTCTGAAGATGAGGATGCTGTGGGCAATAGCTACTGGAATAATGGTTATTTGTTCTACAATTTGAATCCTACAGAGGTTAATATTGTTGGCGACTCCATTGATTTGGAGATGCGTATTGTGGAAGGACCGCAGGCTCATATCGATCATGTGCGAATCAATGGTAACGACCGTTTATATGAAAATGTAGTTCGTCGTGAGTTGCGTACCAAACCCGGAGACCTATTCTCTAAGGAAGCTTTGCAGCGTTCAGCACGTGAATTGGGCTCTATGGGACACTTCGACCCGGAAAAAGTGAATCCGGATGTGAAGCCAAACTATGAGAATGGAACGGTAGACATTAACTGGAACTTGGCTCAGAAGAGTAATGACCAGATTGAATTCTCACTCGGTTATGGACAAACGGGTGTCATTGGGCGAGTTGGATTGAAGTTGAATAACTTCTCTATAGCCAACTTATTCAATAAGAATAGAGAGCATCGTGGTATTATGCCTATCGGTGATGGTGAGACATTGTCATTGGGTGCACAGACCAATGGTACTTACTATCAATCGTATAATGCCAGTTATTCAACCAACTGGTTGGGTGGAAAGCGCCCCATTCAGTTCTCTGTGAGTGCTTATTACAGTAAGCAGACTGACGTATCAAGCAGTTATTATAATAGTGGATATATGAACAACTATTATAATTCCATCTATGGTATGGGTAACAGCTATTATAACAACTATGAGAACTACTATGATCCAGACAAGTATGTGAAGTTGTTAGGTGTCAGTGTAGGGTGGGGTAAACGTCTACGTTGGCCCGATGACTATTTCATGTTGTCTATGCAGTTGTCTTACCAGCGCTATATTTTGAAGAATTGGAATTACTTCTTGATGACGAATGGCTCTGCTAATAATATCAACTTGAACCTTTCGTTGAGTCGAGTATCTACCGATAACCAACTCTTCCCACGTCGTGGTTCTGAGTTTATGGCCTCTGTTACTTTGACTCCGCCTTGGAGTGCATGGGATGGTAAGGACTATAAGAACCTTGCAACAGATAGACAATCGGCCACTTACTCACAAGAACAACAAGAGAAGTTCCACTGGATAGAGTATCATAAGTGGAAGTTTAAGGCTAAGACCTATACGGCTCTTTCAGGTGGTCAGAAGTGTTTTGTGTTGATGACCCGTGTAGAAATGGGTATCTTAGGTAGCTATAACAAGTATAAGAAGAGTCCGTTCGAGACCTATTATATGGGTGGTGACGGTATGAGTGGATATTCTACCGGCTATGCGGAAGAGACTATTGGATTGCGTGGTTATGAGAATGGCTCGCTCACATCGCAAGGTGAGGGTTATGCTTACGACCGTTTCTCGCTGGAACTTCGCTATCCATTCCTCCTTGGTAATACTACAATCTACGGTCTTACCTTCGTAGAAGCAGGTAATGCTTGGACATCTGTGAAGAATTTCAACCCATTCGACATGAAGCGTAGTGCCGGTGTTGGTGTTCGCCTCTTCTTGCCTATGGTTGGTCTGATGGGTATTGACTGGGCTTACGGATTTGATAAGGTGTTTGGAACAAAGGGTGGAAGCCAGTTCCACTTCATCTTAGGACAAGAGTTCTAGAATTAAATGATAATGAAATGAAGAAATTGTTGATGATATGCCTGATGGCTCTAGTGGGGCTTACGGCAAATGCGCAGAAGTTTGCGTTGATGGATATGGAATATGTGTTGAAGCATATTCCGGCCTATGAGCGTGCTAATGAGCAACTCAATCAAGTGAGCAAGAAGTGGCAGGCAGAAGTAGAAGCCCTGAATACGGAAGCCAGCACGATGTATAAGAATTATCAGAACGAGGTGGTCTTCCTCTCTAAGGAGCAGAAGAAAGCCAAGCAAGATCAGATCATGCAGAAAGAGAAAGCAGCTGCTGACCTCAAGAAGAAATATTTCGGACCGGAAGGTGAACTCTTTAAGAAGCGTGAAAGTTTGATGACACCTATCCAAGATGAAATCTATGCAGCTGTGAAGGAGATCTCAGAATTGCGTGGTTACAGTCTTGTCTTGGATCGTGCTAGCGATACATCCATCATCTTTGGTAGTCCACGTATTGACATTTCTACCGAGATACTACAAAAACTGGGATATGAATAGAGTGAAGAGTTTGGAGTGAGAAGTGATGAATTATGGGCATTTTGCTTAACTCTATCACTCCAATTTACTCCTTAACTCCCATGATAGAAATAGAATTAATAATTAAATAAACTTTAGAAACGATGAAGAAGATTATTTTGATGTTGATGCTTTTTGCACCATTGTCAATGTTTGCACAGAAGTTTGGCCACCTGAATGCTCAGGAAGTAATGGCTAGCATGCCTGAGTTTATCAAGGCTCGTGGTGAGATGGAAGCTACTGCAAAGCAGTACGAGAACGACTTGAAGGCTATGCAGGACGAGTTGACTCGCAAGTCTCAGGACTATGACAAGAATAAGAGTACGATGAATGCTACCAAACAACAGGAGACAGAGACCGAATTACAGACTATGTATCAGAAGATACAGCAGACTTATCAGGACAATCAACAGGCTCTTCAGAAAGCTCAGCAAGAGAAAATGACTCCTATCACAACCAAACTTGTCAACGCTATCAAAGCAGTTGGTAAGACCGGTGGCTATGTTTACATCATGGATGTGAGCACAGGTATCCCTTATATCAGCGATACATTGAGCAAGGATGTTACTTCAGAGGTAAAGGCTCAGCTCTCTAAGACTAAGTAATACAAGTTGTTTATATCATATAGGTGGGGGCAGGGGAGATTCCTTGCCCCCATTTTGTTCTTTCTTAATATCCACAACTAATCTTAACGACTTATGAAAAAATATTTCCTTTTTTTAGTGCTATGCTTCGTTATGCTATCGGCTTCGGCTCAAGATATGCAGAAGTTTGGCTATTTCAGTTTCGACACGGTGCTCAAATCGATGCCGGAATATACCATTGCACAGCGCAATATGGAAAGCTTGCGCGGTAAATATGCGGCTGAAACCAAGCGAGTGGAGGATGAGTTTAATAAGAAATATGAGGAATTCCTCGAAGGACAACGTGAGTTTGAACCAACTATTTTGCAAAAGCGTCAGGCAGAATTGCAAGAGATGATGGAGAAGAATGTTGCCTTTAAAGCCAATGCCGAACGTCTTTTGAAGCAGGCTGAGGCCGATGCTTATGGACCGGTACGCGAGAAGTTGAGGACAACGGTTCGTCGTATTGGTATGGAGCGCGGTTATATGTTCGTCTTGAACACCGATAACGATGCTGTTCCCTACATCAATAGCATGATGGGAGAAGACATCAATACCTTGTTACTGGATGCAGTGAAGTAATGGAAACCTCACCCCTAACCCCTCTCCCAAGGCGAGGGGAATAAAGATAGAGTTTTATAAATGATGGTCAATAGGCTTTTAGCTTCACTCCATCACTGCTTCACTCCCCCTAACTCCTTACCTCATCTCCCCTCTCCTTGGGAGAGGGGGTGGGAGAGAGGTAAATTAATTGCATTTATGAATCTTCCCCAAAATCCCGGCCCTATAGGCGTATTCGATTCCGGTTATGGCGGATTGACCATCTTACATGGTATTCGTCAGTTGCTACCGCAGTACGATTATGTCTATTTAGGTGATAATGCACGTGCGCCATACGGTACACGCTCTTTCGATATAGTGTATAAATTTACACGTCAAGCAGTCTTAAAATTGTTCTCAATGGGCTGCCATCTCGTGATATTGGGCTGTAATACCGCTTCGGCCAAAGCTCTACGCTCCATTCAGCGTCGCGATATTCCGATGTGGGATTCTGGTCGGCGTGTGCTGGGAGTAATTCGTCCTACAGCCGAGATTATTGGTAATATCACACAATCTCGCCATGTAGGTTTGCTGGCGACCGAAGGAACGGTCAAGAGTAGAAGCTATGACATGGAGATAGGTAAGCTTTGGCCTGATATCAAAGTGTCGGGTGTGGCTTGTCCTTTTTGGGTTCCTTTGGTCGAATATAATGAAGCTGATAGTCCCGGAGCCGATTATTTCGTCAAGAAGCGTGTGGATGAGTTGATGCGGAAGGATGCAAATATTGATACCATTATCTTAGGATGCACCCATTATCCCATCCTAATGCCGAAGATAGTGAAGTATGTTCCCTCCGGTGTGAGGGTCTTGCCACAAGGCGAGTACGTAGCCGATAGTCTGCAAACTTATCTAGGTGAGCATCCGGCTATTGAGAAGAAGTGTACCCAAGGTGGCAGTTGTTACTACTACACGACGGAGAATGCCGATAAATTTAAAGAGTCGGCACGTATTTTCCTGCACGAAGACGTACAGGTAACACATATTGATCTCGACGATCGTAAGTTTTTCTAATGGAGCATGGACAGTGGTTATCGTCTTTTTCGACCACTGTCCATGTTTTTTGTTAATGCCATTGTCCCAAAGAAAAATAGGATGGCCGTCACGAAACCGGCTATTGCGTCAATGGCATAATGGGCTTGGATATAGACCGTTGCCATACATAGTAATAGATAGAAAGGCAACATCAATACTAGTAATTTATAATTTCGTGCATACAGCACAAGCAGCATGCAGATGGTCGATATACCTACATGGCTGCTAGGGAAAGCTGCCGTAGGGCGTTCTCCAGCAGCTTTGGCGTCTTCTACCAATTGATAGAATATGCCGTGTGTGTATCCCGGACTAGGCAGGCAATCCGTATGCGTATTGAAATAGTCGTGTACTTGTGGAAAGATTCCTTTTACCACGTATTCCATTCCTATCGCTTTGTAATAGAATGTTGGCCCGGTTACGGGTAGGAATACATAAATTACGTAATAAGCAAAGAACGAAACCAATACAACGGTTGCAGCTCGTTCAAACTCCTGATAGCGGCATACGAAGAAGTAAAGTATGGTCAATACTATCATAGGATAATAGGAAGCATACCCCATATCCATGAGTTCGCTTACGATATGCGAAGGGAATTTGGCAGCAAAGAGCAAGGCTGGTTGACAACCAAACATCATCTGTTCCCAGCGAGCAAATAAGTGGTCGAGGTTGGGAAAGATACGATTGAGTTCGTAAGTGTCGGGATACCACCACGCCAGTAGGCCGAGTTGAGCTCCCACTCTTATAAAGCGTGTCAGCCGGCAAGGCACCAGTCTATAGACAGCCCATAGTGCTATGGTGATGGCTCCAATGCGTACACGTCCCCATATCATCGCATGGGGACTCTCCATCTTTGTGTATGTAAAGAGTATAACGAGCAGTGTTAGTAGCATATAGCCCAGCACTGCCCATTCCAATACCATGAGTCCGCGATGCGGTTTCTTCTCGATGGTAACCAAGTCTTTCAGAAATTTCATTGTTTTCATTTATAGCCAACTGTTTTCTCGATACCATTGAATCGTGAGGTCTACACCTTTCTTCAAGTCGTAAAGTGCGTGGTATCCCAGTTCATCCATTGTTGGCTCTATGTTACAACGCCAGTTGCGTTGTTTCAATATATGATATTTATCGTTGTTGAGTGCCGAAGGTTGTTTGCCGGTTCTACCTACGTATTCGCCTATCCATGTGATGATGCGGAGTAGTGCTATCGGGGCTGTGAGGCGTATCCACCAAGGGCGCCCCAATGCTTCGTGTATGTAGTTGCTGAATGCGCTCGATTGATAGACATTACCATCACTCAAGAAGTATTTTCTCCCGTTCATGCCATGGTCGAAAGCAAGGAATACAGCCTGTACCACATCCTGTACATATACGAATGTAATGTCTTGTCGTGTGAATCCTACAGCAAAGTCTACATGGTTCTTAATACTCTTTGCCATGAGGAAGTAGTCGTGCTCACGTGGCCCATAGACTCCTGTGGGGCGCAGAATGATATAAGGGAAGTCGTTGCCTATGCTGTCGAGGAATTGTTCTGCTTGCAGTTTGCTCTGCCCATAAGCCGTATTCGGGCGGGGCGTATCTTCTTCGCAAATCTCTGCATAGGGCTTTTGTTCGCGTATAGCTCCATACACGCTGAGGCTGCTTAGGTAGACAAAGCGGCGTATCGGCATCTGTAATTCGAGCAAAGCATTGACTAAATTTTTTGTTCCTTCGGTATTGACGCGGAAGAAATCGTTCTTGTTCCGACATTTGGTCACGCCTGCGGCATGTACCACATAGTCGAAAGTATGGTCGCGGAGTTGTTCTTTCAACTCCTGCTTGTCATTCAGATTGAGTTCGATGAAGTGGATACGTGGGTCGGTGAGATACTGTCGAGAACTGCTCTTTCGCACAGCTGCCCACACTTCAAACCCTTTGTTCAAGGCTTCTTCTACGATAAAACTTCCGATGAATCCACTGGCACCGGTAATGAGAACGTTCATTTAAAGATACTAATAACTATTCGATACAAAAATAGTGATATTTTCTGAAATACGAGAATTCTCACAACATTTACTTCTCATTAGCCGGTGTCTTGCCTTTTTGTTTTTCTTACATCGTCTTATTTGTTCCTATAAAAATTGTCGATAAGCAGAATATATCGTATCTTCACGACCGTATTTATAGACAAATTAATTGAAAGTATTTTTATGAGTAATGTATTATTAGTAAGCGGACATCCAGATTTAAATATATCGAATGCCAATGCGACGGTTATCAGTAAGTTGAAAGAGTTGATTCCTACTATGGAAGTAAGTGATCTTGGGGCACTATATCCCAATCGCAAGATTGATGTAGCTGCCGAGCAAGCTAAGTTAGTGAAGGCAGATACCATTATTTGGCAGTTTCCTCTCTATTGGTTTGCTACTCCCGGTATCTTTAAGCAGTGGATGGATGATGTATTGCTCTATGGCTTTGCTTATGGTTCTACAGGTGATAAACTCCATGGTAAGAAGGTCATCGTATCTGTAACTGCGGGTGCGGGCATCGAGAACTATAGCGACAAAGGTCGTACGATAGAAGATTTAATGGCTCCTATCATTCGTAGTATAGATTTCTGCGGTATGGAGTTTGTTGGCTGTGTCACTGAAGCCGGGATGCTTTATATGCCGGGTGTGATGCCCGAAGAGGTGTTGGCGGGCGTAAAGACCAAGGCTGTTGCGCAAGCTGAGCGTGTGGCTGCGCTGGTAAAATAAGCCTATTGAGTTTTGCTTGTTCGCAATGATAAACGCCTGAAAATACTAGTTTGGCAAGAGGAATTTGCTATTTTGTAAATTTATAGGTAGTTATCATTCGTAGAACTCGCGTTTAATTATTACCTTTGCATACAACATAGGCCGATGTTCTGTTGCCTTGTTGTATGCTTTTGTTGGTTCCATAGTTTAATGGATAGAACGGAGGTTTCCTAAACCTTTGATCCGAGTTCGATTCTCGGTGGAATCACAATTCAAGTTAAAAGCCGCGACTCTAGGAAAAATCCTTGAGCCGCGGCTTTTATTATATAAGAGGTATTGTTCTATGCTACCTTCTCTTCAATCTTCTTACCCATTGTCAAGTAAGCAATAGGAGATGCGATGAAGATAGACGACAGTGTACCGAATACTACACCAAGTGCCATAGCAAATGCGAATGGCTGGATACTCTCTCCACCGAGGAATAGGATACACAACAATACGAGCAATGTTGTAGACGAGGTGTTGATGGTACGAGCCAATGTTTGGTTGATACTATCGTTGAATACTGTCTGATAATCCTGCTTTGGATGCAACTTCAAATTCTCACGTATACGGTCGAATACCACCACCTTATCGTTGATAGAGTAACCGATAACGGTCAAGATAGCGCCGATGAAGGTTTGGTCTATTTCAA
Source organism: Prevotella sp. C0026C3 (assembly GCF_056590795.1). NCBI lineage: Bacteria > Pseudomonadati > Bacteroidota > Bacteroidia > Bacteroidales > Prevotellaceae > Prevotella > Prevotella sp. C0026C3. Next base: position 66,854 of record NZ_JBWPWW010000007.1, on the reverse strand, counting down.
GAGAGAATGGTACCACGCCCTGTAATAGCGAGAACAAACCGATGACTACCAAGGCATCGAATGCCAAAGCTATAGTTGAACCTACAGAGAATGCCACATTGCGGAAACGAATTAAGATATATACGAAGATGGCAATCAGGGCGAAGAGCACACTGATGATGGCACCGTATGTAATATCTTTAGCTACAGAAGGACCTACCTTGGTACTGCTGATGATAGAACCTCCTTGGCGGATGTCCGGATTCTTGAAGTCGGAAACGCTCTTCTGACTTACCAGTCCGTCGGCTTTCAATGCGTTGTAAAGCATGGTTTCTGCCTCGTCGTCTACTGTTGGGCTGTTGCTCTCAATCTTGTAGTTGGTCGACATACGGATGGTGCGGTTGTCGGTACCCAGTGCCAAAGCACTTGTTGTACAACCAGGGAAGGTTTTAGCCAATACACCACGCACTTCTTCAGGCTGAACAGGGTTCTCAAATTGTACTACGTAGTTACGTCCACCGGTGAAGTCGATGCTCTTACCAATACCACGAACGAAGAAGCTGGCGATGAATACAATTGTCATAATAACGACGATGCCAAAGCTGGTCTTGTAAACTCCCATGAATGGGAAGTGCACATTCTGCATCAAGTTCTCTGACAATGGAGTATGGAACTTCAACTTTGTCCAACGATCCTTGTTCAACTGATATTCATAAACGAGACGTGTGAGGAACACAGCTGTAAAGAATGAGCAGACGATACCGATAATCAAAGTGGTAGCGAAACCACGGATAGGACCTGTACCGAATACGTAGAGGATGACACCAGTGATGATAGAAGTCAAGTTAGAGTCGAAGATAGCCGAGAAAGCATTGTCGTAACCGGCTTTCAGAGCTTGTTTCATACCGAGTCCGGCACGCAACTCTTCTTTGATACGTTCATAGATAAGCACGTTGGCATCGACGGCCGTACCGAGCGATAGCACCATACCGGCAATACCTGACATGGTAAGTGCGGCTTGGAACGAGGTCAGAATACCGAGTGTAAAGAATAGGTTGACAATCAAAGCGATGTTAGCCATCATACCGGGAATGAGGTTGTACATCATAACCATGTACACCATCAACAGCACGAAAGCGATAGCAAATGATACAACGCCCTGTTCGATAGACTGTGCACCCAGTGTAGGACCTACCACTTCTTCCTGTACGATGCGTGCAGGAGCTGGCATACGACCCGACTTCAAGGTGTTGGCCAAGTCCTTGGTATCCTCAATGGTGAAGTTACCTGAGATAGAAGACTGGCCACCATCAATCTCTCCGTTTACACGAGGAGCAGAGTAAACCACGCCATCCAATACAATAGCGATAGCTTTACCAACGTTGGCTTTGGTCAATGCAGCCCAACGACGTGCACCTTCTGAGTTCATGCTCATGCTAACCTCAGGTGAACCGGTGAGGTTGTTGAACTGGTCTTTGGCGTCGGTCACTACATCGCCTTCCAGCGGAGCGCGTCCACTAGCCGATGTAACCTTCAATGCGTGCAGCTCATAGATGTTTTTGCCCTTTACCAAGTCGCTAGGCTTAGCACTCCAAAGGAGTTTCAAGTCAGAAGGCAACACCTGTTTTGCAAGTGCACTATAGATAATCTTATTGATGGCAGCGGTATCGCGAACACTGGCAAAAGCCACAAGGCTTAGCGAATTCTGACCCGATGTCTGAAGCATAGCGAGCAATGGATGCTGCTTCTTGGCTGCCTCCATCTGTGCTTCTGTATTTTCTTTTATAGTTTTGTCTGCCTTATTGTTAAGCTTAAACTTAGGCTGCTCTGCTGTTTTGGCAGCAACTTGTGCTGTATCTGCCTTTACTTGTGTGGTGTCGGCACCACCGTTTGCCAAGCGAGTATCCAATTGGCTGAGGTAAGGAATGATTTCCTCGGAATTGTAAGTCTCCCAGAATTCGAGGTTGGCACTTCCCTGCAGCAGCTTACGCATACGCTCCGGTTCGCGGATACCCGGCATTTCTACCATGATACGACCGTCTTGGCCTTCCAGTTTCTGAATGTTAGGCTGTACGACACCGAACTTGTCGATACGTGTACGAACTACGTTGAAAGAGTTGTCGATGGCGCTCTTTACTTCGGCACGTAGTACTTTCTCTACTTCTGAGTCGCTGCTTTGTGGGTTTACTTTGCCCTGTAACTGCTGAGTAGCGAAAATTTCTGCGAGGCGATGCCCCGGTGCGTTCTTCTTATAAGCCTTGATGAAGAGAGAGATGAAGTCACTCTGACTGTGCTCTTCCTCTACGCGAGCCTCTTTGATAGACTTGGTGAAACCTGCGTCTGTCTTGTGGTCGGCGAGCATTTCCACTACATCGGGTACAGAAATCTCCAAGATGACGTTCATACCGCCCTTGAGGTCAAGACCTAGACCGATTTGAGTCTCCAGACATTTCTGATAAGAGTAGATACCCAGATACTTCACCGAGTCCTTGTAGTCTTGCTGCGCAATAGGGTCTTTCAACTTGGCTGCCTCTGTGTCATAGTGGTGTGTAGCCACAGAGAACGACAAGTAGAAAATGCTTGCAAGCGTCAAGAGGACGGCTGTACAAATTACAATTCCTTTGTTTTGCATTTTATTGTGTTATTATTGATTATTGTTTTTCGACAATATTAACTATCCTACACCTACTATATATTAGGTGTATATAGGCTGCAAAGATAAGGTTTTTTTAGCATTTCGGAAAATTTATAGCCGTTAAATGTGCAAAAAAGCGACTATAAAGTGGGTTTCTTACTGCTCATTTGGCTACCTCTCAACTCTTAATTCCTCACTTCTCACTCCTAAATTCATAAGCTTGTTTACTCGTCCATTTGTCTATTAGAAAATTGCAAAGCTCTTTCAGCATTGTTGCCTCAACTCTTCAGCGTTTCTGAATAGGCTAGGCAGCGATGTTGCGGAGGCGCTGCAACAGCCCCACCTCAGTCCTTTACAGCCCCACCCCGCCCCTCCCCAAAAGGGAAGGGAGATGGCTTCGAGTTGATAAGTCCTTTAGTTGTGGGACGGAAAAGGTCTATTCTTTACTCCCTCTCCTTTTGGAGAGGGATGGGGAGAGGCTGCTTAAGTCCCAATCTGTTCTTCCCAAAAGGGGAAAAAGGCTATGATGAACCATCAGTACCAAAGGCTTTGAAACAAAATCTTATGATAGAACGTCGAAGGAATGCACCATGAACACACCTTATTTCGGCAGATATAGCTGAGAAGCAAAGCGTTTTCTAAGCACCGCAATGAGCCTTTCCTCGGTTAGGTCGCTCTCTTTGACCGTTAGATAATACCTCCAAGGTAAGTGCTTGAAAGTATCATCTGTAAACATATCGTCTGCTTTGACCGTCATGTCGATATGTCCGTTTAAATCAATAACAGATGTATGGAGAAACAACCATCGGCTTACAGTAAGGAACAACTTCCCATATTTATTCTTAATGGCATCAGGCGACTCCTTGGTTTGAGGAAATACGAGATAGATGTTGTTATTCCTATTATGCAAATTCACACCTCCAAGCGAATTTTCAGAAGCGCATATTTGTTCCTCATCGGGTATCAATGATTTAAAATAATAGGTAAGTGAATCTATTTGTTCCCTCTGTTGGTGAATGGCAGAAGAATTTTGTTGTTTCACAGCATGCCAAACGTTATCCATGAGAGTAGTTAGAAGCGCTGCTATACTATGCGCTTGAGGCGTCCAAATCGTCGTACCCTTTTCACACTCAAAAAAGAAATATTGTACACCGTCAAGCCCCAATCGGCCCGATAGAGGGTATTGGGCCGTATGCACGGCATACTCCATAAGCGCGGCCAATCGGAGATAAACGGTCGTGTCGCACTGCATCTTATAAGTTTGTTCTTTATCTTTCGCTTCCAAAATGTAGGACGCTCTTCCCTCCATAGGATAACGAAGATACAAAGCGTAAGGCGGGGTAAACGACGGTTTTACGATATACTGATACCAAGCACCTTCGTTGTAATATCGGTCAAATATATTCTGCCAAATTCTGTAATGCCCCCTATCGCACGGCTCCAACCTATTTTGAGCGAGCATGGGAAGGCAAACCGATAACAGTAATATGATGAGTGTAACTGGCTTATTGAGCATCTCGACATTGTTTACTGTTCTACCGGTCGTTTCTGCCAATCGTCTTTGACGTAGCTGTCAGGGTAAGTGGTACGGTCGATGACGTCGCCCTTACGCAGGCGGATATAAGTGTCGAAACTGCGTTTTCCCTCTTTAAGTACGATGATACGGGCACCATTGCTCAGATGATTGTACTCTGTGTTGCCCCCGGAGAAGCGACCGTAGGCCAGCAAAATGTTCTTATACATCACAGAATAATCGTTGTCGTGGTCGTGACCACAGAAGATTCCCATTACATCGCCACCCAAACGCATGGCTGAGAACATGCCGGTATTGATGGTCGGAGGGCATGCCGGCTCCATACGTGTGCCATAGAGAGTGGCATCTTCGATGGTTGCCGCCATTCTATATTCAATCAATGGGATGTGGAAGAAAGCCAATGCAGGCATCGGTTTACCACCATTGAGGGCTGTAAACTGTGCATTCTGCATGCGATACCAGTCTATTTGGTCGTGCGTAAACCACGCATATCCGCCAATGGTAGAGTCTTGTGCCATGCTATGGGAGTCCATACAATAAAGTACGGCAGCATCACGATTACCCTTATGCGACTTGATTCGCAGCGTGTAATCGGGTGATAGGCCACCTTTGCGGTCGGGCATGATGTTGTTTTTCACACTGCGTGCGATGTCGTAAAGTTCTTCGTTGGTCATACCAAATTGCAGGTCGTGGTTGCCGAAGAGATAGACAAAAGGAATATTATACGAAGAAATCTTGTCCAAGACCACCCGTAATGTCTTGTCGGCTGGCGATGAATAGATCACGTCACCGGTCAATACAATCAGGTCGGGATGCTCTTTGGTCAGCACTTCGTCGATACATTTCAGCGCAATTGCCGCATGTGGATTGTTGATTTGGTAGTGTACGTCGGTGAACTGTACGATTTTAAACTCGCCATTGCTATTGAATTTCAAAGTCAGAGCATTGCTCATGGTGTAGAAACCCAACAACAATGCGAACATCAAAGTAAACTTTCTTTTCATCATTTTTCTATTAAGGAATTTAAATCACTCATGGATATGATTATTATCTAACACCGTGGACTCTATGAAGTGCCCAGTGTCTTTCGTCCACAAAATTATATGAAACGGCCATAATTCACAAATAGCAATCCAAAAACATTGATTTTATAGCCTGTTTTTCGTTAATGACAGCCAAAAACAAGATAAACTATCAACTAAAACAGATGAAGAGGTATTGTGGTGCAATGACGTTCTAGCTATGGTAGTGTCTATTGCTGCCTATACTTTACAAAAAGCGGCAACAAAGAAAAACTTTGTTGCCGCATAAAAACCTTGACGGTTATTTCTTACGAATGAGTGTCAGCCCGTCGCGTAGAGTTAAGATGACTTTCTCTACTCGCTCATCGGCAGCCACATGGTCGTTGAACGAGCGAATGCCGATGGTCTGATGGTCGTGGTCGTAGGCCGAGTCTACCACATGACCATCCCACAATGTATTGTCGGCCAAGATGTAACCACCCGGCTTGAGTAGCTTCATCACCATCTCGTAGGTCTCTATATACGTGCGTTTATCGCCATCCACAAACGCCATGTCGAACTCAATACCCAGCTTGGGAGCCTCTATGTTGGCATCGCCAATGATAAATTCGATGCGATTGGATACTGGACTTTGTTCTATCCAAGGCCGTGTGAAGTCTTCCATCTCATCGTTGATCTCGAACGTCCATACCTTTCCACCCTCTTCCAAGCCCATCGCCATGGCAATGGCTGAGTATCCGCTGAATGTTCCTACTTCCAGAATGTTACGCGGACGAAGCATTTGTACGAGCATTTTTAGTAATTGTCCCTGTACCCGACCGCTTGCCATGCGACCGTGTATGGTATATATATTGGTGGCACGGTACAACCGATAGAGGTATTCGTGTTCTTTTTCGCTATGTTCTACTACGTAGTCGTCTAAAGAAATCATGCTCACTTCTTTTCTTCTACAAGTGCCATGACGGCAAATTCGTATGATCGCAAGCCGAACCCGGCTATTACTCCTAGACACCCAGAAGAAATCATAGAATGATGGCGGAACTCCTCTCGGCTATGTACATTACTGATATGCACTTCTATCACCGGGCATTTGAGTGAGCGGATGCAGTCGAGCAAAGCCACGGAAGTGTGCGTATAGGCACCAGCATTCAGCACGATACCATCGTAACTGAATCCTACTTCCTGCATCTTGTTGATGAGCTCACCTTCAATATTACTTTGGTAATAGGATATTTCCGCCTCCGGGAATCTATTCTGTAAACTTGGTAGATAGCTATCAAACGAATTGTTGCCATAGATACCGGGCTCGCGGACGCCCAACAGATTCAGGTTGGGACCATTCATGATCAATATTTTCTTCATCTCTTTGCTATGATATATGGGCAAAGATAGTAAATTGTGGTGGGATTCAAGCAATAATAAAAGAGAATTATCCCGTGGTTTTAAGTAATGTTAGCTATGCTTTGCTATCTAAAGACAAGTTTTCTAGCCTCTATTTATATAACGTTTTCTACATCTTAGCCATCGGCTAGTTGCACTTTAGTTGGTATCATGGATAGTCATGCGATAAAACAATATAAGGTAAGAAGTCGCTTCGATGTTTGGAAACGATTTCTTACCTTTATATTTATTTCTCCACTTATATTTTCGTAAAGCAACTAAAGGAGTTTTTGGGAACCATATTAGAGGATTCTTTTTCCTCTATTTTCTATGGGAGGAGCTGCTATTCTCGCAATATATACTCGTTGAAGAGAGGTGAGATGGGCTTAATATTTAAAAGAACTACCCCCAAGGAACTCGCGAAGAAGGCTGGTGGGCGGGATGTCTCGGTTGCTAATAGGTTGGAAATAGCGCAGGAATTTCTTTAGACGATAGGCTTCGCTGTACTCCTCGCAGTCTTCTGGTACTTGCTCAAGTAATGGTTCGGCCTGTGTCTTGAGCACAGCCAGCTCGAAAAGCATGGCTGTGTTGAACATGGCATCGGCGTTCTCTTGATACGGGAATATCCATTTATTCTCGCCCGCTCTGACCGATGGCCATCGGTGGATGGTCTCCTGTGCGGTGACACCGCGGTATTTGAAGTCGCGTACAATGCGTCGTAAGAGTCGGTTATCGGTCGTGGGGATGTAGTTATGGTCGTCGAGTAAGATAGTGGTCAAGGCCGACGCGTAGACGCGGAACTTCTGTTCTTCAGGTATTTGAGCCGTCAGTTCGGGGTTGAGGGCGTGAATGCCTTCCACTATGAGTACATTATTCTCATTCATGCGTAGCTTCTTTCCCTTCATCTCACTGCGTCCTGTCTGGAAGTTATACGTTGGTAATTCTACCTCTTCTCCATAGAATAGGGCGTTGAATTGGTGGTTGATGAGTGGTAAGTTGAGGGCATAGATACTTTCATAGTCGTATTCTCCATTGGCGTCTTTGGGTGTTTGCTCGCGGTCGATAAAGTAGTCGTCGAGCGAAATTTGCAACGGTTTGATACCATTGGTCATGAGTTGGATGGACAATCGCTTGCAGGTGGTGGTCTTACCCGATGACGATGGCCCGGCGAGTAGCACGAGTTTCACCCCTTTACGGTTTGCAATCTCTTCGGCTATTTGTGCAATCTTCTTTTCTTGTAAGGCTTCCGAGACGTTGATGAGTTCCGTTGTCTTACCTTCTTTTACGGCTTCGTTGATGTCGCCTACGGTGCGAATGCCCATAATGTCTTGCCATTGGTGGTGCTCACGGAATATCTCGAACATCTTATCTTGGTCGGTCATCTCGGATAATACTGCCGGATTGTCTTGCGAAGGTATGCGCAACAGAAGCCCTTGATTGAAGAGTTCGAGGCCGAAAAGATAGAGGCCGGCCGTGTTAGTGAGTAGTGAACCGTAGAAATAATCCACGAAATCGTCGAGCTGATAATATGTGGTATAGAGACGCCCCGCACTCTTGAGTAGTTTTACTTTGGCCTCGTCGCCCTTGATTCGGAACATTTCGATGGCCTCTTCGGTAGGTACTTCGAAGCGGCGGAAGGGTATATGGGTGTCGATAATCTGTTGCATGCGTGTGCGAATACGGTCTACGTCGTCTGTCGTGATGTCTCGTCCTATTTGCAAATTCACGTAATAACCTTTGGAAACAGGAATGTCTATCACTACCTCGGCACCCGAATAGAGATCGTGGATGGCTTTACAACATACCATGAAAAGGCTTCGTGTGTAGCATCGCGAGGCCGAATTGCTGTGCATGTCCAGATATTCGATGTCCTTGTTGTGAAAGAGTCGGAAGTTCATTCCCTCCACCTTATTGTTCACTTTGGCGTTGATGGGGCCGTAAGGTAGATGCAAATTTAATTCATTAAAAACGTCAGAAAGTGTGCTTCCGATTGCGACCTTTAGAGTTTTTTTATTATTTTTGCAACGTATTTGTAATGTTTGTTTCATTCGTAAAGTCATTATAGATTGATGAGCGTAAAGGTAACAAAAAGCAGTATAAGTTCCAAATAGACAGTATGACAAAAAAATAAAAATATGGGAACAAGTGATTATGTGTTGATTTTCTTTAAGATTGTTGGTTCATTAGCATTGTTGATTTATGGTATGAAGGTGATGAGTGAGGCCTTACAGAAGATGGCCGGTTCGCAATTACGCCACATTTTAGGTGCCATGACGACCAACCGATTCACCGGAATGCTTACCGGTACATTTATCACTTGTGCAGTGCAATCGTCTTCGGCGACCACAGTTATGACTGTTTCGTTTGTTAATGCCGGCCTGTTGACTTTGGCTCAAGCTATATCGGTGATTATGGGAGCCAACATTGGTACTACGCTTACCGCTTGGATTATGTCGTTTGGCTATTCAGTTGACCTCACAGAATTTGTCTTCCCGGCTTTCCTTGTTGGTATTGTTCTCATTTATACACGCCGATTCCGTTATGCAGGCGATTTCCTCTTCGGTATCTCATTCTTATTTTTCAGTCTTGTGCTACTCAGCGGGGCAGGAAAAGACCTTGATTTAGAGCACAACCCTGCTGTCATCCATTTCTTTGAAACATTCGATACCAATAGTTATATCACCATCTTTACTTTCCTATTGATAGGTACGGTTATCACTTGCGTGGTGCAATCATCAGCCGCTGTGATGGCAATCACTATCATGTTGTGTTCCAGCGGTGTGCTGCCTATCTATCTAGGTATCGCCCTTGTGATGGGAGAGAATATCGGTACCACGGCAACGGCTAATCTTGCGGCTCTCGGAGCAAATACACAAGCACGGCGAACAGCATTGGCCCATTTGGTATTCAACGTTATAGGAGTGGTTTGGGTGCTCTGTTTGTTCTATCCGTTTGTGCGTATGGTGTGCGGATTTGTAGATTATGATCCGGACGGACATAGCCTTTCTACGCAGGAACTGACTCTTCGTCTGCCTATTGTATTGGCGGCTTTCCATACTTCCTTCAATGTGTTGAACACAGGAATATTGATTTGGTTCATCCCGCAAATAGAGAAATTGGTTTGCTGGCTTATCAAGCCGGGCAATGTAGATACCGAAGATGACTTCCGTCTACGTTTTATTCAAACTGGTATTATGCGTACACCTGAACTCTCGGTGTTGGAAGCTCAGAAAGAAATCGAGTCGTTTGCTGAGCGTATCCAGCGTATGTTCAGTATGGTTCCGGAATTGTTGAAGGAGACCGATGATGCCAAGTTTGTGAAGTTGTATAGCAGGATTGAAAAATACGAAGGTATCTCTGATAATATGGAAATAGAGATAGCGAAGTATTTGGACGAGGTGGGGCGTGCCCATTTGAGTGATGATACGAAGGTGAAGATACGTGCTATGTTGCGCGAAATATCAGAGATTGAGAGTATCGGTGATAGCTGTTTCAACATGGCTCGTACCATTAGTCGTTTGCAGCAGAGCAAGGAAGACTTCACGGAGCAGCAATATGAGCATATCCACCAGATGATGCAACTCACGAATGATGCACTTACGCAGATGAATACACTCTTTGTGGGATGTAGAGAGGAGCTGGATGCCAATCATTCTTTCAATATTGAGAATGAAATAAACAACTTCCGTAACCAGCTACGCACGCAGAATATCAATGACATTAACAATCATCTATACACTTATAGTGTAGGAACAATGTACATGGACTTGATACAGGAGTGTGAGAAATTAGGCGATTACGTGGTGAATGTGGTTGAGGCTCGTTTGGGAGTACGCCAACATGTAATCTAATAAAAAAGAGGTTGAGCAACACAGCTCAACCTCTTTCATTTAATCTTGGGCAGGTATGTGGCCTATCAGCCGTTTCATAGGGTTACTATCGTCACACATGAGTGCCGCATAACGGTCTAGAAAGGCTGTCTGACGGACTTCTTTTCGTGTACGTGCCCGGTGTACGTAGGCTCTTGGATTGCGCGGTTCGTAGACATGGAGTACTGAACAAACATGGTGAATCATGTGCTTGAAGGTGAACGGGCAGCCTCGACGGTCGCGTAATTCACACATCATGTAGGTGTCGTACACCATTTCTATGAGGTCGGTGGTGGTACCTTTCCAGTAATAATTCTTGTGTCCGGGACTTAGTTTTAGCAATTGTTCCATCTCTTTTTCCAATTGACTGATGGCCTTGTTTATCCTGTTTCTTTTCTCTTGTTGGTCTAGTTGTCTCTGATTGTTTGAATAGATTTCGTTCATGTTCTGATGATTAAAAAGGGTTGTTATCTTGAAAACTGCTGCTCATATTCAGAAGTTTCGAAGGCAAAATTACTGTGAATGGTGGAAATATAGGTTCACACAATCGGTACATCTCGTTAATCGAGTTTAACGAGATATATTATAACAAAGTAGAAAATGGCCTTGACGGAGTCTACTTCTCACTGTTTCCGAGAAGTCTTTTGCTCAAGTATCTCACAGGATACCATACGGATAGCCATCCGGCAGCAAGCACTGTGATGAAGATAATGAGGATGTCGTCGTAGTGAACACTTACGGGATAGGCGTTCACGATGAAGTTTCCGCTGCTGCTACCAAGCGATACAAGGCCGTAACGTTGTTGTAACCAACAAAGCAACAAACCCAAGCCGATGCCTACAACGGCACCGATGAGCGAAATCATACGACCTTCAAATAGGAAAATATGGGTTATCTGTTTATCGGAAGCTCCTAGATTGCGCAGTGTGACGACATCGTCTTTCTTATCAATGATGAGCATGGAGAGTGATCCGATGATGTTGAAACAAGCCACTACTAATATAAATGAGAGGAACAGATAGGCAATAATCTTCTCTATCTGCATGATTTTGAAGGTATCGGCTTGTTGTTCGAAGCGGTCTCTGACAGTGTATTTATTACCTGCAATCTGTTGCATTTGCGCTTTTACCTCGTCGAGGTTGCTCCCGTCTTTCAACCGTATTTCGAGCGAAGACAGCATGCCTTGCTGTCCAAAGAGGTTGCGAGCGAAGACGATGGAGGTAAGGATATAGTTCTTGTCGTATCGAGCTTGATTGACAACAAAGACTACACCGGCTGATATAAGGGAGTCTTGCACGAATCCACTTGAAGGGTCTGTCATGTCGAGCTGCCCTTCGCGTTGTGGTGCATAGATTTGTAAGAAACCGTTCCAACGTGCTCCGATACCTAAAGTCTGTGCCAATCGGATGCCCGGAATACCGTATTGGAGGTTTCCGGCGTGCAAATCAAACTGGCCATCTCCGTAAAGTATGCTCTTGATATGGGTGAGTTGGTCGAAGTTGTCGTCCACTCCTTTGATGGTCACCATCGTTTGTTGACCTTGATACATGGCGAGTGCCATGTCTTCCACGCTCTCTGTTGACACGTCTACTTGTGGAAATGCCTTGATTTTCGTGAGGATTGGATCATCGGCGGGAGCTGTTTTCCCTTTGGTAGGAACAATCTCTAGTTGCGGGTCGAAGTTGGTAAATAGTGTAGCAACCAAGTCGTGAAACCCATTGAACACGCTCAGTACAATGACAAGAGCCATTGTAGCAACGGCTACACCCACCACCGATATGACAGAAATCACGTTGATGGCGTTCGTACTCTTTTTGGAAAAGAGGTAGCGGCGGGCTATGAACAGTGGGAAATTCATGTAGTTTGAAAAGTTACCGGTAACTCGATTAGTAGATTATTCGAATAATCTAAAAGACTTGTTAACTCGTTTACTTGTCTCCTAGTAAACTCTCTTACTTCTTCAGCAATTCGTCTATACGTTCGATATAGTCTAAGGAATCGTCGATGAAAAAGCGCAGTTCGGGGATGATACGTAACTGATTGTGTACGCGTTTGCCTAATTCGTAGCGGATGGTCTTTTCGTTTTTAACGATGTTTTTGAGCATTTCTTCCCCTTTTTCCGATGGGAATATACTCAAATATGCCGTACAAATACTCAAGTCGGGGCTGATTTTAACGCGTGTCACACTCACCATGGTGCCGTGCATCAGGCGTGTTTGCTCCTGAAAAATAGTTGCAATCTCTTTTTGGAGTAAGCGCGATATGCGGTTTTGTCTTGTCTCTTGCATAGTCTAAAACATATATGTTGTAGGGCAAAGTTACAAAATCTACGAATGTTAACATTAAGATTCTTTTACTTTTTATGTTTAATTAGCACCTCATCGGTTTATCCTCAGTATTAAAAAATACGTTTTAAGCATCTTAATTCTTCTCAATTCTTATAATATTGAGAAGAATTGCGTATCTTTGGCGCGTTCAATACTTGATAATATGATAGAAATTCCCCCTGTAATAGATGATATTTAATAATTATCAGACGACTCAATTCATCGTTGCGCATAAACATTAATCTTTATCAATAGACTTGTTATCAAACGTAAACAGGCTGAGAAGGATGCAGCCAATAGATTCTTTCATATTGGTGATATTAATGAGCGGCAGGCTCAAATCATCAAGATTTTCGATGAGAATATCAATGAGATTCTTACAGTCAAAGATGCTCAAGTGCGTTTTATGATTAGTAACAATACTGCAAAGACTGATATTATGGGGCTTGTGGCGAAAGGGATACTGAGGGAGATAGCCTTGAATAAGGTGAAACGAGGTTACGTGCGTACCGACGAATTCGATGAAATAGTCTATAGCTATTAAAGGTTTGGAAGTATGTATCAATCTATATTCGCAATAAAAATGTTGCAATCATGAGAAAATACTTGTTTTATATAGCCATTGCTGTGGTCTTGGCGGGATGTAGTAGACCTGTAAAGACCGAGCAGGAAAGGAGTCTATTTGTCAATGATGTGGTCATTAAGACTACGCCGGTAAAGAATCAAGGAAGCGGACAACTATGTTGGGCCTATGCCATGTTGGCCACCATTGAGAGCGAGCACTTGATGAGAGGCGACTCGGTGAATCTCTCTACAGCCTTCATCACCCGCATGCGATTGCAGCAAATGGCCCGTGCACGTTATTTGTCGCAGGGTGCTAGTACCTTCAGCTTACGCGGGATGGCACCGCTACTCATTGATATGCTGATGACAGTGGGGGCAGAACCCTATGATAGCTATGAGGATAAGGATGGTTTGAATGTCGCTGTATTGAGTCGAAAGGTAGCTCGTTTGGCCGATATGTCCGCTTCTCGACGCATTGGAATCGATAATATGACTGAGCAACTCGACAATATGCTAGACCGCGCTATGGGATATATGCCGTCACGCTATGTCCACATGCTGGGAGCAGAATATACTCCTTTGGAGTTTGCTCATAGTGTTTGTGGCCGAGACGAGTACGTCTCTTTCACGAGTTTTGCCCATCATCCTTGGGGCGAAGAGGTGGCTTTAGAGTTGCCCGATAACACCCAAGGTTTTCGTTTCCACAATCTTCCCATCGATGAATTGATGAAACGTATTCGTAAGACATTGGCAGAGGGGCATCCGGTATGTTGGGAAGGGGACATCAGTGAGCTTGGATTCGATTTCAAGCAAGGTGTGGCCGAGGTTGATGAGCACGACCGTAAGGCCACAGATATACGCCGCTTAAGCGACTTGCAACACTTCTTGACTACCGACGACCATTGTATGGAACTTGTAGGATTAGCTCGCGACTTACAAGGTCATCGCTATTTTATTGCCAAAAACTCGTGGGGTACGCATAATAAATATGGTGGCTTCATGTATCTAAGTGAAGATTATGTGCGACTGAAAACCGTAGCTGTGGTCATGCCACGTACTGAATGATAATCGTATCAAGGCATTGGTGAAATGTCATTTTGTTCATTAAACCTTATTTTTCGTCTCCTTTTGTTGTTCGTATCAATAGTTTTCATTATATTTGCTTGCAAGATACATTACCTTTTAACATCTCTAAAGAGGATAAATAAATAAGAAATGGAAAAGATAGACAACCTAGACAAGAAGATACTTAGTATTCTTTCTAACAATGCACGTATTCCTTTTAAAGACGTAGCAGCCGAGTGTGGTGTCTCGCGTGCAGCCATTCATCAGCGTGTACAGCATTTGATGGCCGGTGGAGTCATCACCGGGAGTGGTTTCGATGTCAATCCTAAGAGTCTGGGATATTCTACTTGTACTTATGTGGGGCTCAATCTAGAGCGTGGAAGCATGTACAAGACAGTGGTAGAGCGTATTGAGACTATTCCTGAGATTGTGGAATGCCATTTCACAACCGGTCCTTATACGATGTTGGTGAAGCTCTATGCCCAAGACAATGAGCAGCTTATGGACTTGCTCAACAATCAGTTGCAGGGTATTCCCGGTGTGGTGAGCACTGAAACCTTGATTTCATTGGAGCAGAGTATCAAGCGCGAAATACCCGTCAAGATAGACGAAGACACGAAGAAATAGTAATTACATGGAATCTTTTAACTTAGAGTCGCATCTCAACGATATTTATGCGACGTTTCCGGAAGGTAATCACCGGCCGATTATCGGGTTGACGTCTGATCACGCCGACATCGATGCTACGCTGCGCGACCGATATTATAAGCAGGTTGTAGCGGCCGGAGGAACGCCCGTCATCATCCCTCCTGTGGCCGACCGCCACGTCATCATCAACACACTTGAGCATCTCGATGGGCTCATCTTGACCGGTGGGGCCGACGTGAATCCTCTGTGGACGGGCGAAGAACCCGAATCCGGTGTGGGGCATGTGAATGGTGAGCGCGACTTAGCCGAACTTCTTATCTGTCGATTGGCCTTGAATCGGCAGATTCCTATATTGGGAATATGTCGCGGTATACAAACTTTGACCATTGCTTTAGGTGGGCATGTACGGCAGGACATGGGTACGACGGAAGTGAAACATTCGCAGAATGCCGACCGCACACTGCCTACGCATAGCGTTCGGATAGAGCAAGATTCCTACCTATATCATATATACGAGTCGGAAAACACCTTTGTCAACAGTTTCCATCATCAAGCTGTTGACAATCCGGGCAAGCATCTCCGCATTACGGCCAAGGCTGCCGATGGCACGATAGAGGGTGTGGAGAGCACCGAGTATAAGTCCATCTTGGGTGTGCAGTGGCATCCCGAATGGCTCGAAGCCGACGGGTTGAAGCTTTTTTCTTGGCTTGTGAAACGGGCAGCAGAGTATCGTGAGGCATGCGATGTACACAGTCGTGTGTTGACGCTCGATACCCATTGCGACACGCCAATGTTCTTTCCACAAGGTATTCATTTTGAAAGGCGCGATCCACGCATCCTTGTCGACTTGCACAAGATGACCGATGGTCGACAAGATGCCGTCACAATGGTGTCTTATCTGCCGCAACCTCGTGAGGGTGAAGACTTTTCTCAATTAGTCGATTATGCCAAGATTCAGACGAGCATGCACCGTCCCGGTGCGACTATCACGCCTACACAATATGCCAATCTCATCTTTGATAAGATAAAAGAAATAGTGGCTGCGAATAGTCGCTATGTATCTATCGCTCGCACTCCGCAACAACTTTATGAGAATAAAGCGGCCGGTCGAAAGAGCATCATGCTGGGTATCGAGAATGGTTTTGCACTGGGTCAAGACCTCAATTTAGTGAAGCACTTTGCTGACCGCGGTATCGTTTATATCACGCTGTGCCATAATGGTGACAACGATATATGTGATAGTGCTGCTCGTACCAACCATACGCACGACGGTGTGAGCGAGTTTGGTGAAGAAGTGATTCGCGAAATGAACCGTTGTGGAGTTATGGTCGACCTCAGTCATGGTGGTGTTAAGAGTTTTTATGATGCTTTGGAGATTAGCCAGACGCCTATTGTGTGCAGCCATAGCAGCTGTCGCGACCTTTGCGATGTGCCTCGTAACCTCTACGACGACCAACTACGGGCTCTTGCGGCCAAGGGTGGTGTGGCACAAATCACTATTTATAAAGGCTTCCTATGTAAGAATCCTAGCGAAGCTTCCATTGTCAATGTCATGCAACATCTAGAACATGCCATTGCCGTAGCGGGCATTGACCACGTCGGATTAGGTACTGATTTCGATGGCGATGGCGGTGCTCCGGGACTAGCCGACTCTTCCGAGCTTATTAATTTCACCATCGAACTGTTGCGTCGACGTTACAGCGAAGACGATATTCGGAAGATATGGGGCGGCAACTGGCTTCGTGTAATGACCCAAGTACAGAATTACGGAAAATGAAAAAGAAACCAATCATCATCATAGTGAGTTTACTTGTATTAGCTGGTATCGTTTATGCGTTCGTTGGGGGATACGGTTCGCAAACAGAAATGTTGCCCGAAACCGAGGAAGTGGAGAAAGTCAATCCCGTAGGTCCGGCCTTTAATGCCGATAGTGCCTATGCTTTCACACAAGCACAGTGCGATTTTGGTCCCCGCTCTATGAACAGTGTGGGGCACGACCGTTGTGCTGAATGGATAGTGAATCGTTTTAAAGCTTACGGTTGTAAAGTCGAAATACAGCGTGCCGACCTTACGGGGTACGATGGAACTGTGTTGAAGAGCCAAAATATCATGGCTTCTTATCGTCCCGAACTCACTACTCGTATTTTGCTATGTGCCCACTGGGATAGTCGCCCTTGGGCCGATAACGATCCCGATTCTGCTAATTGGCACAAGCCTATTATGGCTGCTAACGATGCTGCTAGTGGTGTGGCTGTCATGTTGGAGATAGCTCGATTGCTCAATCAAGATAAGAAATTGAACATCGGTGTCGACTTTGTTTGCTTCGATGCTGAAGATTGGGGCACCCCACAATGGGCTGATGTTGAAGATGATGGAGAAAGTTGGGCACTTGGAGCACAGTATTGGGCGCAGCATATCCCGGGTGGTTATGCCCCTCGTTACGGAATTTTGCTCGATATGGTAGGTGGCCAAGGAGCCCGATTCTTCCAAGAACAGATGTCTAAGCAGTATGCTCCCGACATTGTTAAGAAAGTGTGGCGTGCAGCTAGGTCGGCCGGTTATGGTAGCTTCTTCCCCAAGATCGATGGTGGAGCAGTGACAGATGATCACATCCCGGTGAACGATTTTGCCAAGATTCCTACTATTGATATTATCCCATATTATCCAGATTGCAGGCAAAGTTCGTTCGGTCCCACTTGGCATACCCTTGCCGACGACATGCAGCATATTGATAAGAATACGCTCAAAGCGGTGGGACAAACCGTTATTCAGGTGCTGTTTATGGAGTAAAAGAGGTTTGTAGGCAAATGGAATAATAACTTCTATCCCGGTTTTTCCCTATTGTGGAAGGCCGGGATTTTTTTGATGCGCTAATGATTCCTTCTCCCATAGAGAGGGGGAGAAGCTAGAAAGGGGAGTACTTTAACCTGATTCGTTATGTATGGGTAACCCTTTAGGGCTTCTTTTTCATAACAATGGCCGGACAAATTGCCCGGCCATGATAGTTTACGTGCGCTAACGAGCGAGTCGGAAGTGTACGTTATATATGCTTTTGCACTTGCAAAAGCGTTGTTATATTATTCTTCTACGAGTGAGAAATCTTCTTTGGTTACACCGCAAAGAGGGCAAACCCAATCTTCAGGAATATCTTCAAATGCTGTTCCGGGAGCGATACCGCCATCAGGATCACCTACTTCAGGGTCATAAATATAGCCACATACGTCGCAAACATACTTCTTCATAATGCTTATAGTTTTAATTAATACTTTATATTTTAATCTTGTTGAGGGCAAAGATAGATAAAATATAGATACGCTCCAAACGGTTTTGGAATTATTTTTAGAAATAAATCTTATTCGATATGAGCTAGTCTGATTCCAACAACCGATAGCGTCGCTCTGTAAGCTTGTTAGCTATGGTCTGTAATGCTTTGTTGCGTATGAGCAAACCTAGGATGCCCAAACCCATCAACGCGATATAGTTCCATGGTTGAGGCAGCAGATAATGCAGCACTCCGTACACGATAATGGCTCCGAATACGGACATGGTGGCAATGTAAGCTTTCATGTCGAAGCCTTGATTGTTAAATACCGAAGCACCAAAAAGGTCGGCCCGTTTCGATGTGAGCGTCAATGCGATGAGTATCAGGTCGACAATTCCGAGCCCAAACACGACGATGGCTACCCAGTCTATGAGCTTATGATTCATCCAAATATAGATAGGCAGGATCGTAATAGAAGAGATAAGGGTGAGCGCGGTATACATGTTGTATTTACGCCGGAGTAGCTGTTCGATGTCAAAAGGCTTCGTCCAAAGTCCGTGGAGATAGTTGGCTTCGATGCCAATGCCCCATTGCCCGATACCCATGGCGGCAGCTGTGAGAGCTAACAGGTTCCATGCCATGGTGAAAGACTCGCCCGACAGATTGGTGTAACTATAGTTATACGCATTGAAAAGGAAACAGGCTATGAGTATCCAAAAGGATACACGCAGGCGCTTGATGCGCATCAGACGTCGTAAGTCGGTTAATAACCCTGACCGTTGTATACTTTTGGTGCGACGTGATGAGGTTTTACGCTCATCGGGATAATTCTCCAGCCGATTGGTATAGTAGAATATCGGGGCGATGAGGAGGGCGATAATCAGCAGTGTGACGATGGCATGTGCTCCACCGGATAGTGCGAATGGGTTGATGGTATGGAGGAAAAGGCATATCAAGCAGAAAGGCAGATAGATGAAGACAGGCAATTTGTACTCCCAACCGTGGGCTTTGTGAAAGGCCAATATCAATGTGGCGTTGAGATAAGATACAGCCAATGATACCACGAACATGGCAAGGCTGCCGCGATAGATGGCTAATGGAAGGAGTAGAAGTGGATAGAATAAGGTTATCAGGTCGGCGCTTAGAGTGATGTATAGCAGCCATGTCCACTGACGAGAGGGGATGGGACGCGTCTTCACGAAGTCGCTCATGTCTGTATCGGGGTGCATGATGAAGAGCTTCATGATGAAGTCTGGGATGAGAAAACCAATGGCTATCATCGATACAACAGCCGTGTCGTCGCCCTGTTTGAGTAGCTGCCATGCCTTTGCGCCCCCAACTTCAAGGGCTATCCAAGCACAAAGTAGCGTAAGAAAATAGAAGTATGCTGCTACAATGATAGGTCTCCATTCGAAGTTGCGACGCTTCTGAACGAGCCACATGTGGAGAAGTAAGCGTATCATTGGGCTATGAAATAATGGTTTAATTCGTCAAATGCGCTGCCGGCTTCGTTGGCAATGTCTTTGACGATGTACCCTTTCTCCAAGAGAAGGATACGGGTAGTCACATCGGTAATGTAGTTTAGGTTGTGGCTGGAGATGATAACGGTGGTGCCAAGTCGCTCATTGAGTCGCTTGATATGGTGTGCCACAGCTATTTGTGACGACGGGTCGAGGTAGTTAAAAGGCTCGTCGAGTATCAGTATTTGGGGCTCAATGAGCATCGCACCGATGATTCCTATCTTTTGGCGGTTGCCCTCTGAGAATTCTTTGAGGTATTTGCCGGTGCCTAACACCTCGTCGTGCATGAGGTCGCTATATTGTTCCAACCGCATTTTTGCAATGTCGTGGTCGATTCCGTAAGCGTCGGCTATGAATTGGAAATACTCTTCAGGTGTGTAGAAATCAATGAGGAAACGACGATCTATGTACGACCCTGTGTAGTGTTTCCACGTCGTGTCTTCGTTGACAGGGACTCCGTTGCTGAGCACTTGTCCCGTTGTTGCCTTAATCAGGTCAAGCATTAATCGGAGCAGGGTGGTTTTCCCTGCTCCGTTGTTGCCTACCAAGCCGATGATTTCTCCGCTCTTGAAAGTGAGTGTGTCGATACTAAGAGCTGTCTTTTCGCCATAGACTTTGCTCAATTCGCATAATTGTAGTTCCATGAAATGATTTAATTTAAGTTTCGCCGGTGGCTCGACTTGGGAGTTCTTTGGAGTTAAAAGGGAGTTAACGGAAGATAACAGACACTTGTCGGATACCTCCCACTAACTCCCTTTTAATTTCCGTTAGCTCCTCAGATTATTTCACCCACTTGTCTAATACAGGTTCGGTGACTCCTGTGAGTTCGCTCTTCTTCTCGTCGTTCAGTTGCTCAAAGATGACGATCTTGTTTTCGCCTTTCTTCAAGAAACATCCCGGTAGGTAGAGCGTTTGCTGTGGTCCGACCTTCCAATAGCGTCCGAGGTTGATTCCGTTTACGAAGACGATGCCCTTACCCCATTTCTCCATATCGAGGAAAGTGTCTCCTACGGTGTCCAATTTGAATGTACCGCTGTAGAGAACAGGTGCCCCGGCATTGTATCCGGCGGGCATCTTATCTACGTTAGGCATCTCGCTCATAGGCAGACCGCGCATTTCCCAGTTGCCTGTAATCTCGTTTCCACCGATGGTGATAGGCTCGATGATACCCTTATGGTTGGCTGTGATGCGTGCACCATAGTTGATACGGCCAAAGTTTTCGACCAAGATGTCGAGTGTACTGTTGAAAGGTACGTTTATTTCCAAGCTGTCCTTGCCGGTTACACGGTTCAGTTCACCCACCTTTTCACCATTGATATATACTACGCCGAAGTCTGCGATGCCCGGCACTTTCATCATTCCGCTGATGGGTTGGTTGAAGTGTCGACGGTAAAGTACATATCCATGACCTTGATTCAACTGCTCGAAATTGAGTGGAGTGTCGCTCTCTACGGCTTTTACACCTTCTAGCAGAGTGAGTACATCGGCTGTCTTAGTGAGTTTGATTTGTGGTATCGAGATGACAGGAATGCGCTCCGGAACTGCCGGAACCTTATATTTTACCGACTTGCTGAGCAACTCTCTCAGTGCATTATACTTAGGAGTGGCCCATCCGGCTTCGCTGATAGGAGCGTCATAGTCGTAGGTTGTCATGTCGGGTTGTATGTCGTTCTTCTTCGCATAGTTCGCTCCTGAGGTGAAACCGAAGTTGGTTCCGCCATGAACCATGTAGTAGTTGAAGCTTACACCGGCATCCAAATATTTCTTGGTCTGCTTCACTATGCTCTCTGTAGAGACGAGTGGACGCTTTTCATTCCAGTGACATAGCCAACCGGGATAGAATTCTGCCACCATGTAAGGGCCTACACCGTTGTTGTATTCGTTTACGGTCTTCTTTAAATTCTCGATGTTGTCTTCGCCATTAGCAGTGGGAAGAATGCCCTTAACGGCTCCACCATTGAACAGCCAACTACCATCTGAGGTGAATCTAGGGATGTTGAAGCCCACCTCGTCGAGTATTTTTACAATCTTGGCATTGTATGCTTTGTGTACTTCTAAGGGTATATCCTTGCGTTGAGCCACGTAAGAACCGAACTCATTCTCGGCTTGTACCATGATGATTGGACCACCATTGGTAATTTGAAGATCCTTCACTTGGCCGGCCAACTGTGTCAAATACGTGCGACAAGCTTTGAGGAAAGCTTCGTTATCGGTACGGATAACCATATCTTTCTCGTTCTGTAACCACCAAGGATAGCCACCGAAGTCCCACTCTGCACAGCAGTATGGGCCGGGACGGAGTATCACCATCAAGCCTTCTTCGGCTGCGGTCTTAATGAATTGTTTGATATTATGGTTGCCGGTTGTCCAGTCCCATACGCCCGGAGCCACTTCGTGATGGTTCCAGAATACGTATGTAGCCACGGCATTAAGTCCCATAGCCTTCATCATCTTCAGGCGATGGCGCCAGTAAGGAGCCGGAATGCGAGCGTAATGCATCTCTCCGGAGTGGAGTTGGATAGGCTTTCCGTCGTACAAGAAATTACCCGATTGAATAGCGAACGTATGCTTTACGTTCTTTGCTGCATGTGCTCCTACTGTCAAAGTAAGGAACAGTGCGGTACAAAATAATTTTAAATGTCTCATATTTAGGTTGATGGTTATTAGTCAATAAGCCCATAGCTGGGGCTGCTTTTCGTGCAAAGATATAGCAAATTTTCCGAAGTCGTCTCGCTATTGTGTGAACTTTTTATATTTGTTGTGAAAAGATGAAGTGTTCATGGTGCTTTTATTGTCGGAAAATATGTATATTTGTGTCGTCCAAATATCAGTAAATATAATGGAAGCAAACACTCTCTTTGAAAATAGGTATCGACTTTCGAAGGCCATGATGTACGATTTTGTGAAGATCGTATATGGTATTAAAACATATATTCTCGCTTTTGCTTTAATCCTACTGTGTGCCTTTTATATTTGGGATATAGCATACTGGAAAGGCGATACGGTTGGCGGTGTGGTCATGCTGGCTATTCTTTTGTTCGGCCTCATGGCCATATCTCCTTACTTCACAGCCCGCCGCGGCTTTAAAGCTATGCGGAAACGCACCAAGGCTTTGCATGGAGTGGAAGACCCCGAAGTATGTTTTGAGTTCGGAGACAGAATCGTATGCCACGTCAATGAGAATGTATCTTATTATGACTACAGCCAAATCTTAAAATATAAGGAGCGTCCCCATGTCATCGCCTTGCTGCTTTCGAAGAACACGGGTATAATGCTCGACCCTCAGGGTTTCACCGTTGGCACCTTGGAAGATTTCAGGCGATTTATCGAAAAGAAGTGTCTGCAGGTGAAGAAGAGGATGTAAGAGGTTATCCCAGTAGGTCGGCTGGGTTACAACAGAAAAAATCTTCGGCTTTCATACCACCTTCGCCATCAACCAAGGAGTTGATAGGATGGAATTTGTCTCTAAATACTGATAGGGCGGTGTTAGTGGTCTCGCTATTGCTTTTTACCTCGATGGTGGCAATTCTACCGTTCTTGTGGATAATGAAACCTACCTCGTCGTTTCCCTCTCTCCAGTAGTTGAGATGGTAGCGATGAGTAAAGGCATAATTAATCAGGTGACCCCAGCATCTTGGAGATTTCCTATCATCTTGGTCAAAGATACAATTTCTCCCGAATAAGAAGCTCCCAATTCAAATGTTTGGCGTAGTAGTGCAGGCTTATTGACCACGGAATTGTATAAGATGTCTTTGTTAATGGTTGCATCGACAATAGTGCTATGGACATAAGCTCGCCATCGTTCTTCATTCTTGATGAGCGATGCACTTCCCGGATAGCCTACGAAGAAGATGTATTGTTCTAAAGAATAACCAAAAGCATCGCGCATTTCGGGGTACGACCAGTGCGACATTCTTATTTCTTCGAAGCGTCCCATGAGCGACTCTGATAGTCCGTGGAGGAGCATGATGCGCGAGGAACCAAGCAGGATAACCTTGATATTGATACCGTTAAAAGTATCGGCATCCCATTCGCGTTTTACGGCTTCGCTCTAATTATTAATTTTTTGTATCTCGTCTATGATGAGTATGCATTCTTGAAGTGCCTCTAATCTCATCTTGGCTCTTACATTTGCCCAACAATCTCCTATCCAATCGGTTTGTGTGGCGGGTATGTTGTCGGCTGTAAAAAAGGAAAATGGCAAGTCGGTGTCATTCAATACTTGGCGAATAAGTGTTGTTTTGCCAACTTGTCGTGGTCCCATAACTACTTGGATGAATTGCCTCGGCTCTTTCATTCTTTGCATTACCGTATGATATTGACTTCTTTTATAGACCATACTCTTTATATTTTTCGACACGAAATACAATATTTTACTCAACGGACTGAGTAATTTTACTCAATAGACAGAGTAATTTTACTCAATAGATGGCGTGAAATTAGTATAAATTATTAATTACATATTCCGTTAAGAAAGAACGGATTCGATTAAAATCATCTAATCGTTGTATAAATTCTGTATTTAATTTTGTGTCAAAACATTTCATTGGTAGCCTCATTGTTTTCTCCAATAACTCTCCGACATATTCTATACCAATATTGAAATTAACTTTGCTTAATACGACAGAACTTAAAGTATTGGATAATATATAACCCCCAAAAAAAGATAGCTGAACAAGAGATAATCTCAATATCGTATGAAGGTTTTTCTCCACAACTCCTTTATCAATGATTGATTGATATAAATAAGGAATCATCCAACTACATAACATTGAAATTATTAGTAATACAAGAGATTTATATATTTTAGTTTTAGACGTTACATATTTTTTTTAAAGTGACACTGCAATAGACCAATCATTCTTTTGTTTTGGAAAATTTGTTTCATAAAAAATAATTGTTGGTTGAGTAAGTATCACAATCCCATCTTCTTTTTCTTCAAGCCAGTATCTCTTTATTTCTTTTTCTGTAAATTTTATTTTTCCATTAGCAGGATCAGCAATATAATACGAATAGGTATTATCTCGTTCTTTTTTAACTTTATATAAAACAACAAAATGATTGCTATTCCAATGTAGAATAACTGGAGACTGCATCTTAACAATTGTTGCAAAGTTGCTTTTGCAACAATTGTATTAAGACCTAATTCCGTTGCTCTATTCTTAACATCTCTGATTGTTATGCCAATACGAGATATGCTAAGACCCTCTTTTATATTTTGTAGCGAAACAGGCTTTCCATAGAATGCACAGAGCATCTGCAAGCATACGGCTCCACAGTCTGTACTCTCCATTTGCCAAAGTGATTTATTTTTTTAAAAATTTACTTTTAATAATTAATATCAATTCCTCGTTCTATTCCCTCATTGTTCAAGGAGCGTTTGGTATTGTTTCGTTTTTTGCCAAAATCAAGCCTATAACTCACGCCCAACAACAGCATATTAGCATTATCCTTGATACATTGGCTGTATTCTTCGGGGTGGACGTCTGATACGACGATATTCTCATAAACACTGCCTCGCTTTGTGAACATATTCACCCCTGTAAGTGAAAAGTGCCAGTTCTTGTACTTATACTGAATCTTGACAGTGTTCCACCTATCCTTTGTGCTGTATGAGTTTCCTGACAAGATATAGTCGGGCTGTATCTGATACATAGCAGTTATAAGCCAATTACCGAAAGACAACGTCCCATTCAGGGATGCGTATAGTCGGTTCCTGACATAACTCTTATCTGTCATGGTGATATGCAAATTGTTCCAACCTACGTTCCCCCATACTGTTGCAAACCCGAAAAGCTCTTGTGTTGCTAAGTTCAACTCAAGATTGAATTGGTCGTTATGCTGTCCGTTAATGGGGCGACTCATAAACATATCATAATACGGACTTGAAACATCACTGATATAGCTATAAGTATAGTAGATAGGTTTCTCTGTCCTGCTGTAAGAAGCCCACAAAGAGCCCGTAAAACGTTTATCAGCATATCGTACATACACCCTGTTCCTAATGTAGGAAGACGGTTTCAGGTCTGGGTTACCCTGCCGGATGGTAATGTCGTCAACCCTTTGTGTCAGGGCAGACTGCTGCGTAACTGACGGCAGCGACGGTTCGAGCATCAGCAGATAATTCAACGTCAGACGTTGTGATAGCGGATAATTGACAACGATGTTTGATTTCAGCCTTACAGCATCTGTCTTGTACGAGTTGTTGTTGGCATGATTGTAAATGCCGATAGCACTAAGGCCGTAATTCAGACGCTTGATTTTTCCCTGGAGTTGACCGTACACCGACAGCCTGTTCTGAGTGATTTTACCCTTACCTAAAATCCCATTCTCTGTTTGTTCGTTGTCGGTACTGTTATAATACTCCTTGATTCCCAAGGCTGCGACAAGGTTCTTGAGGGTTTTAGAATACATCATATCGGCAGTTAAACGCCACGACTTATCGTTTGTTAGCGACAGTACGGAATCATCGGGCAACGGACTTTGATATAAGTTGATGTATCGACGGTTATAATCCCCCGACCCATATATGCCATACACATTGGCTTCAATGTATTGTGTTTCGTCTATCTGTTTTTTGAAGAACAAATCGATTGTGGGCAGACAGTATTTCAATTTTTTGTGCGTCAGGTTCTGATATTTTGACAGGTTACCCATATATTGCTGCGTGTTCCATGAATCTTCATCCATCTTTTGATTCTCAATTCCAAAACCAGCCTTTGCCGCAAAAACCGTATTAGGATCATGCATATAGGTATAACCCAATGATATCGTATTCCACCAGTAGCGGAAGTCGCCGGGTATTCCGTTTCTTTCTCTCAAGACTGGGGCATTCCGTCCGATAAACTCACTGGAAGAGTTTATTTCCCTCTCATCGTAATCTCTCCAGTTGGTGCTATAATTGAGTTCCCATTCGGATTTCTTGCGATAATACTCCAAACCAATATTGCCATTGAGAAAACCTGCATTAGCCCCTGTCAGCACATTGGCGATGACCGATCCCCCATCACCTCTCGGATTGAGTATCACATTAATCACCCTGCGGTTTTCATATCTTACGTCAGGATTGTCATGGTATTCAATACGTAAGATACGTTGCGGGTTTAACGCCAAGAAATGACTTAGACTACACGGTCTTCCGTTAATCTTAAAAACAGGTGTCGCATTATCCACCTGAACCGTTTGCAAAGACTCGTTCACCGTCAGTCCCGGCATTTTATATTGCATGTCGCTCAACAGTGACAAACCGTTGGCTGCCCGGTCCAACTCCTTTCTTGACGGGATGATGATATATCTGTCTGGCTTTTGAATGACCGTTTGGGCAGTGACAACAACCTCTCCCAAACTCACTTCCATAGGTTTAAGTTCTATTGTACCCAAATCTACAAACTTACCGTCAGTTCCCGATATTCTGATGTAGACCGTGGTATAATCCTCTTTCGATATTTCGATTGTCAATATAGAATCAGTGACGTTTGCCGATGAAAACATCCCCGATGGGTCGGTTTCAACCCCGACAACCACCTTCTTCATACTGTTACGTCCGATAACCAAGGCTTTCCGTATCGGCTTACCCTTTTCGTCAACCACAGATCCCTTTACTACATATGCATGCAAGAATATGGATTGCAATAACATAACCAAAGCAAAAAATATCTTTCGCATAGTCTAATTTTATTGTTAGTACCCGTTGGCAGAATTAAGTATGCACTAAATTAATTCCACCAACGGGTTTTTATGAGGTTTTTTCTTACCTCTTTTCGTTTTCCTCTTCTTGCTCGTTGAGGTCTTCACCCCAATGCACACGAGCCTCACGCTTTTCGCGTTCGCGTACTTCCAATACTTTCTGTGGGTAGAAAATCATGCGGAGCGACTGGTTGTAGTTGAAGTAGTTCCATATCCAGTTGAGCAATACCACCACCTTGTTGCGCACGCCCAAGATGGAGCGTAGGTGCACTAAGAGCCACATGAGCCATGCGATGAAACCGCTCAAACGGATACTTGCGAACTCGGCTACAGCCTTATTGCGTCCTACGGTGGCCATCGAACCGAGGTTCTTATAATGGAATGGTTTCAGTTCTTTGCCTTTTTCGAGTCGGCGAAGGTTTTTACCGAGGTTTACCCCCTGCTGGATAGCTACTTGAGCCAGCTGTGGATGACCGTTGGGATAGGCTTCGTCGCCACTCATAATACACTGGTCGCCGATGCTGAATACATCTTCTAATCCCTCTACTTGGTTGAATTCGTTCACCTTGATACGTCCGCCGCGCCCTAAAAGAGCATTGTCGAGATTGCCGACAGGCTGTCCTTTGACGCCACTCACCCAGATGAAAGTACGTGTAGAAATGCTGCTACCGTCGGCCAACATCACTTTGTGATCTTGGTAATCGGTTACCATCTTATTGAGTAGTACGTTGACACCCATGTTACGCAGGTATTTCTCTACCTCATCAGACGATTCTTTAGAGAAAGCAGGGAGTAATCGGTTGCCCGCCTCGATGAGGTAGATATTCATGAGCGACGCATCCAAGTCGGGATAGTCGTGAGGTAAGATAG
The DNA here is from genome assembly GCF_056590795.1 of Prevotella sp. C0026C3. NCBI lineage: Bacteria > Pseudomonadati > Bacteroidota > Bacteroidia > Bacteroidales > Prevotellaceae > Prevotella > Prevotella sp. C0026C3. The sequence goes on along the minus strand of NZ_JBWPWW010000007.1, from coordinate 38,493 downwards.
TGTTCTTCATCTCTGAGAGCACGCCAGCCACCTCTACGCCCGATGCACCACCACCAACAACGACAACGTTCAAGAGTTCTTGTTGTTCCAATTTGGTAGCACAGGTGATGGAACGCTCTATGTTTGAGAGAATGGCATTCTGCAATCCCATGGCTTCAGATACCGTTTTCATGGGTACGGCATTGTGCTCTACGTTCACGTTTCCGAAGAAATTGGTGGTTGCTCCAGCCGAGAGTACGAGGTAATCGTACTCCACTTTGCCGATGGAAGTTTGTATAATCTTCTTGTCAGGATATATCGCACGCAGCTCGGCCATACGGAAATATAGGTTCTTACGGTTTTGAAAGTTCCGTCTGAAAGGGAAAGAGATGGAGCTGGGTTCCATTCCTGCCGATGCTACTTGGTAAATCAATGGGGGGAATTGATGGTAGTTGTTCTTGTCGATGAGAATCACTTGATAGTCGGCTCCTTTCAACTTGTTAGCCAGTTTTAGTCCTCCGAATCCGCCACCAACGATAACTACTCTCTTTTGATTGCCTTTGCTAATATTTAAACTCATATCCTATATACTTTAAAACCATTGCAAAATTACTCAATTTTAGATAAATATACTCTACTCACTTATGATTATTTTATCGCTGCAGATATTTTTCAGTATTGCTGCCTCGACTTTTCAGTGCTGTTGAATGGGCTTGGCAGCAATTCTGATGAGCCGTAGCAGTAGCCCCACCCCAACCCTCCCCAAAAGGGGAGGGGGCAAAGGTAAGAGTTAAAAGGTAAGAGATGTAGAGCCAGAAAGTTTTCCGTCTTACAAGCAAATAAGCCTCTTAGTATACCAATCTATACTAATATAGGTGTAAAAGGTACAAATACCACTTATTTTTATTACTTTTGCAATCAGAATATAATCAAGGGAATGACGGCTCATGTTAACCCGTTTTTGGCACAGTGAAGAGCGGTCGACCTACAAAACAATACGACAATGGAATACAATTTCAGAGAAATCGAGAAGAAATGGCAAAAGCGTTGGGTGGAGAATGCTACCTATCGTGTGACTGAGGACAAGACACGTAAGAAGTTCTATGTGCTCAATATGTTCCCATACCCATCGGGTGCCGGCTTGCATGTGGGCCATCCACTGGGCTATATAGCCAGCGACATCTATGCTCGCTACATGCGTTTGCAAGGTTATAATGTGCTCAATCCGATGGGATACGACGCTTATGGTTTGCCGGCTGAGCAGTATGCTATTCAAACAGGGCAGCATCCGGCCATCACAACCGAGCAGAATATCAACCATTATCGCGAACAGCTCGACAAGATTGGATTCTGTTTCGACTGGGAACGTGAAGTGCGTACTTGCGAACCGGGGTATTATAAGTGGACACAGTGGGCCTTTGAGAAGATGTTTGAATCGTATTATTGCAACGAAGAACAGAAGGCTCGTCCCATCACGGAGCTTGTGGAATATATCTCAAAGAATGGTACCAAAGGCTTGACAGTGGCTCAAAGCGAGGACTTGGACATCACGGCCGAGCAGTGGAATGGCATGAGCGAGAAGGAACAACAGCAGGTGTTGATGAACTACCGTATTGCTTATCTAGGCGAAACAATGGTTAACTGGTGTGCCGGACTGGGTACGGTGTTGGCCAACGACGAGGTGGTCGATGGCGTAAGTGTACGCGGTGGCTATCCCGTGGTACAAAAGAAGATGCGCCAATGGTGCTTGCGCACATCGGCGTATTCACAGCGTTTGCTCGATGGATTGGACAGTGTAGACTGGACTGACTCGTTGAAAGAGACCCAGCGTAACTGGATTGGTCGTTCGGAGGGTACCGAGGTGAAGTTCAAGTTGGCGAAAGCAGTGTCTGACAAGTCTGTTTTATCCGACCAATCTGACCTTTCAGAGTTCATTATCTTCACCACTCGTGCCGATACGATGTTTGGTGTTACGTTCATGGTATTGGCTCCTGAGAGCGAATATGTGGCTCAGGTAACTACCGATGAGCAGCGTGAAGAGGTGGAGAAGTATCTGGAATACGTGAAGAAGCGTACCGAACTCGACCGTATGAGCGACCGAAAAGTGACGGGTGTGTTCTCTGGTAGCTATGCCATCAACCCATTCACAGGCAAGCAGGTACCTATTTGGATTAGCGAATATGTATTGGCCGGCTATGGAACAGGTGCCATTATGGCCGTTCCGGCACACGATAGTCGCGACTATGCGTTTGCAAAACATTTCAATCTGCCTATTATCCCGCTGATTGGGGGAGCCGATGTGAGTGAGGAAAGTTATGATGCCAAGGAGGGAATTGTATGCAATTCGCCGGCTCAAGGAGAGTCGAGTTGTGGTTTGGTGTTGAATGGTTTAAGTGTCAAAGAAGCCATTGCAGCCACAAAAAAATATGTTGAGAGCAATGGATTGGGCCGTGTGAAGGTGAATTATCGCCTCCGCGATGCCATCTTCTCGCGTCAACGCTACTGGGGAGAGCCGTTCCCCGTGTACTATAAAGATGAGATGCCTTACATGATTCCGGAAGAATGCCTGCCGTTGGAGTTGCCCGAAATCGATAAATACGAACCAACGGAGACGGGCGAACCACCATTGGGACGTGCTAAGATGTGGGCGTGGGACACCGCGAACAAGAAAGTGGTAGACAAGAGTCTTGTAGACAACGTGTCGGTATTCCCCATCGAGCTCTATACCATGCCCGGATTTGCGGGTAGTTCGGCTTATTATCTGCGCTATATGGACAACCGTAACGATGAGGCTTTGGTGTCGAAAGAGGTCGATAACTATTGGCAGAACGTAGATTTGTACGTCGGTGGTACCGAACATGCGACCGGACACCTTATCTATTCGCGCTTCTGGAACAAGTTCTTGTATGATATGGGCGTGAGTTGCAAGGAAGAACCGTTCCAGAAACTCATCAATCAAGGCATGATACAGGGACGCTCCAACTTTGTATATCGGGTGAATAACGCCGACTCGGCCAAGGCTCCTGTCTTCGTATCGTTGGGTTTGAAAGACCAATACGAGACCACTCCGATTCACGTCGACGTGAATATCGTGAATGCAGATGTACTCGATACCGAGGCCTTTAAGGCTTGGCGACCGGAATATAAGAATGCAGAATTCATCCTCGAAGACGGTAAATATATTTGTGGTTGGGCTGTGGAGAAGATGTCGAAGTCTATGTTCAACGTTGTCAACCCAGACATGATTGTCGATAAATATGGTGCCGATACACTGCGATTGTACGAGATGTTCCTCGGCCCGGTGGAGGCTAGCAAGCCTTGGGATACCAATGGTATTGATGGATGTCACCGTTTCTTGAAGAAACTTTGGGCACTCTTCTGGGATGCACGTGGCGAGAATGACACGTTCTTGGTCAATGACGATGCTCCTACCAAGGACTCGTTGAAAAGCCTACACAAGTTGATTAAGAAAGTAACCGATGATATTCAGAAGTTCTCATACAACACTGCTATCAGCGCTTTCATGATAGCTGTGAACGAATTGAGCCAGCAGAAGTGTCATAGTCGCGAGATATTGCGTGCGTTGACCATTATCATCGCACCGTTTGCACCGCATATTGCCGAAGAGTTCTGGGCTTCGTTGGGCGAGCAGGGTAGCATTTGCGATGCACAATGGCCGGCTTTCGATGAGCAATATCTGGTGGAAAGCGAGATTCAATTGGCCATTTCCTTTAACGGAAAGGCTCGCTATCAAAAGACATTTGCGGCCGATGCAACCAAGGAATTCATGGAGAAAGCCGTGTTGGAAGATGAGCGTAGTCAGAAATATCTAGAGGGAAAGAGCATCGTAAAGGTGATTGTCGTGCCCAAGAAGATAGTTAATATCGTACTTAAATAAATCAGTATATGAATTTACCCTTTAACATTAGCCCCGTCATACGCGACGAAGTCAGGGACTATCTGTACTTGACACTGGGACTACTGCTCTTCTCTTTCGGGTGGGCAGTGTTCCTCTTACCATACGGAATCGTTACCGGTGGTGTGACGGGTATTGCTGCTATCATCTTCTATGCGACGGGAATACCGTTGGCTTACTCCTATTTTGTGCTCAATGCGTTGTTGTTAGGTGTCGCATTGAAGATACTTGGAGTAAAGTTTTTGATGAAGACCATCTATGCAATCTTGGTTCTTTCGCTGCTTCTTGATGTTGCTCAGAAAGCCGTTACACAGCCCGATGGCACGTTGCTTAGAATACTTGGCGATGGTCAAGACTTCATGTCGCTCATCCTTGGTTGCTCGTTTACGGGTGCATCGTTGGCCATTGTGTTCCTACATAACGGTTCAACGGGTGGTACGGACATCATTGCTGCGGTGGTCAACAAGTATCATAACATCTCTCTGGGGCGTGTATTGATCTTCGTAGACCTTTTGATTATTGGTAGTTCTTACCCTGTTTTCGAGGATTGGAGGAAGCTGGTGTTCGGTCTTTGTACGATGGTTATCGAGAATTTCGTACTTGATTATGTGATGAATGCGCGTCGAGAGTCGGTTCAGTTCATGATATTCAGCAAGAAATATCAAGAGATTGCCAATGCCATTGGTACACAGATGGATCACGGTGTGACCATTCTCGATGGGCATGGATGGTATACCGGACAGGAAATGAAGGTGCTTTGTATTCTTGCCAAGAAGCGAGAAAGCCAGTATATCTTCCGTCTTATCAAGATGATTGACCCTAATGCGTTTGTCAGTCAGTCGGCCGTTATCGGAGTATATGGTGAAGGTTTCGACGAGATGAAGGTGAAAGTACCTAAGGGTATAGAAAAGAAATGAAGATAGTTTTTGCTACCAACAATGCTCATAAACTCGATGAGATTCGACGAATATTGGGCAATCGCTTTGAAATAGTGTCGCTTGCCGATATCGGTTGTCATGAAGATATTCCCGAAACAGGCGATACTTTGGAAGCAAACGCGTTGCAAAAAGCGCAGTATGTGTACGAACATTACGGCTTGAGTTGCTTTGCCGACGACACAGGGTTGGAGGTTGAGGCGCTCGATGGAGCCCCCGGTGTGCACAGTGCACGCTATGCTGAGGGTACCGATCACGATTCCGAAGCTAATATGGCGAAGTTGTTGAGAGAGCTAGAGGGTAAGGATAATCGCCGCGCACAGTTCAGAACGGTGATTTGTTTGATTCAGAATGGCCCTCTCCGTCTCCCCAATGAAGGGGGAGTGTCTTCTCCTTTATCGAAGCATTCTCATGCTTATCAAACAGCAAATCGTGCTAACTATGGTATCCTAAAAGCTTTTAGGGAGGAGAACATTGGTCATACGACAGATGCCGAACGTGCATTATGGGATGCTATCAAGTGCGAAAATCTTGGTTTTAAGTTTCGCAAACAACATATAATAGGTGATTATATTGCTGATTTCGTGTGTCTTTCTGTGGGCTTAATAGTAGAAGTTGATGGTGAATATCATCGCTCTTACGACCAGCGAATTACCGATGAGCAACGTACACAAGACTTAAACAAATTGGGATTTGAGGTTGTTAGGTTTGCCAATGAAGAAGTTATTGAGAATATGGATGGCGTAATTCAAACTATTAAAAAACATCTTAGTGAATTACAAACACTAAAATTTGCTTCTCAACAAACTTCCAAAGTCTCCTCCTTAGGGGACGATTCAACAGGGACAATGACAGCATCTTATTCTGATTCTAGTCTTCAAGTCTCCCCTTCAAGGGGAGATTTAGAGGGGCCTATCTTCTTCTCTGGTTCTGTTTCCGGCACCATTGCACACTCAAAGAGTGGAAGTGGGGGATTCGGATACGACCCGCTGTTTGTTCCGGAAGGCTATGATAAGAGTTTTGCGGAATTGGGTGCTGAGGTGAAAAACAAGATTTCGCATCGCGCCAGAGCCGTGGAGAAGTTGGCAGAGTATCTCCATTCACTCGAAGAATAGGACGTCTTGATTACGCAGCTGTCGATACTTCTGCCCACCTACAACTGCTATTGTATGCGTTTGGTGGCCGCATTGCATGCTCAATGTGCTGCCATTCGTGCTTTAACATTTGAGATAATCGTGGCCGACGATGCTTCCACGGAGCACCGCTATGTGGAAGCTAATCGCTCTATTTGGCAGTTCGACCACGTGTCTTATATCGAATGCGAAGTCAATCGTGGTCGTTCGGGTATTCGAAACTTCCTTACTGCGCAATCACATTATCCCTTTTTGCTCTTTATTGATGGCGATTTGGCGCTCGATAATCCTCATTTCATCTTGCAATATCTATCCTCACAGGCCGATATCGTGGTAGGTGGAATAACTATTGGAGGCACTGTAGAACTTTGGAAGGACAATCTTCGATGGCTCTATGAGAAACGGTCGGAGTGTAAACATACCGTCGAAAGAAGACAACAGTACGGTTTTCGGCAGTTTCGTAGTACTAATTTCCTTGTTCGTAGAGTTGTTGCCGAGCGGTGTCCGTTTGATGAAAGTATCCGAATCTACGGTTATGAAGACGTGTTGTTTGGCAAGTTCGTTGAGCAACAGGGCTTTACTATTGCGCATATTGACAATCCCGTGCAGCTCAATGAGTTTGAGTCGAACGCTCTTTTCTTACAAAAAACAGAGCAATCTTTGCGTGTTTTATCCGGTTGTCGCAATCGATTGCAGGGTTATTCGTCCTTACTTCACGTGATCGAAATACTTCATCGGCTTCGATTGCATCCCTTTTTCAAACAGCTATACCATCTCTTTGGTTCCCGTATCAAACATAGGTTGGAAGGCAATAAACCCAATGTTTTTCTGTTAAATATATACAAGCTTCTCTTTTTAGCTAGCCTTATCAATCCTAAAGAAGACGTATGAAACAACGAATATTCAATTTGATAACCTTCCTTTGTGTCGCTTGTACTGCCTTACAAGCCGCGTCTATCGGCACATGGAAGGCTTATCGTGCTTACAGTGATATTACCGATGTGCAGCAAGGTGGCAATATGCTCTATGTGTTGGCATCTAAAAGCCTGTACACTTACAACAAAAATGACCACAGCTTGCAACTTTATGACAAGACCAATGGGTTGAGTGGTACCGATATTTCGTTTATAGCATGGTCGCAAACTGTCCGTAAACTTATCATTGTTTATACCGACGGGAACATCGATTTGCTCTCTGCTGATGGGCGAACTACCAATATTTTAGGCTATTATAATGCCAGTATTGCCGGCGATAAAACGATCTATGGGGTTGATATCAACGGCAAATTTGCCTATCTTTCCACCGGTTTCGGAGTTGTCAAGGTCAATATGGACAATGCCGAAATAGCTGAAACATATCATCTCGGATTCCGTATAGACTATACATATATTGATGGTGCCAAGCTGTATGTGGCTTCCAGTGTGCAAGGACTTTATGCCGCTGCACTCTCAAGTAATTTGCTTGATAAGGCAGTATGGGCTCGTGTGGGCGATTATCAAGCCTGTGTAAAGTCGATAGACGATGCCCTCTTGACGCAAGTAAAGTCGTTGAAGCCCGGTGGTCCCAAGTATAATGATTTTGGTTTCCTACTTTTTAAGCATGGAAAACTCTATTCAGTTCCGGGATATGCAGATAATCTTCCGGCTGTTATCCAGATATTTGATGGGAGCGACTGGGCTGTGACAAATGAAAAACAACCGTCATTGAACCACGTATTTGTGAACTTTGCGGCGTTGAGTGTAGACCCCACCAATGAGAAGCATGTTTTTGCTTGTGGGCAAACGGGGGTATATGAGTATCTCAACAACGAGATGGTGAAGGAGTATTCCAATCATAATAGTCCGCTACAGACGGCTTCCACAGTAGGCAACAATAATCGCAATTATGTTGTGACAACTGGACTTTGCCATGACAATACAGGTAATCTGTGGGTCATGAATAGCATTAGTCCCTCCACGTCTATCCTTGAATTGAAGAATGACAATACGTGGGAAGCTTTTTACCATAAAGAGTTGATGGTCTATAACAACCGTTCTTGGGAGAATATGGCGGATGTTATGTTTGATAGTCGTGGTCTCATGTGGTTTGTCAATAACTTCTATCGTGTACCGGCATTGGCCTGTTATCAGGCGGCTACCGATGTTATTAAGACTTATCCTACTATTACTAACCAAGACGGAACGCCCCTCCAAATAGGTTATGTGCGTTGTGTGGAAGAAGATTTGGATAAGAATATATGGGTGGGAACGAATGTCGGACCTGTCTATCTATCTGCTTCCGAGATAGCAAATAATGGAAATACATTCACACAAGTGAAGGTGGCGCGTAACGATGGTACCAATTTTGCCTCCTACTTATTAAGTGGTGTGGATATTCTCTCAATGGCTATAGACGGTGCCGGGCGCAAATGGTTCGGTACAAATGGCAATGGTGTCTACCTCATCAGTGCTGACAACCAGACTGAGTTGCAACATTTTGTGGCATCAAGTAGCCCACTTCTCTCCGACGAGGTACAGAGTATAGCCATTGACGATGCCTCCGGTGTGGTGTATTTCGGTACATCCAAGGGACTTTGTTCGTATCAAAGCGATGCCACCAAAGCTGCCGCTATCATGACCAAAGAGACGGTCTATGCCTATCCGAACCCTGTTCGCCCCGACTATACCGGGCCTATCACGGTAGTGGGATTGACCTATGATGCCGATGTTAAGATAGTTTCGGCAGCCGGATATTTAGTTAAACAAGGGCGCAGCAATGGTGGTACGTTCGTTTGGGACGGCACCGGTACGAATGGAAGGCGTGTCCCTAGTGGAATATATATGGTACAAACGGCTACGCAAGATGGCGATAAAGGAACGGTATGTAAGATTGCCATCATTAATTAACCAGTATTATGCGACAGTATATACATACTCATTGGGCTATTGCCATTATTCTATGCTTCTTCCCTGTTGCCTTATGGGCCCTGCTACAGTTACAACCTACATTTGATGATTGGACTTACTTGACGACTCCCTACACCGGAAAACTATCGGAAGTCATTTTTCCTGCAGGCGTCTATTGGCGTCCGTTCGACGGATTGATAGGCTATGTGCTGGGCTTCAATTACCATCTATTCCCTGCGCTCAACCATCTGATAGTGCTCTTGGGACATACTTTGGCTGCCGTATGTGTATTCCTTTTGTGCCAAAAATTGAAGTTTAAGGCTGCTTCTACAAACATAGCTACCTTGTTTTTCTATCTTGCTCCGGGCATGTTGGGCACGGTGTTGGATATCGATTCCATTAACCAGACTTACTCAGCTTTGTGGGGATTGATAGGACTTCTACTTTTTTTGCGTTATCAAGGTAGCGTTCGTATTGCTTGTTATGTCGTTTGTTGTTATTTTGCAGTGCTTTCCAAGGAGAACGGAATCCTTTGGTTTGCCATTATCCCTCTCTTTGCTTGGGGAACCAATAGGCTTTCCATGCGTTGCTTATGGCAGTTTGCCGGTCTTGCATTTGGCTGCATATTGCTGTATGGTATTGCAAGATTGTCATTGCCCAACAGTGGGATGTATGTCAACAATGAATATTATAGTTTTGCTTTGGCAGTCAAGATCAAGAATATCGCCAAGTTTGTGGCAGTTACATGTGTCCCTACTGATTATGTAGGTCTCATGCGTCGAAGCCCTATTGGTATTGCCGGTGCAGTCTTAACCTTCTTTATGGCCATGCCGTTTTACCTGTCATTGTTTGCTTCAAAGGTCCGTTATTGGCGCGAACGGACGTTTTGGATGTTCCTATTCTGCATTTTCTTAGGTGCTTCCATTCACTTGGCAACTATCTTTACCGTCATGCATGCCTACGCTTCTTTAGGTTTGGAAGCTCTCTTGGTAGCCTATCTGCTAGATAAGCAAACAGTCTCTAAGCGTATCATAGGTTTCACCTTATTATATATGGTGTCTGCTTTCATGATAGCCACTTCCCATTGGGATGCTGCAAGAGCAGCAGGGCAATTGGCTCAACGTATGGGAGAGAACACGCTGCGAGTGCTCAAAAATCCAGTTGATAGCGTTTATAGCATCACGTTGGAAGACACTGTAATACGTTATTCTTCGTTCCTTGTACCTCCTGCCAAGGCTTTTGGTTGGGGTAGAGCTGCCATACATGCAAGCGAATACCGATGGCCGAAAGAATGGAAAGATACATTGATACAGCGTGATAATAAGGCTGCTATCCCACGATTGGTAAAACTTGCACATCAAAAGGGCTATCGCTGCGTGATGGTTTATGATGGGGAGAGAATGAAGGTGGTGTCTCGATAGTTTCGTATTATCACTTGCCTGCATATCTCTTTAGTGTACAAAGATACTCTATTAGATTTAGTCTTTCCAAACAAATAGCATATTATTAGTGCATACATAGCAATGGTTCTTGGAAATGATGTTTCCCGTGCTAACCTATAATATATTGTGTCATTCGATAAGACTTATTAAAAACAAAGGGATTACCATTCATCTCAAATGGTAATCCCTTACTGTTAGCACCACGACTGGTGCCTATTGACTAAATTAGAGAGTTATGCTTACACCGCCATACCATGTTGCACCGTATACTGGAGCATACATGAAGGCTGCATCATCGATATGTTTGCCTGTTACGATGCTTTTCACATCACCAAAAAGCATCGCGTCTGTATCTTGCGCCACGCAGTGTAGCACTGCCATCAAGGCAAAGAGTGCTACGAAATACATTCTTTTCATATTATTGAAGTTACTGTTTTATCCGGTGCAAAATTATACTTTGTTTTATATATCAACAATACTTAAAAGTAGGTAAACATTTCTTGATTTTCTGTGGTATTGAGTTTTTAGGTATTATAAGTAAGTATTGTAAAGTGTAAATATATGCTTTCAGATGGAATTGTTTACCTTTGTGGTATGAAGAAGGTTTGTTTTTCATTTTTATTATGGTTGTTAGCAATGCCATATTGGGCTTTGGCGCAACAGTTAAGTCGCATGGCGCAAAGCTTAGAACGCCGTGGTTACGTGAATGTGAAGCAAGTTGAGCCTACGATTCAAGTGAGTCTGATGTATGGGCGTGCCGATAATTTCACGGGGCGGGTGCTTTACGATGACTTGCGCGAGGCTTACTTACATCCCCAAGCAGCCGCAGCACTGGCACGAGCACAGCGTCGGTTGAAGCAATTACGCCCCGACTTGTCACTCAAGGTGTACGATGCGGCTCGTCCCATGAGTATCCAACAGAAGATGTGGGACTGTGTGAAGAATACGTCGAAAGATATTTATGTGAGCAATCCGGCGCATGGTGGCGGTTTACACAACTATGGGTTGGCGGTTGATATCACTTTGTGTGATGCGCGAGGTGACACGCTTGATATGGGAACGAAGATAGATTATATGGGTGCGGCAGCTCATATAGACCGCGAAGATGCACTGGTGGCCGAGCGCAAAATCAGTCGTCGGGCACGCGATAATCGCCGATTGTTACGTCAAGTGATGCGTTATGCCGGTTTCAGAGGACTGCGCACGGAGTGGTGGCATTTTAATTTTAAGAGTCGGGCAGAGGCGAAACGTGCCTACCAAGTGATTAAATAAGGAGGATAGATTTCTGAATTTTGTCCAAAGGACAATTCTTTTAATTACCGTAAACCTAAAGGCTTACAGTAATTAAGTGGTTGTCTTTTAGACAGTATACTATTACAAATTAATCCTCAACACACTTCATATTTTGAGCCAACTGGGCTACGGAGCTGGCTCCGACGAGCACACTTGTCACGCCTTGTTGTTCTAAAATCCATCGCAAAGCTTTCTCTGCGAGTGTGTGTCCGGCTGCTTCGGCCTCTTGGTTCCATGTTCTGAGTTGCGCAAGAAGTTCGGGTGTGAGTCGCTCTTCGGGCAATGATGTGTGATGAGCCATGCGACTATCAGCCGGGATACCGTCTAGATAACGGTTGGTAAGCAGTCCTTGGGCAAGCGGAGAGAAGCTGATGAAGCCGATACCATGGGTGCGGCAATATTCCAATTGTCCTTCGTCCATAGGCTTACGGTTTATCATATTCAGGCAATCTTGGTAGATAAGCAACGGCACATCGCGCTTGCGTAGATACTTGTCGGCTTTCTTCAAGGCTTCCAACGGCCAACGGCTGATGCCCACATAGAGTGCTTTTCCCGCGCGTACAATATCTACTAAGGCTTGCAAAGTTTCTTCGATAGGGGTCTCTGGGTCGAATCTATGGCTGTAGAAGAGGTCTACATAGTCCAAATGCATGCGTCTAAGACTTTGGTCAATGCTTGCCATGAGATACTTACGAGAGCCCCATTCACCGTAAGGACCGGGCCACATGTCGTATCCGGCCTTTGAAGATATGAAGAGTTCGTCGCGATATGGGCGGAAATCATCGTCCATCAAGCGCCCCATTGTTTCTTCTGCCGTGCCGTAAGGAGGACCGTAGTTGTTGGCCAAATCGAAGTGGGTGATACCATGGTCGAATGCGTAGTGGGTGATAGCGCGGCTTCGTTCGTAAGGGTCTACGCCTCCGAAATTGTGCCAAAAGCCCAGTGAGATACGTGGAAGTTTCACTCCTGTGTTGCCACAACGGGCATAGAGTGTGCCGGAATGGTCGTAACGCTCTTCCGCTGCTGTGTACCGTAGTTTGAGATTCATGCTCTTTGTAGAATTAGTAGTTAGTAGTGAAGAGTTAGAAGTTTTTAGAATGAGGAATTAGGAATGAAAAGCTGTATCTTATTTTAATCAACTTCTCACTCCTAAATCCTCACTTCTCACTCTTAACTCAAAACTTTGTCGCTTTCAATCAGATTGAGTAGATGTTCCACGGCCACCTCTTGAGGGATGTTTCTCTCTACACATTCCTGTCGGCGATAGAGCGAAACCTTGCCCGGACCGGCTCCTACGTAACCGTAATCGGCATCGGCCATCTCGCCCGGACCGTTCACAATACAGCCCATGATACCAATCTTGAGACCCTTCATATCCTTGGTTGCCTCACGAATTTGGGCGATGGTCTGTTGCAAATTATATAAGGTGCGACCGCAACCGGGGCAGCTGATGTATTCTGTTCGGGTGGTACGAAGGCGCGAAGCCTGCAATATTCCATAGGCGGTTTGGTCGATGAAGCTTTGTGGAATGGTACCATCGTTCATCAGCCAGATACCGTCGGTGAGTCCGTCTATCATCAATGCGCCCATGTCGGCTGCTGCTTCGAGCTGCAAATCGCTCTTTTCAAGCTGTGAATGGCGATACATCTGTGCGAAGATAACAGGGTTTTCAACTCCCGCATTCATCATCTCGTGAACCAAAGCACGCTGCTCTCCTAATCTGTTTTGGTGATTTGAAGCACATACGACCACCACTTCTGGGTGACTCTTGAGGCATGCCAAATACTCTTCTGTGGGACAGCCATATTGCAGAACGAGGAATTTGAGCGGAGCAGAAACTTGTCCTATAAATGGCATAGCGCTTACCGGGAAGATGGGGAAGATGTGAGAAACGTCTCCACCTTGGCTTGCTAATTCGGCGTATGTGTTGAAATCGAGGATGTAGTTCTGCCCGGGGAACAACTTGTCGGGCATTGCCGAGCCGGCATAAATATAGTCCGGACGTTGCGAGGGAGTCTGCTTGTCGCGGCTATCGTCGTTTCCCAGATTACCGATAACCACAGGAACCTGTGTTCCACCCACGTGGTGTACGGGTTTGGTGTGGCGTCGTTCAGGGCGCAACCAGTCGAAACCGGTATATGGCTCGGCCGGAATGAGCATGTGACCGCTATGCTTTCCGAGGTAATCTACCAAGTGACGAGCCACAGGAATCTCGCATTCCGGCTCCTCGCTGAGCGATACACGAATGGTATCACCGATGCCATCGGCCAATAAAGCACCAATTCCTACAGCGCTTTTGATACGTCCATCTTCGCCTTCTCCGGCTTCCGTGACGCCCAAATGCAGCGGATAGTGCATGTCTTCGCGCTCCATCGTGTCGACCAAGAGGCGCATGCTGCGTACCATGACCACCGTATTTGATGACTTGATGGAGATGACTACGTCGTTGAAATTTTCTTTTTTGCAGATACGGAGAAACTCCATACAACTCTCAACGATACCTTCCGGTGTGTCACCATAGCGGTTGCGAATGCGATCAGAGAGCGATCCATGGTTCACACCGATACGAATTGCCGTGTGATTCTCCTTACAAATGTTGAGAAACGGTACGAATCTATCCTCTATCTTCTTTAACTCTTGCGCATATTCCTCGTCGGTATATTCCAACTTAATGAACTTGCGAGCAGGGTCAACATAGTTTCCCGGATTCACTCTTACTTTTTCTGCGTAGTGAGCAGCCACATCGGCTACGTTGGGATTGAAGTGTACATCGGCTACAAGTGGGGTGTTGTAGCCACGCGATCGAATGCCCGCGTTGATGTTTTTGAGGTTTTCTGCCTCCTTTGAACCTTGTGTTGTGAGTCGCACGAGTTCTCCTCCTGCGCGGATGATACGCTCTGCTTGTTCCACACAAGCATCGGTATCGTTGGTGTTGGTGGTCGTCATCGACTGTACACGGACAGGATTTTCGCCGCCCATGTCGATGGCTCCGATATGTACAACGGACGATTTGCGCCGTTGATAATTGAATAAATCTATCATTAGTTGGTCTTGAACTTATAGTCCTTTATATCTGCTAGCTCTGCATTTGCTTTCTCTATCTTTTGTCCCAAAGACGCTTTCCAAGCGTCAACTTTGGCTGCCATGTCGGCATCGGAGACCGCAATGATTTGCGCCGCTAGGATAGCTGCGTTCTGAGCAGCATTTATTCCCACTGTAGCTACGGGTATTCCGGGTGGCATTTGGATTATGGAAAGCATGGCGTCAAGCCCATCCAGCATGCCCTTGATAGGCACTCCAATGACGGGAAGTGGGGTAGATGCGGCGATAACACCGGGCAAAGCGGCCGACATTCCAGCTGCTGCTATGATGACTTTGATACCGCGTTCGCGAGCACCTTTGGCAAAAGCTTCGACCGCAGCGGGCGTTCTATGAGCCGAAAGAGCATTCACTTCGAAAGGTATCTCTTGATTTTCGAGCCATTTACAAGCTTTTTCCATGACGGGCAGATCGCTTGTGCTGCCCATGATAATACTCACAATAGGTTTCATATAAATGGATGTTTAATTATATAATTGCTATGGCGACAAACGCCAATAATAGTCCTAAGAAGAAGCCCGCAATGATTTGGGCCAATGAATGTTGCCGCAGAATCATGCGACTGGTACCTACCAAGCCGGCCAATATCATGACCAAGCAAAGCCACCATACCGGGTTGAACTCGAAGATGAGGGCAAATGCCATCAGCGCACCGGCTACTCCGCCACTCGCAACAGCATGGGTAGAAATCTTCCACCATACGTTTATCAGTGCACAGATAATCTGAATGACGAGCGCTGCCACCAAGATACCACCCATAAAGTGGGGCACATGGAGCAGATTCATCAGATAATAGCAGGCAAAGTAACACAATATGGAGATGACGTATGGCACCATTCGGCGCTCGCGAGCACCCAATTCGATGAGTGTCCACCCATGATAACGACGATACATGTGTATGAGTAGGGTAGGCGTAAGGATGGTAAAAAGATAGACCATAGCCAAAACGGAGAGCTTATAAGATAGCGGAAGCATGCTCAGATAGCTGAGTACGAAGAGTGCTACCAGTCCCAATAGTGGCAGATAGAAGGGCGAGAAGATGATACTTATAATTCTCGCAGCCGTTATAAGGTCCTTTTCTTTCATTACCTATGGTTAATCTAAAATCTTCAATTCAATTATTAATCTTTTATTCTTATTCTCTTTTTTGTCTCCCAAAAGCTACGTTTTGCGCAGTCGGGCAACCGGTAAGCCGAGTTGTTCGCGGTATTTGCCCACCGTACGTCGGGCTATCGGATAGCCTATCTTTTTCATTTCGGCCGTCAATAGGTCGTCGCTCATAGGCTTACGTTTATCTTCTTTGTCGATAATCTCTTTGAGTGCCAACTTGATTTTGCGTGTAGACATCTCCTCACCTTCCTCTGTCGTGTAGCTATCGGTGAAGAAATAGCGCAGTGGAAATGTTCCCCATCGTGTTTGGGCATACTTTACATTGCTTACACGACTGATGGTTGAGATGTCCAATCCCGTCTTGTCGGCAATGTCTTTCAGTATCATCGGGCGCAAATCGGCTTCGTCTCCGTCTTCGAAATACTTGTATTGCCAGTCTATGATAGCTTTCATGGTGACTGTAAGCGTGTGTTGTCGCTGCTTCACTGCCTCGATAAAGCCTTGTGCTTTGTCTACTTTACCCTTGGCATAGAGCAATGCCTCTTTCATCTGGCGGCTCATTCCGGCTTTGTTGTTCTTGTAGGTTGCCATCATATTGGCAAATGATTCCGAGACATGCAGCTCCGGAATATTCCCTCTATTTAGCGAGAAACTCACGCTACCATCATCGGCTGTGTCGATGATAAAGTCGGGTGTAATTTGGTGGACGTTCCGTCCTTCGGTCTCACCAAGTGATGCTCCGGGTTTCGGATTGAGTCTTATGAGCTCTCGATGCAACGTTTCGGTCTGTATATCGTTCAGTCCTAGTTGGCTTTGAATCTTATCCCAATGCTTGCGGGTGAATTCTTCAAAATAGTCGTTGACTACACGTTGCATGTATTCTTTGAGCTTATTATCGGGTCGACGGTCTATTTGTAGTAATAGACATTCTTGTAGTGAGCGTGCTCCGATACCTGCCGGGTCCATCGTTTGCAGCAATCCGAGCAAGCGTTCTATTTCCTCTTCGGGCACATCTATATTATGGTATACGGCCAATTCGTCGCAAATGCTGTCCAAATCTTTGCGCAACAAGCCGTCGTCATCAAGACTTCCGATGAGATATTCCATTACTTGGACATCTTGTTCTGATAGCTCCATCATGCCCATTTGCTCTTTTAGTTTGTCGTAAAACGACGTGGTGTCGCCATAAACCATCTCTTCGTAGTCGGCATTTTGGTTATTGCTGCCGCTGTAGGTCTGTGGCATTTCGTCGTCGCGCCCTATGTTTTCGAGGGCGGCATCGAGTGCATCTTGCCGCTCTTCACGCTCGTTCTCTGTGTCGAAATCATCATCTTGGCTGTCTAGACGGTCGTCTACAGTCGACTCCGGCATCTCTTCGTCGCCTTTTTCCAGTGCCGGATTGTCATCTAGTTCGGCATTGATACTTTCCTCAAGCTCCGTCAATGGCATTTCCAACAGGTGCACATTGAGCATCTGCTGTTGCGACAAGCGTTGTACTTGCGCCAGTTTCTGTTCTTGAGTTTGTACGAGTTTCTGTGCCATAGCCTATTCTTTGAAGTATGCCGAGAGTTGCGCTGCCATCGAGGAGAGTTCCTCCGGATTGCCATTGCCGTATCTGTTCCATACGCGTCGGCATGGTTCGAGTAGTTCATGTGGTTGTTGAGGCCGAGCGAGATAGGGATCGCAAAGTTGGAAAGCCTCCATCGCTGCTACCACATGTTGCACGTCTATGCCCATGAGCCGGCTTAGTTCCACCACTTCGGGTGTCTCGTCCACCATCGTAATGGGCGTGAGTCGGAAGTATAAGTCGAGTATCATGATGAGCATGGTAGGTGTCAACGGACAGCTAACAGATACCGGCCGGAAGTCGCTCTCGAATGTTTCGTGGATGTCCACACCCTCGTAGAAAGCGTCTGGTTGGCCGAATCCGCACATGGTTCGTAATTTTCCTACCTCTTTAGCCAACCGTTTCGGGTGCGTAGCGTATGTCTCCCACAACATTTTCATGCTAGGTGTGTCGAGCCTTCTGATGTGAAACATCTGTTGATAAAGAAATGTTGGTGGTATATGCAATTCCATTCCCACGTCGACCAAGGCTCTCGAATAAAGTGCCTTTACGCCAACGGGCTTCTTTAGGTATAGCTGTAAGAGAATCAGCCAGTATGTATCTTCCCACAAAGGATGCATGACCATCGCTCTTTCTTTTTATCGCAAAGATAGTGTAATTTGCAGACAAAAGCAAAGTTTTACTTTGATTTTGTTGAGATACCAGCCTATGTTGGGGGAGGAATGTGGGATGCCACGTCTCTACAGAAGCCTCTCCCCATCCATTATCTCCCTCATTTACTGTCGCACCGGCTGAGCCGACTGCAACTACTCGGTCGATGACCGTTGGTTCTCCAAAAGGAGAGGGAGTAAGAAATAGACCTTTTCTGTCCCACAACTAAAGAACTTATCAACTCGAAGCCATCTCCCTTCCCTTTTGGGGAGGGGCGGGGTGGGGCTGTAAAGGACTGAGGTTGGGCTGTTGCACCGCCTCTTCAGCATCGCTGCCTCGGCTCTTCAGCACTGCTGTTCGGACTTTGCAGCACTGCTGCCCTGCCTCTGCAGCGTATAGAGAGTAAAGAGCTAGCAGTGAGAAATACTTGATATGCGTGATTTTTTGTACCTTTGTATTGAATTAGTATTGGATCAATATGCATGTCATTTCTTTATTCAAGCATTTGAATTGTAACTGTGTGAGGATAATCATACTATCTTTATTCCTGTGTGTTGCAACACTGTCGCCAGCACAGAAGCATTTTCCGAATATCGGTTTCGGTATTAACCGTCATGCCACTGACGGTCGCTTGGTGGGGCATCTTAATTTGGGACTACTCAGCAAAGTAGATACTTTGCATGGTGTTCAAGTGGGGGTATTCTCCTCTGTTGTGTCCGGTGAGATGCGAGGGCTGTCGGTGGGTGGTCTAATGACGGTGTCTCATCGCATGAAAGGCTTTCAGATAGCCGGACTTACCAATGTGAGTACCACTCCGATGCAGGGTACACAGATAGCCGGAGTTACCAATATATCCATGGGAATCAAGGAGGGTATGCAGATAGCCGGAGCCGTCAATGTGTGTTCGGGTTATATGCGTGGTTTACAGGTTGCGCCCTATAACTATGCCGACAGCCTGAATGGATCGCAGATAGGAATGCTCAATGTGGCGGTAAGTCATCCTCGTGGCTGGCAAGTGGGTATCATCAACTACACTCGCGACACCATTGCCCACAAGATAGGACTTGTTAATGTGAATCCGAAGACATGCATCGACTTCCTCGTTTTTGCTGGTACTATCTCCAAGTTCAATGGTGCAATGCGCTTCCGCAACCATAGTACCTATAATATGATTGGTGTCGGAACCCACTATTTGGGGCTTGATAAGGAGTTTTCTGGAGCTATCTACTATCGCCTCGGACAGTATTTCAGATTGTGGCCACGCTGGACGGTGAGTGGTGATGTGGGCTTTTTCCATGTGGAAACCTTCAAACCTCATAGTCAGGAGACGCCTAAACGACTCTATTCTCTGCAAGTGCACGTGAACATGGACTACCAAGTGAACGAAATATTGGGTGCTTTCGTCAGCACGGGATATGGAGATACCCGCTATTATAGTGGCGGCGACTATCGGCATCGCTTCTTGTTTCAAGGTGGTATCTCCATTCGTTACAATCGTAAATAAGCAAGTATGAAGAAGTTTTTCCTTATCCTTTTCGTATGGATGGCAGTGTTGTCAGGACAGGCGCAACATCTCTCGGATACCGTCGTGATACAACATGAGCGCGATATAGCGCCCTATGGGCAAATTATTCCGACCGACTCGTTGGTATGGCATAACCGGTTTCGTACCGATGATCCCGACTATTTGCATCCACATCCGTGGAAGGCGGCCGTCCAGGCAGCTGGTATCAACGTGTTCGTACATTGTTTCGACCGCTTTGTGATGGGCGAAGACTTTGCCAAAGTGACGTTTAAGACCATCGGCAACAATTTCCGTCATGCCTTCGTGTGGGATAACGATCAGTTCTCTACCAATCTTTTTGCCCATCCGTATCATGGTAACCTCTACTTCAATAGTGCCCGTAGTCGTGGCCTTTCGTTTTGGCAGAGTGCCCCTTATGCGCTGGGTGGCAGCCTGATGTGGGAGTTTTGTGGCGAGAAAGAGCCTCCGGCCATTAACGATTTGATGGCTACTACGTTCGGCGGAATAGCCATTGGCGAGATTACGCATCGTATTTCATCCCTCATTCTCAATGATCGTGCACACGGCTTCCGTCGCTTCTTACGCGAATTTGGAGCCACGGTGGTCAATCCGATGCAAGGTTTGGTGAGGTTGATGAATGGTGATGCGTGGCGCATTCGCCAAGAAAACTATCTCTATCATGATTATGAACAGTTCCCAGTAGACTTCAAAGCAACTGTCGGATTGCGCTATTTGGCCGATGATGGTGGACTGTTTCGAGGTGAGAGTAATCCTTATGTGAACTTCTACTTGGAGTATGGCGACCCTTTTAAGGAAGAGACAATGAAGCCATACGACTATTTCATGGCCAATGTTACGTTTGGTTTGTCGCGTAATCAACCATTGGTCAATGGTGTTCATCTGCTCGGACGCATTTGGGGAGTGCAGAACCAGAATTTCGATGGTATCCAAAGTCAGTTCGGAATCTTTCAGCATTTCAATTATTATGATTCGAGTCCGGTGAAGAATGGTACCTCGTTGACTCCCTATCGCATTAGCGAAGCTGCTGCATTTGGCCCCGGTGTCATCTATCGTTTTCCCCATGTGGGCAACCTACAACGTCTCGAACAGCGTATATTCCTCGACGCTATACTGCTCGGTGGAACCAAAAGCGACTACTATAATATGATAGATCGCGACTATAATATGGGTAGTGGATATAGTCTAAAACTCAATACACAGATGGATTTCCCGCGTATGGGACGCTTTGCTTTCAATGTAGATTACTACCATATATATACTTGGAAAGGATATGAGGGTAAAGACTTAGCCAGTATAGATCCACTCTATCTGAACGCGCAAGGCGATTGGGGCAATGCGGAACTGCTTGTGCTGAATCCGCTTTTCGTGTTTAAGTTGCGCAATGGTATGGGAGTGGAATTGAGTGGAAGCTACTTTTTGCGTACTACGCGGTATAAATATTATACCAATGTGCATGCCCAGACTTTTGAATTGCGCATGGGGCTAGTGCTGTAAGTGACAAAATGTTAAACTAGGTCAATCTGTTTGACTTACTGGAATTATTTGTAATTTTACCAACTATTATTAATTTTAAAAGACTCAAGTAATGAAAATGAAACATCTCGGTGTCGTTGCCGGCTTCATGGCAGCCACCCTTTTAAGTACATCGTGTGTGGGCTCGTTCAGCCTCTTCAATAAGTTGGCTCATTGGAACAAAGGTGCAACGAACAGTAAGTTCCTCAACGAACTTATCTTCTTGATTATCTCTCCGGCTTATGGAGTTTGTACGCTCGTTGATGCGTTGGTTCTCAACACCATGGAATTTTGGACCGGAAGTAACCCGATAGCCCAAAATGTAGGTAAGACACAAGAAGTGAAGGGGCAGGATGGTCGTTACTATGCTGTAAAGACGTTGAAAGATGGTTATGAGATTACCAAACCTACCGGTGAGAAACTCTATTTTGTGTACAATCAAGAGACCAAGACATGGTCGCAAAAGCAGGATGGCAAGACCACAGATATTTTCACTTTCAACGACGATGGTACTATCCAAGCTCATTTGGGTAACGGTAAAGATGTGACCGTGACGCAAGATGAGGCTGGTGTTTATAAGTTGAAGATGGCTACAGGCATGGGCACTTACTGGGCTATGAGATAAAAAACACCCTGTAATTCCTCTTTTCGGAGAGTTGATAGTAACAAGAGGTGCTGAGTAAGAGGTAAGAGACTGACTTGATAGTCAACTCTCTTACCTCTTATCTTTTTCTTTTTATCTAAATATATGTGGCGTGTTTGGATTCGTGGATAAATTGAATTAACTTTGCAGAAAACATTGATGAATGAATACAGACAACGCAGCGACCGAGAAATATAAACATGGTCTCAGTGCTTCTGAGGTGAGTGAAAGCCGTAAGATGCATGGCGAGAACGTGTTGACACCGCCTGCCCGCACTTCGCTTTGGAAACTTTATGCCGAGAAGTATCGCGACCCGATTATTCAAATTTTGCTGGTAGCCGCTACCATTTCGCTGATATTGGCATTTGTAGAGCACGATTTTGTGGAGACCATCGGTATCTTTATGGCTATATTCTTGGCTACGACGGTGGGTTTCTATTTCGAGCGCGATGCCGCACGGAAGTTTAATGTACTCACAGCATTGACAGATGAGCAGTCTGTGAAGGTGCGTCGAGACGGTCGGGTGATGGAGATTCCGCGTCGAGAGGTTGTTGTGGGCGATGTCATCTTGATAGAAGTGGGCGACGAAGTGCCTGCCGATGCGCAGTTGATGGAGTCGGTAGATTTGCAAATAGACGAGTCGTCGTTGACCGGTGAACCTATCACGACGAAGCATGCCGATCCCAGTAAGGAGCAGAATAAGTCTACCTATCCGGTCAATATCATCCTGCGTTCGACGATGGTGATGAGTGGTCAGGGCTTAGCTGTGGTACGTGCGGTGGGTGATGAGACCGAGATAGGCAAGGTAGCACGCAAATCCAGTGAGGCCACAGATATTAAAACCCCTCTGAATATACAGTTGGGTAAGTTGGCGAGGCTTGTCTCCAAGGTGGGAACCGGAGTGTCTATACTGGCATTTGTGGCTTTTTTGCTACACGATATACTCACCAATCCGGCCGTATGGCATAGTACCAACTATATCCTTATGGCCGAAACGGTGTTGAAATACTTCATGATGGCTGTTACACTCATTGTGATGGCTGTGCCCGAAGGGTTACCGATGGCCGTCACTTTGTCGTTGGCCTTGAACATGAGACGTATGCTGAAGAGCAACAACTTGGTGCGTAAGCTGCATGCCTGTGAGACAATGGGGGCTGTAACCGTCATTTGTACCGACAAGACGGGAACCCTTACGCAGAACCGAATGACCGTAGGAGATATGGTCATCGTGGATGGTGACAAGCGGGAAATGGCCGAAGCGATAGCCGCTAACACCACAGCCGAGTTGAATGGAGACGAAGGTGTTGGCAATCCTACAGAAGTTGCGTTGCTCAATTGGGCACGAAAAGAAGGCTTTGATTACGCAAAATTGCGTAGCGAACGGCCGCTCGTGGAGCGTCAACCGTTCTCTACGGAGCGGAAGTACATGTCGACTACGGTGGCCGATGGTACTAGATATATCAAGGGAGCACCTGAGATAGTCATGAAATATTGTGATATGACCGATGCACAGCGTGCTGAAATATCGCAAAAGTTAGCCGAATATCAGCACAAAACCATGCGTACTTTGGCCTTTGCCAGAGGTTGTAGACTGCAGGGAATCACTGCTATCTCCGACCCGATACGCGAGGATGTGCCCGCAGCAGTGTCCACTTGTGGCAACGCCGGTATCGAAGTGAAAATCGTAACAGGCGACACTGCGGCTACAGCAGCGGAGATAGGGCGACAGATAGGAGTCTGCGATGAGCGCACACCTCAAGCAGCTTTCATCACCGGAACGGAGTGGGCGGCTCTCTCAGACGATGAGGCTTACGATCGAGCAAAGCAGATACGCGTGATGTCGAGAGCCAAACCGACCGATAAGCAGCGACTCGTGGAGCTGTTACAACGCCGCGGTCATGTGGTAGCAGTGACGGGTGACGGTACCAACGATGCCCCCGCGCTGAACTATGCACACGTAGGCTTATCTCTAGGAAGCGGTACCAGTGTGGCCAAAGAGGCTTCCGATATGACTCTTCTAGACGATTCGTTCGGCTCGATAGCCAATGCCGTGATGTGGGGACGGTCGCTTTATCGCAATATTCAGCGCTTCCTTTTCTTCCAGTTGGTGGTGAATCTGGCGGCTTTGTTGCTCGTGTTGGGTGGTTCGGTGGTTGGTACCGAGATGCCATTGACCGTTACTCAGATACTCTGGGTGAACCTGATTATGGATACATTTGCCGCTATGGCGCTGTCGTCGTTACCTCCTTCGCGTGAGGTTATGACTGAAAGTCCTCGCAAGCAGAGCGATTTCATCATCTCAAAGGGCATGGCTCGCGGTATCATCTTCTGTGGTGTGGCGTTCTTTATCGTGATGTTGATATACCTTATCATTGTTGGGGGACATGGAATCGGTGGTGTTGACATCCACGAACTGACTATCTTCTTCACCACTTTTGTGATGTTGCAGTTCTGGAACCTGTTTAATGCCAAGTGTCTAAGGTCGCATCATTCGGCTTTCAGACGCCTGTGGGCCGACAAAGGATTAGGTCTTGTGCTGCTTATCATACTCGTCGGACAGTGGGGAATCGTCACTTTCGGTGGTAAGATGTTCCGCACCGTGCCTCTCTCAACTACTGAATGGCTGACGATTATAGGTGCTACTTCGATGGTGCTGTGGTTTGGTGAGCTGTGGAGATGGGGCTTGAGACTAAGAGAAAAATAGGAAATGAGCAAAATAGAAATCATAGGTCATACGGAGAAACCATCGCTGCCGAGTGTAGCTACCGTTGGTTTTTTCGATGGCGTACACCTTGGACACCGGTTTCTGATAGACCAATTGAAGGCTGAGGCTGCCCGTCGTGGGATGCTTTCAATGGTCATTACATTTGCAAGACACCCTAGAGCTGTGTTGCAAGACGACTATGTGCCCCAGTTGCTGACGCAGCATAAGCGTAAATTAGAACTCTTGGAGCAGACCGGTGTGGACTGTGTGGTGGTGCTGGATTTTGACCGTGAAATGGCCGGACTTACTGCACGGGAATTCATGGAACAGTTGTTGCGCAACCAATTGGATGTGCATTGCTTGTTGACAGGGTATGATAATCGCTTCGGACACAACCGTGCTGAGGGCTTCGACGACTATGTAGGCTATGGTCGGGAGTTGGGAATGGATGTTGTTAGAAGCAAGGCTTTCGTGCTAGAGGGTGTCAATGTGAGTTCGTCGGTCATTCGTTCGTTGTTGCAAGAAGGCGAGGTAGAGTTGGCCAATCGCTGCTTGGGTTATCATTACAATATCTGTGGACGAGTGGTTCACGGCTTTCAAGAGGGACGGAAGTTGGGCTATCCTACGGCCAACATAGATGTACAAGACACCAATCAACTTGTTCCAGCCATGGGGGTATATGCTGTTCGGGTGCGTGTAGAAGGCGATTCGCTGACGTATGGTGGCATGATGAGCATTGGAACACGCCCCACTTATAATGGAACGGAGCGTACACAAGAAGTGAACATCTTTCACTTTGAAGGCGATATTTATGGCCGTGAGGTGGAAGTGGAGTTCGTCAAACGCACACGTAGCGAAGAAAGATACGATAATATACGCCAGTTGGTAGATCGACTGCGTCAAGACGCGATAGAAATAAAAGAAATATTAAGAATGTGAATATGAATAAGACAATCAAGATCATATGGGATGTGGCATGGTATCTCATCGTGTTCATCTTGCTACAAATACTGGTACAGTTTGCTACGGAGGCGATAGACCTGAGCGCTTCGGGCAAGAATGCTTCTGAGGTAATAGCGACCTTGAGGAACGGTTGGCTGCCTAGTCCGATGAATGTCATCGTGTCAACGGTGATAAGCAGCCTGTTGACCATTGCCATCTTCTTTTGGCGGAAGTGGACTCCTTACTCTCGTAGCTACATAGCGATGCGCCCTTGGCTCACGTTGGTGTGGATTGCGGTGGCAACGGTGGGCACTTTGATACCCTCTATATGGATGCAAGAGATGCTTGAGATGGACATGCCCGACTATTTAGAGAAGATGTTTATAGGCATCATGAGCGAGCCACTAGGCTATGTAGTTATCGGAATCTTGGCTCCGTTTGTGGAAGAAGTGGTGTTCCGTGGAGCCATCTTGCGTCGTTTGCTCGAAGTGATGGGGGAAAAATGGCATTGGGTTGCCATCCTTATCTCAGCGATACTCTTTGGTTGTGTACATGGTAATCTACCACAATTCGTGCATGCCGTGCTACTCGGATTGTTGTTGGGATGGATGTACTACCGTACCGATAGCATCGTTCCCGGTGTCGTTTTGCATTGGGTGAACAATACAATTGCTTATGTAGTGACCAATCTGATGCCCGGAATGGAGGATGCCAAGCTCATCGATTTGGCCGGTGGCAGTCAAATGCGCGTGTATCTGTGGGTGGCATTCTCGCTCTGTATCCTGCTTCCGGCACTGTTCCAACTGAACATGCGATTGCCTTTGAAAAGTCAGAAGAAGGGATAAGGAACTTCGGATAAACATATTTTGAAGGCAATAAAGCCTGCTTTTACATTTTCAAGAAATAGATTTGGATTTGCTGCCAAGCCTTGACAATCTTGTTGTCAAGGCTTGGCAGCATTGCTGTTTGGGCTAGACAGTATCGTTGTTGAGCCGTAGCAGTAAAGAGAGTTGATGAGTCTTGAAAGGTATTCATTTTTTTATTGGAATGTGAGATGGAGATTGTCGTAAAATGATGATGGCAGACTATGGGGATAATTAGAGTGATATGCCGTTATGATTTTTGTATTAGTGATAAGCTGAATAGCATTGAATAATAGAGAATTCCTACAGACTTGATAGTTAAGAAAATAAAAAAACACTATATATATAAGGTGTAAGCAAAAAGTTTATTTACTTTTGCGCCTTAATAACGTACATTCGTAACTATGCAAGATAATCTAGTTATCGTTGAGAGTCCGGCTAAGGCAAAGACGATAGAGAAGTTTTTAGGTAAGGATTTTAAGGTAATGTCTTCTTACGGACACATCCGTGATTTGAAGAAGAAAGAGCTTAGTATTGATACAAAGACGCTAGAACCCGACTACGAAATTCCCGAAGAGAAGAAGAAACTGGTTGCCGAACTGAAAGCGTCGGCAAAGAAAGCAAGTAAGATATGGCTTGCTTCCGATGAGGACCGTGAGGGAGAAGCCATCTCATGGCACCTGTGCGAGGTGTTGGGATTGGACGAAGAGAAAACCAGTCGTATTGTTTTCCACGAGATAACGAAACCTGCTATCTTGGCAGCTATTGAGCATCCGCGTCGTCTGAATATGTCTTTGGTGAACGCACAGCAGGCTCGTCGAGTACTTGACAGATTGGTAGGATTCAGACTTTCGCCCGTGTTGTGGCGCAAGGTGAAGCCGGCTTTGAGTGCCGGTCGTGTACAAAGTGTTGCCGTGAGACTCATTGTTGAGCGCGAACGCGAGATACAAGCTTTCCAATCAGAGCCTTACTACCGTGTGAATGCCATCTTTGGTATCGTGCATAGTGATGGTTCGGCCTCGGAAGTGAAGACCGAACTCGATACTCGTTTCAAAACTCACGAGGAAGCATTGGCTTTCTTGGATAAGTGTAAGGATGCTGAATTTACGGTTTCCAGCATTGCCAAAAAACCGTTGAAGCGCACTCCTGCTCCCCCATTCACAACCTCTACATTGCAACAGGAGGCTGCCCGTAAACTCGGTTTCACGGTGAGCCAGACCATGATGGTGGCTCAACGACTATACGAGGGTGGACGTATCACTTATATGCGTACCGACTCTGTGAACCTGTCGTCGCTGGCTATCAATACCAGTAAGGATGAAATCATCGGCCGTTACGGCAAAGAATACAGCAAATCACGTAACTATCATACGCACGCCAAAGGTGCGCAAGAGGCTCACGAAGCCATTCGTCCGACTTTTATGGCAACAACCGAGATTGACGGAACGTTGCAGGAGAAGCGTCTCTACGACCTGATTTGGAAGCGTACGGCAGCTAGTCAGATGGCTGATGCGCAGATAGAGAAGACCACAGTAACCGTTAATATATCGGGAGCTAGCGAGAAATTTGTGGCTACCGGAGAGGTTATAGCTTTCGACGGATTCTTGAAAGTGTACCGCGAGTCGGTAGACGACGAAGATAACGCATCGGAAGAGTCGACCAATATGTTGCCTGCCATGAAGGAAGGTGACGTGTTGCAGCGTCGTGAAATCAGCTCTACCGAACGTTTCAGTCAAGGACCTATTCGCTATACGGAGGCTAGCTTGGTGCATAAACTCGAAGAGTTGGGCATTGGGCGCCCGTCTACTTACGCTCCCACCATCAGTACTATTCAGCAACGTGAATATGTACAGAAGGGCGATAGAAAGGGGGAAGAGCGCTCTTATACCATTGATGTGTTGAAGGGAATCAAGGTTGCCAGTCGCGTCAAGAAAGAAATGGTGGGTAGCGAGAAAGGTAAGTTGCTGCCTACAGATACCGGCATTGTGGTGAATGACTTCTTGATGCAGAGTTTCCCCGACATCATGGATTACAACTTCACAGCACGTGTGGAGCAGCAGTTCGACCAAATAGCCGAGGGTAAGGAAGGTTGGCACGACATGATGAGAGACTTCGATAAGAAGTTTGAACCGACTGTAGAGAAAGTGATGAATGCACGTTCGGAGCATAAAGCGGGCGAGCGTGAGCTGGGAACCGACCCGAAATCGGGTAAGCCGGTGTTTGTGAAAATCGGTCGATTTGGTCCGATGGTACAGATAGGTACGGCCGATGACGCAGAGAAACCACGTTTCTCGCAGTTGCCGGCTGATAAGAGTATGGAAACGATAACGCTTGAAGAGGCATTGGAACTGTTCAAATTACCCCGCACGGTGGGGCTATATGAGGGTACCGATGTAGTCATAGGTTCGGGACGTTTTGGTCCTTACATCATGCATAACAAGAAGTATGTGTCGCTGCCCAAGGGTGAAGACCCCATGACAGTGACGCTTGATACGGCGGTGAAACTAATTCAAGCGAAGGTGGAACAAGAAGAGAAACGCCACTTGAAGCAGTTTGATGAGGATGCTAAATTGGAGGTGCTTAATGGTCGTTACGGCCCTTATATAGCATACGATGGCAACAACTATCGCATGCCTAAAGCACTCCATGAGAAGGCTACCGATCTTACTTATGAGCAATGTATGGAGATTGTGAATACAGCTCCGGCTCCGAAAGCTAAAACACGTCGCAAGAAGTGAAGCGAATCATTATCATAGGATACATGGGTGCCGGCAAAACGACGGTGGGAAAGGCACTGGCTCAAGAGTTGGGATTACCTTTCTATGACCTCGATTGGTATATAGAGAGCCGGATGCACAAGACGGTGAAGCAGATATTCGACGAACAAGGAGAAGACGGATTTCGCCGAATTGAGCGCAACATGTTGCATGAGATAGCCGAGTTTGAGGATGTTGTCATCAGTTGTGGTGGCGGTACGCCCTGCTTCTATGATAATATCGACTACATGAATCGACAGGGAGAGACGGTCTATCTCAAGGCCACGCCTGAGGTATTGTATGGACATTTGAAGATGGGACGGTCGGTTCGCCCCCTTCTACTCAACAAGACTCCCGAAGAAGTGGAGGCTTTCATTCATGAACAATTGGCCTATCGGGAACCTTTCTACGCCCAAGCCAAGCATACACTAGACGTGAATTTGCTCGATAACTTCGAGAAAATCAAGATTTCAGTGAAGAGAGTGAGGGAACTCGTACAGGTATAAGCTGCCTCGATTCACATATTATTATTTATTCAGCTAACTTCCAAAACAAGATACTTCAATGAAAAAATGGACTGTTGAAGACTCCAAGGAACTCTACAACATCAATGGATGGGGAACCTCTTATTTCGGCATTAATCCTAAAGGTGACGTCTATGTCACCCCGTGCAAAGACAATACGCAGATAGACTTGCGCGATGTGATGGACGAATTGTCCCTGCGCGACGTGACGCCACCGGTGTTGTTACGCTTCCCCGACATCCTTGATAGTCGTATTGAGAAGACAGCTTCGTGCTTCAGTAAGGCGAAAAAGGAATACGACTACAAGGCCGAGAACTTCATTATTTATCCCATCAAGGTGAATCAAATGCAGCCGGTGGTAGAGGAAATCATCTCACACGGCCGTAAATTCAATCTAGGTTTGGAGGCCGGCTCAAAGCCTGAGCTTCATGCTGTGATTGCCGTGCAATGCCAAAGCGACTCGTTGATTATCTGCAATGGTTATAAAGACCAGAGCTATATAGAGTTGGCGCTGCTCGCACAAAAGATGGGAAAGCGTATTTTCATCGTTGTAGAGAAGTTGAACGAGCTTGAAATCATTGCTCAAGCAGCCAAGAAACTGAAAGTAAGACCTAATTTGGGTATCAGAATCAAGCTCGCTTCGAGTGGCAGTGGTAAATGGGAAGAAAGTGGTGGAGACGCTTCCAAGTTCGGATTGAATTCGTCTGAGTTGTTGAAAGCATTGGAAATGCTCGAAGAGAAGGGACTCAAGGACTGCTTGCACCTTATCCATTTCCACATAGGAAGCCAAATAACAAAGATTCGTCGTATCCAAACAGCCCTGCGAGAGGCAGCACAATTCTATATCAACCTGCACAAGATGGGGTATGAAGTAGACTTCGTGGATTGCGGTGGTGGTCTGGGTGTCGACTATGATGGTACGCGTTCGTCGAGCAGTGAGAGCTCTGTGAACTACTCGATACAGGAATATGTGAACGACTGTGTGTATACTTTCGTGGATGCGGCCGATAAAAATGCTATTCCACATCCCAATATTATCACTGAAAGTGGACGTTCGCTCACAGCTCATCACTCCGTATTGGTAATCGATGTGCTTGAGACTGCAAGCCTACCGGAGATGCCTGAAGAGTTTGAACCGAAAGAAACGGAACATCAACTGGTGAAAGACCTCTACGAAATATGGGATAACCTGAATCCACGCTCAATGTTGGAAGACTGGCACGATGCCGAACAGATACGCGATGAGTCGTTAGAACTCTTCTCTCATGGTATTGTTGATTTGAAGACACGTGCCGAGATTGAGAGCATGTATTGGAGTGTTTGCCACGAAGTCAACTCGCTTTGTAGGACAATGAAACATGTGCCGGAGGAATTGAAAGGACTTGATAAACTCTTGGCTGATAAATATTTTTGTAACTTCTCGTTGTTCCAAAGCTTGCCGGATAGCTGGGCTATTGACCAATTGTTCCCCATAATGCCTATCCAAAGACTTGATGAGCGACCCGCACGCAATGCTACTTTGCAGGATATTACGTGTGATAGCGATGGCAAGATAGCTAATTTCGTGAACGACGGACGTGTCAGTCACGTGTTGCCTGTTCATCCTTTGAAGCGTAACGAGCCTTACTACCTAGGTGTTTTCCTCGTTGGAGCTTACCAAGAGATACTCGGCGATATGCACAACCTGTTTGGTGATACCAACGCTGTGCACATTTCGGTGAAGGATGGAGGTTATCATATCGACCAAATCATCGATGGTGAGACGGTGGAAGAAGTGCTCGACTACGTTCAATACAACCCTAAGAAACTCGTCAGACAACTCGAAATTTGGGTGACGAAGAGCGTTAAGCAGGGTAAAATCTCTTTGGAAGAGGGCAAAGAGTTCCTAAGTAATTACCGTTCGGGCCTATACGGATACACTTATTTGGAGTAAATCGCAATGAAGGAAAAGCTTACTATCGTTAAAGTTGGGGGTGCTGTGGTAGAAGATGAGGCGCAGTTGGCTCGTCTTCTACAAGATTTCTCGGCCATAAAAGGACGTAAAGTGTTGGTTCATGGCGGTGGTCGCAGGGCTACGAAGGTGGCTGCTGCCCTCGGTATCGAGAGTAAGATGGTGAATGGTAGACGCATTACCGACCGCGAGATGCTGGAAGTGGTGACGATGGTCTACGGTGGATTGGTGAATAAGACTATCGTAGCTCGCTTACAAGCGATAGGTGTCAATGCCCTCGGACTAACGGGTGCTGATTTCAATGCCATTCGTTCGCACCGTCGACCGATACAGAATGGCGTGGATTATGGGTTTGTAGGAGATGTAGACCAAGTGAATGCCAATGGACTATCTACACTCATTGAGGCCGGTCTGACGCCTGTTATGGCTCCTTTGACACACGATGGTGAGGGCAATATCCTCAACACCAACGCCGATACTATAGCCGGTGAGACGGCTAAAGCATTGGCTGTAAAATACGATGTGACGCTCATGTACTGCTTTGAAAAGAAAGGAGTGTTGAGCAATCCCGACGATGACGACAGTGTAATCCCCGTGATTACACGTCAAGACTTTATACGTTATGTGGCCGATGGCATTGTTGCCGGGGGTATGATTCCTAAGTTGGAGAATGCTTTGGCAGCTATAGAAGCCGGTGTTTCGAGTGTTATCATCACACAAGCCACGGCTATTGACGGTCTGCAAGGTACCGTTATTCGATGAAAGTTAATTTTTGTTTATACTGTAACTTTACTTTATTCCATTCGTCATTCAATTAGAGAGATGAAAATTATCAGCTTCCGAAACGATGTACTGCCGCTGAAGAATCAGCTCTATCGGCTCGCTCTCCGCATTACGCTAGACAGCGCCGAGTCCGAAGACATTGTACAGGAGACGATGATTAAGGTGTGGGATAGGCGCGAAACATGGCAGGAAATAGAGTCCATTGAGGCTTTCTGCTTTACAATATGTCGAAATTTAGCACTCGACAGCATCAAACGCCACGGTAATCAGAATGATTCGCTTGACGAACATGATACCGATAGCCCCGATCAATCTCTTGATCCGTACGAGCAAATGCTACGAAACGATAGGTTGGATGTAGTCAAGAAGCTCGTGGATGAGTTGCCCGAAAAGCAGCGAAGTTGTATGCAACTGCGCGATTTTGAGGGAAAGCCCTACAAGGACATAGCCTCCGTGCTTGGTATAACCGAAGAACAAGTGAAGGTAAATATTTACCGAGCACGTCAGGCTATCAAAGTTAAATTTCAAGAAATCGACAATTATGGATTATAAATACATCGATCAGCTGTTGGCACGCTATTGGGATGCGCAGACAACTCTCGAAGAAGAGGAGATTCTGAAGGCATTCTTTAGTCAGGAAGATATTCCTGCCAGCCTGCTCAAGTACAAGTCGTTGTTCGCTTATGAGCAACAGGAGGTACGTGAGGATGTGCTGGGTAGCGACTTTGATGCTAAGATATTGTCTATGATAGAAGAGGTTGCGCCTGTGAAGGCACGCACCGTCTCTATGGCTTATCGCTTGCGTCCGCTGTTTAAGGCAGCTGCTGTGGTGGCCATTATCTTGACACTTGGCAATGCCGCTCAAGCCACTTTTGATGATAAAAATGATGGTTATGCGGGTACAATGATGGAGAAGACCCACGAAGGGGCTTCTGTAGCGCTGACCGATTCAGCCGTTATCGACTCTGTTCAGCATTCTAGTATAGATGCAGTTCAGGTTCCCGGTACGGTTATACTCAAATAGATTATTTCTATGCTTTCTCTATAAATCATGTTTAGTAAAACAACAATGAAGCTGTGAAGCTTCTATTCTCTCAAATTTTTCATAACATACTAACGTAGTAAAGGGCTGTACCAAGAGGTGCAGCCCTTTTATTTTGTGTACAATGATAACCTTTTTATAAAGAGATATAGAGTATTTGGTATAACTTCGATTAACTCTATAACTTCCTTCATTACACTTGTCTATCCTTGCCTTTCAGCCCAATCTCCACGGTCAAGATTGCGATAACTCACAGCTTCGGCAATATGTTGGGCGGTTACTTGGTTGCTTCCAGCCAAGTCGGCAATGGTTCTAGCCACTTTCAAGATGCGACTATAGGCGCGAGCACTCAAACTTAATCGCTCCATAGCGGTGCGAAGCATGTCTAAGCCGGCACTGTCCGGCTCGGCAAATTGATGTATCATGCGTTCGGTCATCTGTGCGTTACAATGCACGTGAGCCTGTCCGCGGAAGCGAGCCGTCTGTATTTCGCGTGCTTTGATGACTCTCTCGCGGATGGCACTGCTTGGTTCGCCGGGCTGAACCTTACTTAAATCCTTGAATGGAACGGGTGTTATTTCTACCTGAATGTCTATGCGGTCGAGTAAAGGACCACTGATTTTGTTCATATAACGCACTATCTGACCGGGCAGGCATACGCAGTTGTGTGTGGGATCGCCGTAATATCCGCACGGACAAGGGTTCATACTGGCCACGAACATAAATGAACATGGATATTCAACATTATATTTGGCACGGCTAATGGTTATCTTTCTGTCTTCTAATGGTTGCCGCAATACCTCCAAAGTATGCTTGTTGAATTCCGGTAATTCGTCGCAAAAGAGCACGCCATTGTGAGCCAAACTAATCTCGCCGGGCATGGGATTGGCTCCTCCACCAACGAGGGCAACCTCCGAAATGGTGTGGTGAGGGGCGCGGAAAGGGCGTTGTGAGATGAGCGAATCATTCATTCCCAGTCGCCCAGCCACACTGTGTATCTGCGTAGTTTCAAGACTTTCGGCCAACGAAAGGGGCGGAAGGATAGACGGTAACCGCTTGGCCATCATCGATTTGCCACTTCCCGGTGGTCCAATCATAATGAGATTGTGTCCACCTGCGGCCGCAACTTCGAGCGCACGTTTCACATTTTCCTGTCCCCGAACATCGGCAAAGTCGAGGTCAAACTTATATTGCTGCTCGTAAAACTCACGTCGTGTATCAATGACGGTGGGTGAATAGCTATCTGTTCCGGCTATGAATTTCACCACGTCGAGCAGCGATTCCATGCCATAGACATTAAGGTTGTTCACCACGGCGGCCTCCCTCACGTTCTGTTGGGGCACGATGAGACCGTCAAAGTGCTCGTTGCGTGCTTTGATGGCAATGGGTAAGGCACCTTTGATGGGCTGTAGATGCCCGTCGAGACTCAATTCGCCCACCATCATATAGCGTCCTAAACGTTCGTCGGGAATGTTTCCATTGGCAGCCAAAAGGGCAATTGCCAATGGTAAATCGAAGCTGCTACCCTCTTTACGAAGGTCGGCCGGTGCCATATTCACTGTGATGTCGGCTTTCGGGAACTGATAACCATTGTATTGCAGGGCTGCAGCTATGCGGTCGCGTCCCTCTCTTACGGCCTCGTCTCCAAGTCCGGTAAGATGGTAGAGTATTCCCGGTGTCAAGCTAACCTCGATGGTAACGGTCGTCACGTCGAGACCATTGACGGCCGCACAATAAGTCTTTACTAGCATGTCTTCTTGGTATTAAGGTACGACGATGTCGTTATTTCATCTTCTCCAGTTCACTACGAAGTTGTTCGGGATTCATTCCGCGCCCAACGATGCGCCCACGTTTCATGACGATATTGTCGGGAACATTGAACAGGCCTAGTTGTTTGATGAGGTTACTATCGAACATCTTGCCGTCGCAAACTACACTCCATCCCCATTCTTCGCGCTCCACATTGTCCTTACAGAGTTTGGAATCGGCATCCAAGCATATGCTGATGATGGCCAGTTTGTTGCCCAAATCCTCATGATATTGCTTGAGTAGGCGTACGGCATCCATCGATTCGTAACTCCATGTAGCCCATGTGTTGATGATGGCGATAGGTGCTTTGGCTAGTGTAGGGCTAGTGATACGTTTGCCTTTAAGGTCTACGGCCGTAAATTTAGGTAGTTTTGTGGGCATGCTACGTGCTTTCTGGAGCAGTCGAGCCACGTATCCATTGTTGGGTTGCGCCTGTCTCAATGTCGTCAACAAACGTATAGCTGTGGCATGATCGGGCTGTGGTGTCAGCAGAAAGTATTTGCTTACTAAGTAAGCTCCGACTGGTGAATCGGTATGGTCGGCTACAAACAGTTCGGCATGTTTCTTGATTTCGGGTGGCGAGTTGTTCACTATCTGCCTGCGGAACTTCGTCATAAGTTCGTTATCCTTAGTTCCCGTTATCTCCATCTCTTTCAGGTGAGACGCATCTCCACTGATGTCGACAGTCTTACCCGGTACAGCAAACACCGGTTGTTCGGAGAAATTGGGGAATACTATCATCAGTGTGGCTTCGCGTTCGAGCGGAGTCTCGTACGAGAAACGGCCACCTACCACTTTGATAGTGTCCATACCATTGAGGCCACCATCGGGACTATAAACGTAAAACTCACCCTGATTCAGGTTGATGAGACGCCCGTCAATCTTAAAATGTCGGCCGTTCGTCCCACACGAAACCAAAATAAGGGTGAGCAGTATAAACTGTATGAGTCTTCTCATTTATCTGACCTTGGCAAATTCAAGATCCTTCTCAGCATATTTAGACAACGAAGAATCCTTTTGCAATGCCTCTTTTAGATATGAGTTAGAAGCATATTTATTCTTCATGCGTGCGCTGATGATGGCATGTAAATAACTTGTCATGGCATCAGGATGCTTGATATTCTTCAGTGTAAGGATTGCAGCTGCATAGTCCTTGTTTAAGATTTGAGCCAGTGCAGCGCTGTTACTATCGGAGTTCTTCAAGTTTTCTGCAGCCTGTGCAAAGTTTCCTTTGGCAATATTCAGATTACCCATCACCTCGTTGAAGCCGTTGGCATTTACTGCATCCGCTAGTTTAGCTTCGGCCTCTTTCACATTTCCTTGTTGTAAAGCTAATAGTGCTTGGTTGGCGAAAGCCTCCGGAGCTTTACTATCCACGTGCTGTGCCTGCTTGAAGTAATCGGCAGCGGCTGCATTGTTGCCTTCGTTGAAAGCCAAGACACCTAGGTTGTTGTAAGCACGATAGTCTTTATCGTAAAGTTCTGTGGTCTTCTTGTAGATGGCAGCTTGCTTGGCTGGGTTCTCCTCCAAGGTAGCAGCGTAGAGCAATTCTTCCAAACTCAATTTGACAGGGTCGGCAGCATATTGTGCTTTAATCTGTTCGTCGTCGCGTCCGATGGTCTCGTAGTTGATGATTAGGCGGCTTCTACGCAATTCGGGCAATACTTCATTGGCCAGTTCACGGAATCCCTCGCTCATGTTACGAATCTGCTGTTCGCGCTCCTGTGGGTCTTTATACATGGAGAGTACGCGCAAGATGACATCCTTATCTTGTATATTGGAAGCCTGAACCAATTGCTGGAAACCTTCCCAGTCTTGTGCTGTATAGTGAGCATCGATGGGTGCATCCACCTTTGTATTCTTGAGTTGCTGTT
The DNA here is from genome assembly GCF_056590795.1 of Prevotella sp. C0026C3. Classification (NCBI taxonomy): domain Bacteria; kingdom Pseudomonadati; phylum Bacteroidota; class Bacteroidia; order Bacteroidales; family Prevotellaceae; genus Prevotella; species Prevotella sp. C0026C3. The sequence goes on along the minus strand of NZ_JBWPWW010000007.1, from coordinate 1,534 downwards.
TGACATAACCCTCACTTACGGTCTGACGCTTGTTGGCCAACTTATCATTGAAGTCGAATCCACCTTCAGGTGAAGCGTATGCCGAAACCTCTACGTTCTGAATATTGAGTTGTTCGCGGTCGGCATTAATCTTCTTGAGCAGTTTCACAAACTCCTGAACGCTGTTGTTTTTCAGTTCGCTTTGGCGCAGATTAGCTTGGTTTACAAGGAATCTTACGTTGGCTTCCTGCTTCATAGCGTTCACACGCTGGAAAGAATCGGGAGCTATACAAGCCCCTCCGTTCAGCAAAGTTTGGCGATAAAGTTCGCTTGTAGCGATGACACCGTTAGCAATTTTCACAGCCGGAACTTTCACCGTCTTATTACCTATGCGTGCATTGAATGTGAGATACAACTCGCTTTGTTGCATGGCAGGCGTATAATCGAAGTTGGTCTTCATGGTGTAACGGCCACCCAAGCGATACGAAATGCTTTGGTTGTTACCCATCACACCTTCGCCTTGGAAAGTAGCACCTTGTCCTTTGACCACCTGTCCACCGCCATAACGCAGTTCAGGAACAACGGTTACGGTAGCCTTTTTCTTCATATATTTCTCAGGAAACACACCGTTGATGGTGGCAGGAACTTCGCCGCCTACTGTCTCTAATGGGTTAGGATCTACTGTGAAATGGTCTGCTGAAAGCGCTCCCATCTTCCCCGAGCAAGAGGAAAGGGCAACTAATACGCCGGCAGATAAAGAAAGAATAAGACTTTTATTCATACTACGATTAAAGTTTAGGAGGTAAAAAGTGCCGCGAGCGGGACTCGAACCCGCACAGCCATTACTGGCCAAGGGATTTTAAGTCCCTCGTGTCTACCAATTCCACCATTGCGGCTACTGGAATCTTTGTTGTCTTTCAGAATGTAAAGAGAGCGGAAAACGGGACTCGAACCCGCGACCCCGACCTTGGCAAGGTCGTGCTCTACCAACTGAGCTATTTCCGCGTAGCATGCTAAACGAGCTACCTCGTTCTGCAACGTGGATGCAAAGATAGTTGATAATCTCGGAATAGCCAAACGAATTACATTTTTTTTGTAAAAGCAAGGAATTGAGAGTGTTGGAGCAGTGTTTGCTATTTGGGTTCTGTTCTATGTTTTGTCCTTAGATATAATAGTCGGTATAAGCCAGCAATATGTTGTAGTTCGCTTGTAAGGCAGCGGACTTTTCGTCTCTACTGTTGTTGGTTTTAAATCCTCAAAACTCTCATTTCTCACTGCTTACTCTTCACTCTCTATACGCTGCAGGGCTGGGGCAGCGTTGCTGCAAAGACCGGGCAGCATTGTTGAAGAGCCGAGGCAGCGATGCTGAGGGGGCGGTGCAAAGGCCCCACCCCAACCCTCCCCGAAAGGGGAGGGGATAGAGTTTGGAGGTAAAAGATAGGAGGTGAGAGTTAAAAAGTAAGAGGTAAAAGCTGCCGATAAACTTTATTCTCTATTCCATCAACCCTAACCCACCACTCCCTCCCCCTTTGGGGCGGGGCGGGGTGGGGCTTTT
>NZ_JBWPWW010000006.1:0-180424 GCF_056590795.1 Prevotella sp. C0026C3 | reverse complement strand
TTGTATTGCTGGTTGTTTCTTTTTCCTCGCCGAGAGATGCAGACAACCTCTCGCTACGCTTCGAGAACGTCTGCATCGCTCGGCGAGGCCTACTCTTTTATTGCACTTCGTTTTGTAACTTGCAAGAGAAGACTATAAATTAAAGAAAAATCAAGTAATCATAGGAGCCATAGAACAAGATTACATCGAAATTAAAACAAAACTCCCCAAAAAGAAAATTATGGTACGTGGCATAGAAAACCTATAAAAGATTATAATTACTGAAAGTTCTCTATACCGACAATACTCTAGCCTTATTGTCGGTATACCGCCTATATAAATATAGAAAATAAGAAATACAAAGAAAAACATTTAGAAGGATTTGGAAACTGCCAACTAGCTGTAATTAGTCTTCAATAATTATTTCCATGTCTTTAATAAACTCCTAATGGTTTTGTGTCATTCTGTCATATTATGTCACTTGGCACATGGTTTGTTAATAAGATGACGGATATTGGTGTCCACATCAAATTAGATAATAACAAAAATAAATATATAAGATTATGGGAAAGATTATTGGAATCGACTTAGGTACAACCAACAGCTGCGTTTCCGTATTTGAAGGTAACGAACCTGTTGTGATAGCAAATAGCGAAGGTAAGCGCACAACTCCTTCTGTTATCGGTTTTGTAAAAGATGGCGAGCGCAAGGTGGGTGACCCTGCTAAGCGTCAGGCTATCACCAACCCGACTAACACAGTATACTCTATCAAACGCTTTATGGGTGAGACTTACGACCAATCGCGTAAGGAAGCAACGAGCATGCCTTATAAGGTAGTAGACGAAAACGGTTTCCCCCGTGTAGATATTGAGGGACGCAAATATACTCCGCAGGAAATTTCTGCCATGGTATTGCAGAAGATGAAGAAAACTGCTGAGGATTATTTAGGTCAGGAAGTAACCGATGCTGTCATCACAGTACCAGCTTACTTCTCTGATTCACAGCGTCAGGCAACCAAAGAAGCCGGCCAAATTGCAGGCTTGAACGTTCAGCGTATTGTAAACGAACCTACAGCAGCTGCACTCGCTTATGGCGTAGACAAGGCTAACAAGGATATGAAGATTGCCGTATTCGACCTTGGTGGTGGTACATTCGATATCTCTATTCTAGAATTCGGTGGCGGTGTATTCGAGGTATTATCTACCAATGGTGATACTCACCTTGGTGGCGACGACTTCGACCAAGTTATCATTAACTGGCTGGCTGACGGCTTTAAGGCCGACGAGGGTATCGATTTGAAGAAAGACCCAATGGCCATGCAACGCTTGAAAGAGGCTGCCGAGAAAGCTAAGATTGAATTATCAAGCTCTACATCTACCGAAATCAACTTGCCTTACATCTCGGCTGAAGGTGGTGTACCTAAGCACTTGGTAAAGACTTTGACCCGTGCACAGTTCGAACAATTGGCTCATGGACTTATCCAAGCTTGTCTTGTTCCTTGCCAAAATGCGATACGCGATGCCAAGTTACAGACTTCAGACATTGACGAAGTCATCCTCGTAGGTGGTTCTAGCCGTATTCCTGCCGTGCAGACATTGGTGAAGAACTACTTTGGCAAAGAGCCTTCTAAGGGCGTAAACCCCGACGAAGTGGTAGCCGTAGGTGCTGCTATTCAGGGTGCTATCTTGAACAAAGAAAGCGGTGTGGGCGACATCGTGTTGCTCGACGTAACCCCGTTGACCCTCGGTATCGAGACTATGGGTGGCGTGATGACAAAGCTGATTGAGGCTAACACAACCATCCCTGCTAAAAAGAGCGAAGTATTCTCTACAGCCGTAGACAACCAGACTGCCGTTACCATTCACGTATTACAAGGCGAGCGTCCCATGGCTTCACAGAATAAGAGCATCGGCCAGTTCAATTTAGAGGGTATCGCACCTGCACGTCGCGGTGTTCCGCAGATTGAAGTTACATTCGATATTGACGCCAACGGTATCTTGAACGTAAGCGCCAAAGACAAGGCTACAGGCAAGGAACAGAACATCCGCATTGAGGCATCAAGTGGTTTGAGCAAGGAAGAAATCGACCGTATGAAAGCAGAGGCAGAAAGTAACGCCGAAGCAGACAAGAAAGAGCGAGAGAAAGTGGACAAGATGAATCAGGCAGACTCCATGATTTTCACCACCGAGAACTTCTTGAAAGACAACGGCGACAAGATTCCTGCTGACCAAAAGCCCGGTATCGAGAGTGCTCTCCAGCAACTCAAAGATGCTCATAAGAGTGGTGATGTGGCTGCAATTGATACAGCTATCAACAACCTCAACACCGTGATGCAGACTGCTAGCCAGCAAATGTATCAAGGAGCACAAGGTGCTCAGCCCGGCCCCGACGCTTCTCAAGACTTCAACGGTGGTGCTCAAGACGGTCAACAATCCCAAGGTGGCAACGCCAGCGACATCCAAGACGCAGACTTCGAGGAAGTGAAATAATCTCTCAGGAAATGTAACGATAGAATATAAAAAACTATAAGTGAATGGCAGCAATGTAATAGAGATATTATGTTGCTGCTATTTTCGTATTATAAATTAAGAATGTATAGACTATCAAATTATTATTATAGTCTTAATTATGTGTGCAACTATTATGAAATATACGCTATATATTTTGACACCCAAAGCATGCTATAGATGAAAGTGCTATGTATATTCAAAATCGAATTACGAAGAACTTGATAAAGTATAGCTGGGTGCGGATGAGGAAAAGAGACAACAGAAACATAATTTCTTCAACCAATGATATTATATCAAATACTATGAGGGTGCTGTTTTAGTCTGTGCCTGTAATATCCAAAAACAAAAAGTTAGATCTAAAGTTTTGATACGAATTACATGATGACAGAATCAGGAAAGGATTGCTTATTTATCATAGATAAAAATGTTCGAAGCAGCTTGGTCCTTACGTCCGCCGTCTTAATTCTCAACTCGCCATCTCGTGGTCAAGTCTTGTCATACGGTTGGATAGTGGTGTCCTTGCTGCCTCTTCGGATTAATACTAACACCCGCTGGTTAATTCAGGCTTAACGGTATTCCTATCATCCGCGAGGATGTTCCGCTCGATTATGCCGGCTGTTAGTACTTCACTACAAAGATAAATAATTATTCTATACATTGCGTCAAAAAACAAATATTTTTCGATAATGACATTAAAAGAATTGGAATGGTAGAGTCAACTAGCAAATACAAAATTAGCATAGTTAACTCTACTCCAACCAAAAGGACTGGAACTAAAGGTATATTGGCGTATATTAAATAGAAATATATTGGACAATTAGTTAGGATTCAGGTTAGTAGCACTTAGGTATAAATATAAAAAAGAGGAAATGATTTGCTCATCTTTCCTCCATATATGAGAATCAAAAAAAAGCCCCTCCGAAGAGGAGCTACAGGAAAATATCCTTCGGCATATAGCCTTATTGTGATAAGATGTAGAAATCTTTCTGTTGCAAATATAGATTATTTATTTTGAAGTTACAAATATTTTGTATAATTTTATTGCATTAATTTAATAAAACATGAAAAAGCGCATATTAGGATTGGATTCCGGTACCAATAGCCTAGGTTGGGCTGTGGTTGATAGAGATGAGAACAATCAATATTCACTAATTAAATATGGTGATCTGATTTTCGAAGAGGGAGTAAAAATCGAGAAAGGTGTTGAATCATCAAAAGCTGCAGAGAGGACCAGCCACCGAGCTCTGCGAAAGCTATACTTTAGACGGAGACTACGTAAGATAGAAGTATTAAAAGTTCTAGTGAAATATAACTTATGTCCTCAAGTCTCTGAAGAAGAACTACATTTATGGCATACGCGAAAACTATATCCCCAAAACAAAGATTTATTACAATGGCAACGTACTGACGAAAAGGAGGGGAAGAACCCTTACATATACAGGTATCGCTGCTTACATGAAGAGCTTGACATGTCAGTATCTGCAAATCGCATGACTGTAGGTAGAGCCATGTATCATCTTGCACAACGAAGAGGTTTTTTAAGTAATAGGTTAGATAATGAAGAAGATGAAAATCAAATAGGTGCTGTAAAATGCGGTATTTCTAATTTAACAGAAGAAATACAATCTTCAGGATGTAAGTATTTAGGAGAATACTTCTATAAACTTTATAATGAACATGGCAATACGGTGAGACTTAGGACTAGATATACAAGTCGTGAATTTCACTATAAAAAAGAATTTTATGCAATATGCGAAAAACAAAAGCTAGATAAAAAACTAATCGAAGAATTAGCAAGCGCGTTGTATTTTCAGCGTCCGCTGAAATCACAACGCCATACTGTTGGAAGATGTACATTCGAGCCTAATAAACCAAGATGTGCAGATTCTCATCCTGCATATGAAGAATTCCGTATGCTGAGTTTTATAAATACAATTAAGGTGCAAGGGCCTTATGATACAGAACTTCGTGTACTAAATACAGAGGAACGAGACTCCATTACTAAATTGTTTTGCAGAAAATCTAAACCCAACTTTGACTTTGAGGATATTGCCAAAGAACTAGCGGGCAGAAATAACTATTGCTATATAGGCGATGTTGTTGATAAAGCTTATAAGTTTAATTATCGGATGTCACAAGGTGTTTCAGGATGCCCAACGACGACTTACTTGATAAACGTATTTGGTCAAGACTGGCAAACGGGTATAGCAGAATCATATCAAGCCATTGACACAAAATTGGGACAGAAGTCTGTAGATGCAATGATTGATGATGTTTGGAATGTATTGTACTCATTCTCATCAAAAGATAAATTACGAGACTTTGGACGTAAAAAATTACAATTAGGAGATAAAGAAGCAGACACTTTTGCAAATATCAAATTGACTCATAAGTTTGCATCGCTTAGTTTAAAAGCTATTCGTAAGATAAATATATTTTTGCGTATGGGTCTAGTCTATTCCCATGCAGTAACCTTAGCTAATATTCCTACTATAGTAGGAACTGATATATGGCAAAGAAAACGTAATTTTATATTGGCTGAACTTCTACCTCTCATAGAAAATTTTAATCCCAAGGAGACAAAATTACAAGAAACTCTGGATTTCTGTGTGAAAGACTTTCTACAAAATAATTTTGAATTAAAAAATGGAGCTGTAGATAAGCTCTATCATCCTTCGATGATAGAGGCCTATCCGGATGCAGGATTGAATAGCAACGGTATATTACAACTCGGTTCACCACGTACTAACGCCATACGGAATCCTATGGCTATGCGTTCACTACATGAGATAAGAAAGGTTATAAACCAGTTATTGAAAGATAAAATCATAAATCAAGATACAGAAATACATGTCGAATACGCTCGCGAACTAAATGATGCAAACAAACGAAAAGCAATATCTATTTGGCAGAAATCACAAGAGAAATTACATAAGAAATATGTAGAGGAGATAACAAATCTATACAAGGAAGAAACCGGAAAAGCAATAGTACCAACAGATACAGATATTCTGAAATTCAAATTATGGGAAGAACAAAATCATATTTGTTTGTACACAGGACAGCAAATAGGCATTGCTGAATTTCTTGGAGCTACCCCCAAATATGATATAGAACATACTATACCACAGAGTGTGGGTGGAGATAGTACTGACATGAATCTGACATTATGTGACAGCAGATTCAATCGCGAGATTAAAAAAGCTCAATTACCAACACAACTGGGTAATCACGCAGACATATTAGTACGAATAGCTGGTTGGAAAAACAGCTACGAGAAATTATCCAAAGATATAGATCGTATTCGTACTCATTCCGGAATGGCTAAAGACATAAAAGACAGGCTAATTCAAAAAAGGCACTTATTAAAATTAGAACGTGACTACTGGCGTGGGAAATATGAACGATTCATAATGAATGAGATTCCAGAGGGATTCAGTCGCAGGCAGGGTGTAGGTATTGGACTCATTTCTAAATATGCGGGACTATATTTAAAATCATTATTCCATGATAAGAATGAACGTAACAAAGGTCATGTATTTGTTGTAAAAGGGACTACAACTGCTGAATTTAGGAAAATGTGGGGATTGCAAAATGAGTATGAGAAGAAATCACGCAATAACCATGTACATCATTGCATCGATGCTATTACAATAGCCTGCATCGGCAAACATGAATATGCTCAAATGGCACAATACTATCATGACGAAGCTGAATATCTATATCATCACGGAATAAAGCCCATATTCCCCAAACCATGGAAGACATTCACGGAAGACTTATTAGATTTGGAGCATAGCTTATTCGTAGTACACCATAGCCCAAACAATATGGCTAAACAGGCACGAAAGAGAATTATAACATCTACAGGACAACATTGGGCACAAGGAGATTCTGCTCACGGAAGTCTACACAATGATACATATTATGGAGCCATTGAACGAGATGGCGAAATCAAATATGTAGTAAGAAGAGCTGTATCATCCTTTGAGCAAATGAGCGATGTTGATAGTATCGTCGATGATGTTGTTAAAGAGACAGTACGGAAAGCATTAGAGGGAAAGAATTTTAAGGAAGCTGTCAATGCTCCTATTTATATGAATAAAGAAAAAGGTGTATTGATTAAGAAAGTTAGGTGCTATGCAAAATCAATCAAGAAGCCTATAGATATTCGTACACATCGCGATAGTTCTAGTAAAGAGTACAAACGGAAATTCCATGTATCTAATGACATTAATTACCTGATTGCCATCTATGAAGGAACTGTAAAAGGAAAGGTTAAGCGAGATTTCGAAGTCGTAAAGAATATTGAAGCTGCTAATTTCTTTAAACGTAGTCAAGATAGAAGAGATTATCCTACCATCGTACCCGAAAAGAGTATTAAACATGGCTTCCCATTGAAAACAACATTAACAAATGGGACAATGGTTATTCTGTACGAAGAGAACAAAGAAGAAATAGATTTCACAAAAAAAGAAGATATTTGTCGGAGGTTATACAAACTTGTAGGAATGAGCTCCATGATTGTATCTGGTTGTGAATATGGCATCTTATCATTGAGACATCACCAAGAAGCACGACCTTCTAAGGATATAAAATCAAAAAATGGAGCTTTTAAGAATGGTGAAGCTCTTCGTCCAGCAATTACTATGCTTCACACCCAATTTAATGCTTTGGTAGAAAACATAGACTTCAATATTGATGTAACGGGAAATATAGAATTAATATAACGCATAATATGCTGAAACGTAGTTTGGTTTTTACATCTCCTGCCATGCTTTCTATGAAAGATAGACAGTTAGTTATTTCTTTGAAGGAACACCCTGATGAGCTACATACTGTTCCTATAGAAGATTTAGGGTTTATAATGGTAGAACATCCACAAGTGATATTGACCGTACCACTAATGAATTTTTTATCAGAAAACAACGTATCATTAGTCTTTTGTAATAGTAAAGGTATGCCATGTTCAATGCTATTAAACTTAGATACAAATACAACACAAGGAGAAACCATACGAAACCAAATGAATGCTGGAGAGGTCTTGAAAAAGAATATTTGGAAACAGATTGTAGAAGCAAAGATCCGTAATCAATCGTTACTATTAAATAAAGTCGGCAAACGAGGTGAGCTACTAAAACCTTTGTTTATGAACGTAAAATCTGGCGATGCCGATAATAGAGAAGGGATTGCTGCAAAAGTTTATTGGTCAGAATTATTTGGCAAGGACTTTCTACGCGATAGAAATATGCCCGGTATTAACAGTCTATTAAATTATGGATATACTATACTGCGATCGGCCGTAGCCCGCTCCTTGATGTCATCAGGCTTATTCCCGGCGATTGGACTCTTTCATAGAAATCGAAACAATGCTTTTCCATTAGCTGATGATCTGATGGAACCATATCGTCCCTTTGTTGATGAAATAGTTTATAATCTCTATTGTGAAGGAAAAGAGGAGTTGAATAAAGAAACCAAAGCAGAACTAATTAGACTATTATACTATGATACTTATTTTAAGAAAGTAACACGTCCGCTTTCAGTTGGTCTCTCTTTGACAATGGCATCATTGGTAAGATGTTATGCCAAAACAAGTAATAAATTGATATTACCAGAAATAAGATGAGTGAAATCCGACTAAATTGTTACCATATTATGTGGTTGTTTGTGATGTTTGATCTACCAACTTTAACAGCTAAAGAACGTAAAAATCATACTCGATTCAGGAAAGAACTTGAGAAAGATGGATTTACCATGTATCAGTATAGTGTGTATATTCGATATTGTGGTTCTCTTGAAAGCGCAAATGTACATATCAAACGTGTAAAAACATTCACGCCAACACAAGGTCATGTTAGTATTTTGACTATCACGGATAGACAATATGCCGGAATTATCAATATTTGGGGAGAAATTAAAACAAAAACAGAGAAAGCTCCTATGCAATTGGAATTTTTTTAGTATTTTTGCTATATCTACATAAGAGACGGCCACTTCATATACTCTAATCCTATCATATCTCATTGATTTATAAGGATATAAGACATATACGTTGTGGTTTGATGTAGAATAAAGATATAAGACAACCTTGCAAATTCAAATCAGCACTAGGAATATGTTGTGGTTTGATGTAGAATAAAGATATAAGACAACAAGGAATAGAACACAAGCCAGTAATGCCTGTTGTGGTTTGATGTAGAATAAAGATATAAGACAACCCAATCCGCACAGACTGGGACGTAATGGGTTGTGGTTTGATGTAGAATAAAGATATAAGACAACGGTGTTCTTCAATGTCTTGTTTGCGCCACTGTTGTGGTTTGATGTAGAATAAAGATATAAGACAACAGTGTTATAGATGATATTATCTTATCAGATGTTGTGGTTTGATGTAGAATAAAGATATAAGACAACAATTAATGATTTATTACTCTTCATGTTTCTGTTGTGGTTTGATGTAGAATAAAGATATAAGACAACTTGGCAAAAGCTATGTTCAACGAGCTCGAAGTTGTGGTTTGATGTAGAATAAAGATATAAGACAACTTGTTGGGAGGAGCTTTTGCAAACAAATAGTTGTGGTTTGATGTAGAATAAAGATATAAGACAACGCAAACCAGATGATGTTGTCGTAGTTCTTGTTGTGGTTTGATGTAGAATAAAGATATAAGACAACAACATGCTTGCATACCAGTTCTGTATCACCGTTGTGGTTTGATGTAGAATAAAGATATAAGACAACAATCTAACAACAAGTGAGGTTCTCCTGACTGTTGTGGTTTGATGTAGAATAAAGATATAAGACAACTGATTAAAAGCACACACACGCAAAGGATTGGTTGTGGTTTGATGTAGAATAAAGATATAAGACAACTTCACAAGCACGAGCAGCCGTAATATCTTGTTGTGGTTTGATGTAGAATAAAGATATAAGACAACTGTATCTGAATATCTCCAGAACCAAAGGAGTTGTGGTTTGATGTAGAATAAAGATATAAGACAACAAGGAAAACAAATCGTTGGTGTTAGCTTTGTTGTGGTTTGATGTAGAATAAAGATATAAGACAACATTACCTCAAGTTGTCGCTCACTTAATGAGTTGTGGTTTGATGTAGAATAAAGATATAAGACAATCCCACGAATAACAGATAATATCTTCGATTGTTGTGGTTTGATGTAGAATAAAGATATAAAAGAACGAGGATACAAAACAATTATTTCACATTAATTTTGTCGATAATATACGAGTTTAACGCTAACTATATACCCTTTATCCCTTATTTTCATTACCTTTGTAGCTGAAATACTGCACTCGACAATTTGAAAAAAGGTTTTCATTGTGCTCGTGTGCACCATATTTCCGCCAATAAACAACAACTAAACACATTTAACTATGGAAGTAGGAAACAAAGCACCCGAAGTATTGGGACGCGACGAAAAAGGTAACGAGATTAAATTGAGCGACTTCAAAGGACAAAAGCTGGTATTATATTTCTATCCAAAGGACAGTACATCGGGTTGCACTACAGAGGCTTGCAATCTACGCGACAATTACTCCGAACTTCGCAAAGCCGGCTATGCAGTCGTAGGTGTAAGCGTTCAGGATGAGAAGTCGCACCAGAAATTCATCGATAAAAATGAGTTGCCCTTCCCACTCATCGCAGATACCGAGAAGACATTGAATGAAGCTTTCGGCGTATGGGGTGAGAAGAGCATGTATGGTCGTAAATATTTTGGTACATTCCGTACCACCTTTATCATCAACGAAGAGGGAATCGTAGAACGTATCTTCACTCCCAAAGAAATCAAGGTAAAGGAACACGCCAAGCAAATACTTGGGTAAACGTTTACCCCCATCTCTCTACTCAAGATACGAGAGTAACGATTATTAATAATATAACACCAATCAATAACTCCGCTCTACCCTCTTTCTTTCATATCAAGAGATAAGGAGCGGCCTCTTTTTATGCAATTATCATCATCAAGGAGCAGTATGCTCCACGGAGTGCTACTGATAACACTCTTCGCTTGCGCCGCATTCTACATCGGCGACATGTCATTCGTCAAGCAGATTTCATTCAGTCCGATGATTGTCGGTATCATTTTAGGTATGCTCTATGCCAACAGTCTCCGCAATAATCTGCCCGAAACATGGGTTCCCGGTATCGCTTTCTGTTCTAAACGAATCCTCCGTATCGGTATCATCCTTTACGGTTTCCGACTCACTTTTCAGGATGTTACAGCCGTAGGATTACCTGCCATCGCCATCGATGCCATCATGGTGACGGTCACGGTATGCGGTGGTATACTCATCGGACGACTGCTCCACATGGACCGAGGCATCGCTTTGCTCACATCGGTTGGCAGTGGTATCTGTGGAGCCGCGGCTGTATTAGGTGCCGAGTCGGCCATTAAAATCAAACCATATAAGACGGCTGTGGCCGTTGCCACGGTCGTTATCTTCGGCACACTCTCCATGTTCCTCTATCCTATATTGTATCGTAGCGGCATATTTGAGTTATCTCCTGAGGCCATGGGTATTTTTGCCGGTTCTTCCATTCACGAAGTTGCACACGTCGTTGGTGCCGGCAATGCCATGGGTAAAGAAGTTTCCGACGTAGCCATCATCGTCAAAATGATCCGTGTCATGATGCTTGTACCGGTACTATTAGTCATCAGTTACAGCGTAGCACGTGCTACTAGACAAAATGCAAGCGATAATGAGCGCGGCAAAATCACCATTCCTTGGTTTGCCATTCTATTTTTAGCCGTTATCGGGTTCAACTCTTTCGACCTCTTGCCCGAATCTCTAGTGAACTTTATCAACACTTTTGATACGTTCCTTCTGACCATGGCCATGACCGCACTTGGTGCCGAAACGAGCATCGAGAAGTTTAAGAAAGCCGGTTTTAAACCCTTCGTATTAGCAGCCATTCTTTATCTTTGGCTCATTGGTGGAGGCTATTGTTTGGCTAAATTCGTCGTTCCGGTATTGGTATAAATACATATATATAAACAAAAGAAGCCGTGAGAATTCACGGCTTCTTTTGTTTGATAGGTAAGATAATATTCCATACCACCCAAGACCATTCCACATACGACAACAGTCACCAATGGTCCCACCCTGCGGAACACTACCATCGTCACCAAAAAGACGGTATGAATCCATAAATCTCGACAAGTAAAGAGGTCTTGATTCTCACATATATCACGCCAAACATAAGGAGTTATCATGCTATACGAATCAATAGAGACTATCAAGTGCAATATATAGTAGAATAATTCTGTACACATCCAAACACCTAAAAATAGTGCAAAGAAAGACAACAATCCAAAGAGGTAACGCGACAAAAACTTCTCTAGAAAAGAAGCAGGTAACATCAACTCTGATACCAACTCATGTGGCTTACACATCCCCTGCATGATTCCCATGCCGGAAATAACGAATACTATTCCCAAAAACGTAGCCACAATACCTCCTAAAAACTTGGTCACAGACATTTGCATATCTTCTATATGAAGGAGTGGGATTATCATATATAAGAATGCGGCACCCAATACTGCGCCTAAGAGTCCCGGCCAATAGCGTAAGCAGCCAGTGTATATGCGCCACTCCAATAGTTTCCCAAATCTACGTATGTTAAATGTTTCCATCATATTTCCTCCATTTAATTGTGTTCTTGGTTTTCCAGATTGGTAAAATTTGCTTGATTCACCATTGCATTGAACAGTAATTCCAAGTTCAAGAGCGTATCTTCATCGCCTGTTTGACGGTGACACATCACAGCATTGCCTTGCAATGCCGGTTCTGCGTAAATCACTGTATCGTCCATCTCGCTCTGTCGGCGATAGCCGAAAGTGTATCTATCGGTCAGTTCCCCCACTGAAGCATTGAGCAAGAGTTGTGAATGGTCAAGCAGTAAGATATGGTCGAGCAGCGACTCCACATCGTGTACTTGATGAGTAGAGATAATCATGGTGCGCTCTTCGGTCATATTGTTGGCTATAATCTTGCGGAAGAGACTCTTCGAAGGTATATCCAAGCCGTTGGTTGGTTCGTCCATTACCAGCAACCGAGTTCCCGAAGCCAATGCCAAACACATATATACTTTCTTCTTTTGTCCCATAGAGAGTTCGTTCAACCGTTTCACTTCGGGCAATTCAAACTCCGACAAGCACTTGATTAACACCTCGTCGGAAAACCGAGGATAAAAGTCACGGTGCATCTCAATACACTTCATCATACTCATCCGTGGCATTTCAAATGTTTCGGGGACGATATACACATCCTGCAACATCTCCACTCGACGTGCATTTACGTCCATACAGTCAATATACACACGTCCTTGCTGCGGACGCAACAAACCGCAAACAAGATTGAGCAACGTACTCTTACCCATCCCATTTTTACCCAATAGACCGTAGATGCGGTTTTCCGGCAAAGAAAGCGAGAAGTCGTCGAACACCGGTTCTACCTTCTTGCTATAGCCAAACGTCATGTTTTGAATTTCTATCATACCCGTATTTTTAAACCAACCTTAGTGTACTACTATAATAGCACGCTGCAAATGCATTTCATTTTAGACTTTCTTGCAAATTTTTCTCAATATTTTTTCATATCACCGTGATTTTTTGAACAGTAAGTATATAACATGTCGCGTACCTACATAAAATAGAATAATCCCCACAATTCAAAACTTATGAACTTAGAAACTTATAAACTGAACTCTAAACTCGTCTACTTATCAACTCTATATACCCTCCTTCCCCTTTTGGGGAACCACCGGTCATCGACCTAATAGTCGCTGTTGGCGTAACAGGTGCTTTCTTTCTACTCATTACTTGTATACTTGTCAACTCTATATATCCTCCCTCCCCTTTTGGGGAGGGACGGGGTGGGGCTGTTGCAGCGCCTTGTCAGCGTTACTGCCTAGCCCATTCAGCATTGCTGCAAAGCCTAGACAGCGATGTTGCCACGCCCTTGCAGCCAACCAGTTAACAAGTAGACGAGTTGACAAGTGATAAGTTATGGAGTTGACAAGTGACGAGTTGGGAATGAAAAACTCATGAACTCACGCCTCTATAATATGCACAACACAGCCCTATCTGTGCAAAAACGGGTAAGAAATAGGACAATTCGGTTGGCTTATCAACAAAAAACACATACCTTTGCATTCTCAAATTATTATATAGAAACAAATAAAACGATGAGTTACAATCTTTTAAAAGGTAAAAAGGGTATTGTTTTCGGGGCACTGAACGACAAATCGATTGCTTGGAAGGTTGCCGTAAAGGCAGTAGAAGAGGGCGCACAGATTGTGCTGTCCAACACTCCTATGGCTATCCGTATGGGAGAAGTTGACGCATTGGCCAAGCAAACTGGCGCAGAAGTCATTGCTGCCGACGCTACCAATGTGGAAGACCTTGAAAACGTATTCAAGAGAGCTATGGAAGTTCTCGGTGGTCCGGTGGACTTCGTACTCCACTCTATCGGTATGTCGCCCAATGTGCGTAAGAAGAGAACTTACGACGATCTAGACTACAAGATGCTCGGACAGACACTCGACATATCAGCCATTTCATTTCATAAGATGATTCAGGCTGCCAAGAAATTAAATGCGATTGCAGAATACGGTTCTGTTGTTGCCCTCACCTACGTGGCTGCACAGCGCACATTCTTGGGTTATAACGACATGGCAGATGCCAAAGCTTTGCTCGAATCTATCGCTCGTAGCTTCGGTTATATCTATGGCCGTGAGCACAACGTACGTGTGAACACCATCTCACAATCGCCCACAATGACCACAGCCGGTGCCGGTATCAAAGGTATGGATCGTCTGTACGACTTCGCTAACCGCATGTCGCCACTAGGCAATGCCACGGCCGATGAGTGCGCCGACTACTGTATTGTGATGTTCTCCGATCTCACTCGTAAGGTAACTATGCAGAACCTCTTCCACGATGGTGGCTTCTCTAGCATGGGTATGAGCCTGCGTGCCATGACAGCCTACGAGAAAGGTATCGCCGACGAGTACAAAGATGAAGAAGGAAACATTATCTACGGATAATGTAGTAAAACATTGCTACGATTTAAGAATAACGTTTTCAATCAATAAGTAGCAGTGTTAAAGCAAAATAGAGATGTAAAATCTACTTATAACATATAAATAAATGTATATCAATGCCAGTCCGAAGGACTGCCTATAAATAGCCGGGAACTATCAAGCGATAGCGAAGATAGTCTCCGGTTTATAATATTCGGGGTATCCAGTCTGGCAAGACTGCCCACGCACAATCTGTTATACAATTGGCAAACTTGAGGGAGTCTTATCAAACACGAATTGGTCTTTGCCTTATCTCCGTAGGTTTTCGCTGCGCTCCAATGCAACACCGATGAAGCGATAATCTTTCATACAACAGTCATCAAGATATGAAATCAACAAACATTCATCTGTCAACTCCCTCTATAACTCCAATGCCAGATAGGCATTTAACTCCCGATCACTCCAAAGTTGAGCATCTCTGCGAAACTTAAATACTCTTTATACACATGGACCACCTACCACAAAACGACATACCGATGCTTGTTTCGGCCATCAACTTCCTGTTGCGCGACGAAGAATTTGACAATCTTGACCAGATATGTTACCATTTCAACATAGGCAGAAAAGACTTGGAGGCACGCATGGCAAAGGCCGGTTTCCAATATTCGGAGACCGAGAAGCGATTTTGGTAAACCACAAACATCGACTTATATGATTACAAAAGACAGTATAGAATCGGCTTACAGCTTCTTCCATCAGAAGTATCGTGTGTATCAATACTCCACGCTCGATTGGCAAAAAGACGATATAGAATATGCTATTGGTTCGTACGTGGCTGACATGAACAAGGACTTGTACGCGCTATTGGCCAATGGAAATGATTCATATCTGCTAGACCATACCTGCTTTGATGCCGACCTTTCATCGGCAGTGGAGCGGTTGGAGGAAATGTTGGAGTGAGTTTTTGAGTTGTTCTGTTTCTGAATTAATGAGTTATTGAGGGAGTTCTTGAGTCGGAAAGGGCTTGAGTTGTTCCCTTAACCTAACTTGGCTTGCAGCCATTTACCGCGATACAAACGCCAAAGGAACATGCAACCACGGAACGTAAGTTCCGCTGCCATAGCTGTCCAAACCCCTTTCAGGCCATAATGAGGTGCCAATAAAGCTGCTGTGGTAAGACGTAAGCACCACATACTGCCCAAGTTGATGAGTGCAGGACGCAAAGTATCGCCAGCTCCCACACATACACTGTAGGCCACAATGGCTGCAGCAAAGAACGGTTCTGCAAAGGCTTCGATGCGAAGAGATTGTATACCTAGTTCACGAATGGCCTCAACGGGGGTAAGCACACCTATCATTTCGGGCGCAAAAATATACATGATAACACCCATAAAGGCCATGACTGCCATGCCAAGAGCCACTGTCATATAAGCGAAATTACGACAAAGGTCGAGTCGACCGGCTCCTTTGCTCTGCCCCACAAGCGTGGTCGCCGCATCGGCAATACCGTAACCGGGCATATAACAAAGGCTTTCGGCCGTGATGGCAAAGGTATTGGCCGCAATGGCAAAGTTGCCTAGAGGTGCCACAATGATGGTGCTGACTATCTGAGCCGTACTCATCAAGATAGATTGAGCAGCCATTGGAGCGCCTATCTTCACTGCATTACGCACATAATCCCATACCCAACGGAATGGAGCTGTATCTAGTCGGAGTGCCAATATCTTACTCCGGAAGATGGCAAAATAGGCTTGTGAGAACGCACCGCACATGATAGCGAGAGCCGTTCCGATAGCGGCGCCGACGACACCGAGACCAAACCGGAAGATAAAAATATAGTTGAAAAGCACGTCAAGCACACACATGGCCACATTGACGACACTAGGTACACGCATATTTCCAGAACTCTTAAGCATTGCTCCGGACAAGTTGCCAAGCTGGAAAAAGGGCATGGCCAGCGCATAAATCAAGAAATAGAGCGATGCTTCATGCGCTATGTCGGCACCACCACCCAACCAATACGGTAATGGTTTATGCACCAAGAAACCGCAAAAAGCTACAAACAGACTCAAGAAGAAGGTACATATCAGTCCATGACGGAACACCTGACGCGCCTTGTCGAAGTCGTTGGCACCGATAAAGTGAGCCACTTGCACGGAGAACCCCATGGAAGAAGCATACGTAAAAGCCCCTAACAACCATGTAGTACTCTCTACCAAGCCGATAGCAGCAGACGGACGAGCACCGAGCTGTCCCACCATTGAGGCATCAATGAAGAACATCAGTACCGAAGTAATCTGTGACAAGATAGACGGAATACTCAATTCGACAATGAGATTGAGCTTCTCGCGATTCGTCATCGTGGCTCCCAGACGAATTCGTTCCAACAAGGCGTCGGTTTGTTTGCTGCTAAACATATATCAATATTGTATGTGCAAAATTAGTATAATCCTATCGCTTACCAAAATATAGTGTCCATTAAAATGGCTAAACTTACTTTGCCGATAACAGAAAAGAGGTGATTCCTGTATCTAACAGAAATCACCTCTTTCCCCTTTCATTTCTATTGCTTTCTTTTATTCGTGCCTCGTGGCACATCAATCTCTCAAATTTCTCTTGTTACTTGCGTACTTATTATCCCATCTTCTTACCTTAAACTAGATACCGTATTGAGATTTACATTCTTTATTATCTTATTATCTATTAACTTTTCGCACGCTAATTTCGTTCAATTTTGATGATGCAAAGATATATGGTATCGCAAAATTACATCTCAAAACAAACTTGTCTTTTTCATTATACCGTTTAATTCTTGACATAAATCAAGTACGTGTGTCCGCACACAAAAGTACACTTATCATCCTCTAAGAAACATCTAAGACCATTATCCCTCCATGACAAAGAGCGGATGAAGTCCATCTTCTGAATCATAACGATATGAAAAGCCTTCAAATTCAAAGTTTTTGAGTTGATCGGGATCTTTGATTTGATGCCTAATCACATCATTAGCCATGGCTCCACGACACATTTTGCAATACACGACGATGCTCTTCAACTTGCCATTCTTATCCACCATGAACTCCGGTTCTATCACTTTCACCTCACGTTTAACACGCTTCCAGTCAAAAAGATGCTTCATTTCAGCACTTGCCACATTCAATAACACGCCATCATCTTGCTTCACTGAGTCTATCAATACGTCTGTCAAGAGCGGTTTCCAATAGTCAAACATGCGCTGACCACCATTCTCTCCCAAGTAGACAGAGCCTTCCAAACGGTAGTTCTTAATCATATCGAGGGGACGCAACAGACCGTATAAGAACGATGTTATCCACAAATGCCCCTGCGCATATGCTAATTCCACATCAGAAAAGCTACCTGCTTGCAGATATTTATAGGCTATTCCAGTGTACGAGAAGATAGTTTCCATCTTCGGTTCAGGCTCTAAAAATGTGGTATAGCGATGCTTATTGAGTGCAGCTAGCTGATGATTGATTTTCAACATAGCCCCTAATTCTTCGGCACTGTAGCTCATCATCTGCGTAGCTATGGCCTCAGCCTGTTGTTGAAACATCGGTATCGTACCTTTTCGGCTATCGTATAATCGCTCGGAAGTCATGTCCTTGGCGCATGATAAAAGTATTTGCATCGTCTGATAGTTTCTTACAAAGGTAAGCATAAAGCCTGTAAAGCCATGTTCTTTATGAAGTTTTTGCATTTTTAATAGACAGTCTGTCAGAAATATTGTGTACCTTTGCCGAGTTAAAAAGGTAAACAAAAGATAAATCATGGCACAAGAAGATGTTTTCAAGAAGATAGTTTCCCATTGTAAGGAATACGGGTTTGTCTTCCCAAGTAGTGATATTTACGATGGCCTCGCAGCTGTCTACGATTACGGACAGAACGGTGTTGAGCTGAAAAACAATATCAAAGAGTATTGGTGGAAGAGCATGGTGTTGCTCCACGAGAATATCGTAGGTATCGATTCTTCCATCTTCATGCACCCAACAATATGGAAAGCGAGCGGTCACGTGGATGCTTTCAACGATCCATTGATTGATAATCGCGACTCCAAGAAGCGTTACCGCGCCGACAATCTCATCGAAGACCAGTTGGGAAAATACGAAGAAAAAATTGAAAAAGAGATAGCTAAGGCTCGCAAACGTTTTGGCGACAGCTTCGACGAAGCTAAATTCCGCGAGACAAATCCCCGAGTTCTGGAGCATCAACAAAAACATGACGCCCTTCACGAACGCTATACGAAGGCTATGCAAGGCCCAGATTTAGAGGAACTCAAGCAGATAATACTCGACGAAGAGATTGTAGACCCCATCTCAGGCACAAAGAACTGGACGGATGTACGCCAGTTTAACTTGATGTTCTCTACCGAAATGGGCTCTCTCTCAGACGCTGCCAACAAGATATATCTGCGTCCTGAAACCGCACAAGGTATCTTTGTGAACTATCTGAATGTTCAGAAGACCGGCCGTATGAAGCTTCCTTTCGGTATCGCACAGATTGGTAAAGCTTTCCGTAATGAGATTGTGGCACGCCAATTCGTATTCCGTATGCGCGAATTCGAGCAGATGGAGATGCAATTCTTCTGCCAACCGGGTACCGAAATAAAGTGGTTTGAATATTGGAAGAAGGCTCGTTTGGCATGGCATGAGGGTCTCAATATGGGCAATGAGAACTACCGTTATCACGACCATGAGAAGTTGGCGCACTACGCTAATGCCGCTACCGACATTGAATTTAAGATGCCTTTCGGCTTCAAGGAGGTGGAAGGAATCCACTCACGCACCAATTTCGACCTCTCACAACATGAGAAATTCTCCGGCCGACAGATTAAATACTTCGATCCGGAAACCAATGAAAGCTATGTACCTTACGTTGTTGAGACCTCAATCGGTGTTGACCGTATGTTCTTAAGCGTCATGTGTCACAGCTATACAGAAGAGAAATTGGAGAATGGAGAGACTCGCGTAGTTCTTCGTTTGCCCGAAGCTTTGGCGCCAATCAAATGCGCTGTGCTCCCATTAGTGAAGAAGGACGGACTCCCAGAGAAAGCTCGTGAGATAGTAGACCAACTGAAATTCCACTTCAACACACACTACGAAGAGAAAGATTCAATCGGTAAACGCTATCGTAGACAAGATGCTATCGGTACGCCTTTCTGCGTTACGGTAGACCACGATACGTTAAACGACAACAAAGTGACGTTGCGTTTCCGCGATACTATGGCTCAGGAGCGCGTCGACATCGCCGAGTTGCGCAACATCATTGAGGATCGTGTGAGCATCACAAGCGTTCTCAAGAAACTTCAGTAAACCTATGGAAATGAGAAAACTGGCCGACTATACAGTGCTATTATTGCTTGCTGTGGTCTTCGGACTTACATCTTGCAAAGAGGGAGACGACAATAAGGTGGACGAGTTCCCTAATTGGGAAACCACCAATACGACTTATTTCAACACCATCTATCAAAAAGCAAAGGATGCAGCAGCAACAGGTGACGCTTCTTGGAAGGTATTTAAGAGTTATGCGTTTGCCGATAATGTGCACAACGACGCCATCGACCACATTGTAGTCAAGGTACAAAAGAGTGGCACAGGGACGGTTTCGCCCCTTTACACCGACTCAGTCCGCATACATTATCAAGGACGCTTGCTGCCGTCAACGAGTTATAAAGACGGTTATATCTTCGATCAATCATGGGTACGTGGTTACGATTACGATCTCAAGACCATGGTTCCGGCCAAGATGTTAGTCTCCGGAACAGTTGACGGATTTGCTACTGCGCTCATGCACATGCATCTTGGAGACCGTTGGACTGTTTACATTCCTTACCAATTGGGCTATGGTAAGAGCGCCAACTCTACCATTCCGGCCTACTCCACGCTTGTCTTCGACATCACACTCGTAGGCATCTACAGAGCCGGGCAGGTAATACCATCTTACAGAGCCAGCGAAGCAAAGCAGGCATCAGGATGGATTGAGCAAGATTAAAAACTTCAAACGTATACAAGAAGAGGTAAAAGACAGGAACATCCATCCGTCTCTTACCTCTTTTTTTGTTTCCTTCAATATGGAGACATCATTGCATGAAAGAACAAGAACAGACAGACAACTACACCCACATCCTCAAATATACCGGCTTATTCGGTGGTATGCAAGGGATAAGCATCTTGGTAGGAATCATCCGTACCAAGTTGGTGGCAATGATTCTCGGCCCAAATGGCGTGGGCCTCATGTCTCTGTTCAACTCCACCATCCGTCTACTTGGCGATGCTAGTCAACTAGGTTTGCCGGTCAGTGGGATTCGGAAAATATCCTATGCCTACGAACATGGTAACCAAGAAGAACTCGACCACTACATCAAACTGATTCGTTCATGGAGCATCATCACCGGCATCGTGGGCATGATACTATGCGTTGTCCTCAGTCCGGTGCTCAATTCGTGGACTTTCAACTGGGGAAACCACACACTACACTTCATGCTTCTCGCCCCCATCGTGGCATTATCGACCATCACGGGAGGCGAACTGGCTGTTCTCAAAGGTACACGCCGTCTCCGCCCACTAGCCTTTATCTCGCTCTTCCAAGTGGTCTTGGCACTCATCATCTCTGTTCCTTTATTCCTAGTTTGGCAGCTGTCGGCCATCATCCCGTCACTTCTGTTGATAGCTTTAGGCCAAATGTTGCTCACCATCGGCTACTCTTACCGCTACCATCCGCTTCATTTATCACTCCACAAAGATTTTCTATCACAAGCCAACAGTACCATCCGACTCGGTATCGCTTTCATGTTGTCGGCTATGATAGGCAGCGGAGCAGAGTTTATCATCCGCCTTTTCCTCAACACCCACGGCAATCTTGATGATGTAGGACTGTATAATGCAGGCTTCATGATGACCATGACCTATGCTGGAATCGTATTTACAGCTTTAGAAACCGACTATTTTCCGCGCTTATCGGCTATCGGTAACGACATCATACAGCAAAACCGGCTTATCAACCGACAGATAGAGGTCTCGCTACTCATGCTTGCGCCACTTCTTATTGTCTTTCTTGTAGGCATGCCCATCATTCTTCCACTTCTCTATAGTGGTAAGTTCCTACCGGCACTTGGCATGGTACAGCCGGCAATCTTAGCCATGTATCTACGAGCTATCACCCTCCCGCTCTGCTATATACCACTCTCTCGTGGCGACTCTTCCACCTATTTAATTATAGAAGGACTCTCCGCTACAGCCATCATCGGTGTCGTTTGCTTTGGATTCACCCATTGGGGACTCACCGGAGCCGGCTTCGGAATCCTCTTGGCAGGTATGATTGACTCCATTGTTTCAAATATGATGGCCTACCATCGTTATGGTTATCGCATGAGTCGAAGCAACATAGGCTACACCATTTTCCACATCCTCGTAGCGCTATGTGCTTATGTCGTGGTAATTAACACCCAAGGTACGGCCTATTGGACAGCGGGATTCGTCCTCTTCCTCATCAGTGCCACCTTTTCATGGCGCATATTACAGCAGAAGACCGACATAGTTCGCCGTATCAAAGAGCGCATACATAAAAGATAAGGAAGCCTCAGTAGATTCATCAAAAGTTTCTTATCATCTTGAATCTCTATTCCCTCATCCCTCATCTAAGTATCTTCCCTGAAGGAAGAAGAGCGGAATGGAACTTGTTTTTGGCATCGTTCTATCCCGTAGGCCTAAAGCCCCGCGATAAAAAAGAATCCCTTATTGTCCGAAGGACAACCCTATGAATAACCGTAAGCCTTTAATCTTACGGTAAATGGCACCTCACAATGTTGAGTCTGAAAGACTCCCCCACAACCCAACAGAAGCCTCTCCCCATCCCTCTCCAAAAGGAGAGGGAAAAAGAAATGACCTTTTTCCGTTTTACAACTGAAAACTTATCAACTCAAAGACTCATGAACTAACAAACTCAACCAATAACTTATCAACTCAAGAACTATCTCCCTCCCCTTTTGGGGAGGATCGGGATGGGGCTGTAGAGGGTCGGAGTGGGGCTATTGCAGCGGCTTTTCAGCATCACTGCCTCAACCTTGCAGCATTACTGCAAAGCCCATTCAGCAACACTGCGAACACCCTGCAACAAATCAATATAATTATCTATTCGTTACTAGTGAATTTGTTTAAGTCAGCAAGATTATCTACTTTTGCGAAAAACAAAGATGAGAATGAAAACAGAAAGAGGTAAATGTAAGTGGTGTTTGAGCGATGAACTCTCCGAGAAATATCATGACGAAGAATGGGGAGTGGCCGTACACGACGACCAACGACACTTTGAATTCTTGCTCATGGAGTCGATGTCGTGTGGGCTATCATGGCAGATGATGCTGAAACGTCGCGATATTTTCAGCACATGCTTTGCTCAATTCGATGCCGCAAAAGTGGCACTGTTCACCGAAAAAGACGTGGAACGCATCCTCCAAACAGAAAGAATGATTCGCTCGCGTCGCAAGATTGAGAGCATCATCAACAACGCTCGCTGTTTCATGCAGGTGGCCCAAGAGTTTGGAACATTCGATACTTATATCTGGAAGTTTACCAATGGGCAAACATGGGTGTATCCGTCGCATCAAGAAGAGTGGTGCACACACAACGAACTGTCCGACATGGTGGCCAAAGACCTGAAGAAACGCGGTTTTAAATACGTGGGGTCGGTCATCATTTATTCGCATTTACAGTCTATCGGACTCATCAATGACCATGCCAAAGACTGCTACAGATACCACCAACTCATCAAAAGTCAACCAACAAAAATCCGACTTGCCTGATTAATTAGACAAGTCGGACTTTCATCAAAAACTACTTTTATTGCACAGCAAGTTTATCGTAAGCTATTGATTCACCCTCGCGAACCATACGAACAGCCTTTAAACGAACGTAACGCGCTTGTTGCGGAGTGAAGAAGACCTCTTGCATGATGGGATTATTGCGGATATTTGAGAACTCTCCCACAGCCACTCTCTTCAGATTATCCAGCGTATTACCGACGTAAATCTCATATTTATCAATAAGTCCGGGATTGGCATTGGCCTGAGAAGGCAGATAGTACAAAGCCTTGACCGGCTGTACTTTGCCTAAATCAAGCGTCACTTCACCGGCTTGTTTATCAACTGTGAAAGGTAAACTCTGAACCTCCGAAGTGTCATCTACATAACTATCCTTGGCTCCGGGCACATAGTAAGCACCTATTTCATTAATACATAGCGGGCCACGAGCATCGAGAATGCGTACACGCATACGCTGAGTAGTAATCTCCTTGAAGCGAAGCAAGCGCTTGTAACCAATGGTAGTGGTCTCTTCAGTCATCTTGACGGGCTGCCAAGTCTTGCCATTTAAGTATTCAACGACGAACGAGCGAACACGCTGACCCAGCGGTATATACTCCTGTAACATCATGCGATTAACCTTAGTCGTGCGCTTAAACTTGATATTCATCGTACCCGAAACAACACCATCCGGTGTTGCCCAATAGCTATCATAGTTGCCATCAGTCAACATTTTGGCACCGAACGCTTTGCCACGCTCACTATCTACCGACACGGAAGCACCTTTCAGAAGATTGTTGGCAAACTCCTTCACTATTCGATTATGAAAATCTATGAGGCTGGCAGAGTCGGCCGGATGAATCAAACCTTCCTTATCAACGGGTACATTGAGCAAGAACGTACCGTTATGGCCAACATTGCGATAATACAAATCGACCAATTGGTCGGGCGTTTTCACTTTGTTATTCTCGCGTTCATGGTAAAACCATCCCGGGCGGATAGACACATCACACTCCGACGGTACCCACTTGGTACCATCAGGTTGTCCCTGTTGTAACATAAATTGCTTCTCTGCGCCCGGTGGCATAGAGAAAGGAGTGATGAAAGACCAATTGGTTGCCATCGCAAAACCACGCTCATTGCCTACCCAACGACAACCGGGACCATCGTCAGAAAAGATGACAGCATTGGGCTGAAGACTATCTACTGCTGCCCAAGCACGCGGAAAATCATAGTAGGTATTGGCATCTATCTTGCGTGTTTCCTTTGCTCCGCCATACCAACCATCACCTCCATTGGCTCCATCAAACCACACTTCAAACAGTTCACCATACTTGGTTAGCAGTTCATGTAGCTGTGCATGGAAGTATTCTCGGTAGATGGGAGTAGCGTAAAATCCCTGATGTCGATCCCAAGGAGACAGATATACGCCAAACTTCAAGCCATACTTGCGGCACGCGGCAGCCAATTCGCCGACAATATCTCCTTTTCCTTCCTTATAAGGAGAGTTGCGAACACTGTAATCGGTGTACATAGTTGGCCACAAGCAAAAGCCATCATGATGCTTAGCTGTGATGATGACACCTTTCATACCACCCTTTTTGAGGACGCGAGCCCACTGTTCACAGTCGAGTTTCGTGGGATTAAAAGACTTCGGATCGGCATCTCCAAAGCCCCATTCACGGTCGCCATACGTGTTTGGACCAAAATGAATAAAGGCATAAGTCTCCATTTTCTGCCACGAAACTTGCCGAGCTTCGGGCAACGGAGCGATAGGAGCAGGCGCATTTACCTGTGCTTTGATGCCCATTGAAGATAACAACAATGCACCCAATATCAGATGTTTAGAGTTCATAGTGATTGGTATAATTAATAAATTGATTTAATATTTGAGTTTATCATGTGAGGTTTTGTCAACCCACATCTATATTTCAGTTACAAATATAATCATTTTATAGAGAATAAACAGTTAAGGGACATAAAAAACCAAAGCTTTACTACAGAAATATCACAATCGTTTTAGATTCTAAAAATACAGAAACAGCCATATCATAAACCGCCACCAAGAGATAAAAACACACCTCACAACTATATATCTTAGAAGAGTTCGCATAGCTAAAAATGCGATATTCACACCTCATAAACTTGTCATAACAAATAATAACAAACGAAAACAGGCAAAAATATATAGAAATACTCTATATTTGTACCATAACGTGGTACCTATTAAGTTCGCACAAGGTGAAAAGACCAACCATAACAGAGGAGGAAAGAGACTTATTGAACGATGCTATAGACCATTGGCTCTTGCAAGAACCGTTTCCATTGCTCAAAAACAATATCACCATGGACGATGTAGCAGAAGCAATGAACATGGAAAGAAGCCATCTTTCCAACTATATATACGAGGTTCGGGGAGACACTTTCGCTTCTTGGCTCAGTGATATTAAGCTGGAATATTGTCGAAAAATGCTTATCAACACCGACCTAAGCATCTCAGAAATAGCCTACAGAACGGGATATAACGACCTTGCAGCCATGAGCAAAGCCTTTAAAAAGAAGTTTGGAATCTCTCCACGCAGCTTCCGACAGCAAACGACTACCATCTAACTAAGACACCTCAGAGCCATAGCACGTCAACGTCCAAGGCTTCGTGAGCCCTCGGAAGTTATAGTATGACAAATCAACAAAGATTTCATTAAACCGGAATATTTCTCAAAAAGTGTAAGCATACATAGTTGTAAAACAACAAAAATGATTATTTTTGCACACAAAGAAGAATAGAGATATGCTATGAATATCTCTATTTTAAAATCATAGAATAATAAAAATGCTAGAACTGGAGAACTTCCGAAAGGCCCGAAAAGTACTGAGTGAGGTTATTCGCCCGACCAATTTGGTGCATGCCTACAATGTAAATCCCGAATGTGATGTATATCTTAAGCCCGAATGTTTGCAGAAAACGGGGTCTTTTAAGATACGCGGAGCCTACTATATGATATCACAACTCAGCGAAGCGGAGCGTCAGAAAGGTGTCATTTCATGCTCGGCGGGCAACCATGCACAAGGAGTTGTACTCGGCGCATCGGCCATGGGAGTGAAGTCTCTCATCTGTTTACCGGAGGGAGCTCCCTTTAGTAAGGTCGAAGCCACACGTCAAATGGGAGCCGAGATATGCTTGGTACCGGGCGTATACGATGATGCTTACCAGCGTGCTCTGCAACTTCGCGACGAGCTAGGCTACACATTCGTCCATCCATTCAACGACGAGAACGTGATAGCAGGGCAAGGAACGGTGGGCTTAGAGATTCTCGATCAGCTGCCGGATGTGGAAACTGTGATCGTTCCTGTGGGTGGTGGAGGCCTTATTTCGGGCATAGCCTATGCCGTGAAGAGTCTCCGTCCCGACATCAAAGTCTATGGTGTGCAGGCCGAGGGAGCCGCCAGTATGGTACAAAGTCTGCGTAATGGCAAGCCCGAACGGCTGGCATCGGTATCTACCGTAGCTGATGGTATCGCGGTAAAAGAACCCGGTTCGCTCACATTCGACATCTGTTCTAAATATGTAGACGACGTCGTGACGGTCAACGAAGACGAGATTTGCGCCGCCATCTTGCATCTTATTGAGCGCGAAAAGCTCGTAGCCGAAGGTGCAGGTGCCGTGAGTGTGGCTGCTGTGATGTACAATAAGGTACCCGTAAAAGGCAAGAAGACCATCTGTATCGTGAGCGGTGGCAACATCGACTTGACCATCTTGAACCGCGTTATCTACCGCGGACAGGTGAAAACCGGCCGCCTTTGCACGTTCGATATAGAACTCGACGACCAGCCGGGCAAACTTGTTGAGGTATCATCTATCATTGCCAACCTCGGAGCTAACGTCACCGGAGTACAGCACGACCGCTCCATCAATCGCCAAAAGGTGAATGCCTGCATCTTGCGTGTGACCATCGAGACTCGCAACCATGAACAGATAGAGCAAATCATGAACGCACTTCGCGAACGTGGATACAAACTGATATGATTCCATCTCCTCAATTCTAGAAGTTAATAGGAGTCATCGGGAGTTAACATCTCTTCGAGACTTGAAGTTAACAGACATTTGTCTATTAACTTCCCTCGTTACTCCAACGCCGCACAGGCGATTAACTCCCGATAACTTCAAGGCAGGGCTAATCTGCAAGACATAAACTGATATGATATTATCATCATCTTTAAACACCTATATAATATGAAAGCAATCCATACAGACAATGCTCCTGCGGCCATCGGACCGTACAGTCAGGCTATCGAGGTCAACGGTTTCGTTTATGCATCAGGCCAAATTCCAATTGTTCCAGAGACCGGAAACTTCGTCGAAGGAGGCATCCAAGAGCAAACACGCCAATGCCTTACCAATGCTTCCAACATCATGAAAGCAGCCGGAATCGACCTCTCACACGTGGTTAAGACTACTGTTTACTTGTCGGACATGGCCAACTTTGCAGCCATGAACGAAGTATATGCCGAGTTCTTCAGCCAACCTTATCCCGCTCGCTCGGCTGTAGCGGTGAAAGATTTGCCCAAAGGCGCCTTGGTAGAGGTTGAATGTATTGCAGCCAAATAAAACAGAAGGGAAGCGACCATCGCTTCCCTTTTGTATGTTCTACAGCTCAATCGCTTGATTGAGATATTTCTTTTTCCACCTGAAATCTTACTTCACGTTACCCACTTCTATCAGGTATTCGGCTATCTGAACGGCGTTCAGCGCAGCACCTTTACGTATTTGGTCGCCCGTAAGCCACAATGTATTGCCGTTGTCATCGGCCAAATCTTTACGAACACGACCCACATACACGTCGTCATGACCCGCACTTTCGAGCGGCATGGGATACACATAGTTCTGCGCATCGTCTTTCAACGTCACACCGGGAGCCACTTTCAAGGCCTCACGAATCTCTTCTACACTCAACGGACGCTCGGTTTCAAACCATACACTCTCCGAATGTGAACGCAGAGAAGACACACGTACGCAGGTAGCCGACGTACGAACATCGCTATGCATAATCTTCTGAGTCTCGTGGAACATCTTCATTTCTTCCTTTGTATAGTCAGTCTCCGTCATCACATCAATTTGGGGAATCACGTTGTAAGCCAACTGATGGGGGAACTTCTTAATGGTCTTCACCGCTCCAGTCTCCACAATCTCCTTGTATTGTTGTTGCAATTCGGCCATGGCGGCAGCTCCTGCGCCACTCGCACTCTGGTAAGAAGATACATGAATCTTCTTGATATGGCTCAAGTCTTCAATCGGTTTCATCACCACTACCATCATAATGGTGGTACAGTTTGGATTGGCAATGATACCACGAGGACGATTCAAGGCGTCAGCAGCGTTCACTTCGGGCACCACCAATGGCACATCTGCGTCCATACGGAAAGCACTGGAATTGTCTATCATCACCGTCCCATACTTGGTAATCGTATCTGCAAAATCTTTTGAAGTGCCACCACCGGCAGACACGAAAGCAATATCTATATCTTTAAAATCATCGTTATGCTGTAACAGTTTAACTTCGTACTGCTTACCTTTGAACTCGTACTTTCGGCCGGCACTACGTTCTGAACCAAAAAGAACTAACTCATCCATCGGGAAGTTTCTCTCGGCAAGAATGCGAAGGAATTCTTGTCCCACTGCACCACTTGCTCCTACAATTGCTACTTTCATAATCGATACTTGTTTAAATGAATACTTTATCTTGTTTGCAAAATTACAATTTTCCACGTAACAACACACACAAATTGTCATAAAACCACTCTACAGGCTATCATTTTATCAATTTCAATTTATCCATTCACCTCTTTTTTACCTTTTATTACTTATCTATGACCTACTAAAACTCACCACTTCTCACTCCTCAACCATAACTCTTAAATCACTGCAAGGGCTAGGCAACAACACTGTCTAGGCTCTGCAGCAATGCTGAATGGGCTTAGCAGCGATGCTGAAGAGCCGCTGCAATTTGTTAGTAGACAAGCTAACAAGTTAACGAGTAGACGAGTTTAGGGGGCAGTTTGTAAGTTTTTGAGTTGATAAGTTTTAAAATTGTAGGACGGAAAAGCTTTATTCCTTACTCCCTCTCCTATTGGAGAGCCATTGGTCATCGACCGAGTAGTCGCGTCGGCTCAGCTGGTGCGACAGAAAACGAGGGAGATAATGAATGGGGAGAGGCTTCTGTAGGGACGCGGTATGCCGCGTCCGTGGGGGAATTTACAGTCTCTTGGTGTCATCCTTGTAGTATATATACAGCCTGCGGACACGACATGTCGCGTCCCTACGAATCCTATTGTATCATCAAAACAGTTGTTTAAAACGACAAATGGTATTCTACCCACTTCTCTTTATGCTCCCTTTCTTTTTGGAGAGAGGGCGAAGGGGAGCCCTTGTAGGTGCGAATTGCATTCGCCCAATCCATCTATTTATTTCCTCATTCAGGGCAACTCATCCAACAACTGCTGGAAGTCAGCACTATAGACCACGTCCTTATGAGATAAATCTATCGTATAAATGACATTTCGCACATCAAAGTCTAAAATTATTTGAATGCTCTCTTTGCCCACATTCTTCTCTCCATGTACATTCCTACGAATTACATCGGCAGGTATTTTCTTAAAGATAGAGAAAGATAGATCTTTGATTTTATCAGCCCTAGGGCTCAGTAATGTATATTCTTTGGAACTTCTAATGTCACCGACGTGCCCACTTTTATCAAGCAAAGTAGTATCAGTGAAAAAAGAAATTTCCTTATTACGTTCAATTGTCCAAGATTTATGAATTAGCTTTCCTGAATCGGGAACAAATCTTTTTACTATATTCACCGACAGAAGTGACAATTTCTCGATAGCCGGTTCTTTGACCAATTGATAACCTATAAGTTCTTTTCCTCTATATACGAAATCTATCAGGCATTGCAGGGCACGCGAATACACAGCCTTAGGATAGCCCAAATAGTAACCATAGCTAATAGTCTGTACCCCATCAAACACATCTATGTCAAGAGAAGGCTGGTCGGTCTCCCTCATATCTGTATTGGCTTTGACAACGTCGGGGACCCTATGAGTGACAAAAAGTAGCCTAGTAAGGTCGTACAACCGCCGAGCCACGTGCTTTGATACAGGTTGATAAACGATAGAATCGTGCATTGGAGTAAAATAAATGATGCGTTGTTTCGCTGTACTATCGGGATAAACAATCCATGCACGACGCTCATAAGGCATCACAAAACCGGGCGAGAAACCAACAACGATGGAATCGGGCTGATGTATTTTCACCAAAGTTGCAGCACGACGTTGCCGACATGAAGCTGTAACAATCAACACGAAGAGGAATCCGTATAACCATTTCATAGGCTAAGAAAATTAATTTAAACATACGGTTAGCTAGTTACAAAGATAGCGTTTTTATGTTAATACCCAAAAAAAGAATTATCCATGGCATTAAAAAGGTGATGAACCATATAGACATTCCACACCATAAGTGGCAACTATCAAAGCGAAGAAATCGGAATGTTTCTTTTGTCTTTTGAGGCGTTTCCATTATCTTTGCATAAAATAGGTAGCACTCGGCAATAAGAAAGTAAACTTTCATTGCTCTCGTTAATACCATCTTTGTAAAGATGCTGAGTATATCTCAATACTTCCCCATAACCGATCCGACGCTGATTTTCTTCGTCGTTCTGGTCATTATTCTGCTTGCCCCCATTATTATGGGCAAGTTGCGCATTCCTCATATCATCGGTATGGTGCTCGCTGGAGTGCTTATCGGACAGTACGGACTCAACATCTTGAGTCGCGACTCTTCGTTCGAGATATTCGGAAAGGTGGGACTTTACTACATCATGTTCCTAGCCGCGCTTGAAATGGACACCGAGGCTATGCGACGAAACAAGGCACAAATACTCATCTTCGGACTCATAACTTTCTCCATTCCGTTTGCTCTCACCTATTTTATGGGAGTTGGTATGCTGGGCTATTCGGCTGCCGGAGCTTTGATTCTCGGCTGTATCATGTCGAGCAATACGCTGGTGGCCTACCCCATCGTAAGTCGATACGGTTTGCAACGCAAGTCAAGTGTGATGCTAAGTGTGGGGTCTACAATGATTTCATTGCTGTTGGCACTTATTGTATTAGCTGCCATCGTGGCCTCACACCGCAACAGTTCGGGACTTGGCTTTTGGTTATTATTCGTCTTGAAGTTTGCTGTTTTCGGTCTGGGAATGATATTGGTACTCCCTAGATTGACGCGTTGGTTTTTGCGTAGATACAGCGATGCCGTGATGCAGTTTATTTTTGTCATGTCTATGATGGTGCTGTCGGCAGCCCTTAGCAATATCGTGGGACTGGAAGGTATCTTCGGCGCATTCCTTTGCGGACTCATCTTGAGTAGATATATTCCCCACGTGTCACCCCTAATGAACCGTATCGAGTTTATCGGTAATGCCCTCTTTATCCCTTATTTCTTGATGGGTGTGGGCATGATTATCAATGTGAGGCTGCTCTTCGAGGGTGGCAACATCCTGTGGGTAGTTGCTTGTCTGACGGTATTCGGAACCTTAGGTAAGGCCTTGGCAGCCTACTTGACTTGCATGGGACTTCGTTTGCCGTGGTCATCGGGTCACATGATGTTCGGTCTTACGTCGGCTCATGCCGCCGGAGCCATCGCCATGGTGATGGTGGGACGTACGCTGGAGATATCGTCGGGGCATTATCTGGTAGACGACAGCATCTTAAACGGGGTGGTCATCATGATACTTTGTACTTGTATCATCTCGACTCTCGTCACCGAACGGTCTGCCCAAGCCATTATCCTACGCAATAAAGAGTTGCCACAAGAGGAAAACCAGAATGCCGACGACGAGCATATCCTCATCCCGGTGAAGTATCCCGAATATGCAGAGCAACTGGTTAACATGGCCATCTTGATGCGTAATCCCAAGCTACATCGCGATGTGGTGGGACTCAACGTGGTGTATGACGATGTAGACATGCATCGAAACATGGACGAGGGACGCCAACTGCTCGACCGACTGACACGCTTTGCTGCAGCTGCCGATGTACAGATGGCGACTCAAGTGCGCGTGGCGGCCAACATAGCCAATGGTATCAAGCACGCATTCACGGAATTTCGAGCCAGCGAAATCATCATCGGCATCCACATGCATAAAGAACTTTCGAGCCGATTTTGGGGACAATTCCAACAGAGTTTGTTCAATGGACTCTACCGACAGATATTCTTTGCCCGCCTGAAACAACCGCTCAACACCATCCGCAGGATTCAAGTGGCTGTGCCATCAAGAGCCGAATACGAGCCGGGATTCTATCGTTGGCTCGAACGACTGTCGCGTTTGGCAGAGAATTTAGAATGTCGTATCTTCTTCCACGGACGCAACGACACACTGAGTCTGATACAACAATATGTGCACAATCGCCACCCTCATATCCGTGTAGAGTTCCACTCTATGCCCCATTGGAACGAGATTCCACAGTTAGCTAGCACAGTTGGGCATGACCACCTGTTTGTTGTAGTGACCGCACGTAAAGGAACTGTATCGTATAAGAACGCCCAAGAGTATCTCCCGGAAGAGATTACACGCTACTTCCATGGGCAGAATCTACTCATCATCTTCCCCGACCAGCATGGCGAACCCATCGATAGTATGACTTTCGCACAGCCTCAACACACGGAAGTGAAGAGCGCGTATGAAAGTCTAAGAGAATGGATGAGAAAAGGGTTTAGAAGAAATTAAGTATCATAAATATGATAGATATTAAAGGAATAACCAAGAGTTTCGGCTCACTACAGGTGCTGAAAGGAATCGATCTCCATATTAATAAAGGAGAAATCGTGAGCATCGTAGGGCCATCGGGAGCAGGAAAGACCACACTATTGCAAATCATGGGAACACTGGATAAGCCTGATGGCGGTTCCATTGAGTTTGATGGAGTCAACGTGAGTAGCCTTTCGACCAACAAACTAAGCAACTTCCGCAACCTGCATATAGGTTTTGTATTCCAATTCCATCAGTTGTTACCGGAGTTTACTGCCCTTGAAAACATCATGATACCTGCATTTATAGCCGGTATGGGGCGCAGTGAAGCAAAGCAACGAGCCATGGAATTGCTCGAATTCATGAACCTAA
This sequence comes from Prevotella sp. C0026C3, assembly GCF_056590795.1. Classification (NCBI taxonomy): domain Bacteria; kingdom Pseudomonadati; phylum Bacteroidota; class Bacteroidia; order Bacteroidales; family Prevotellaceae; genus Prevotella; species Prevotella sp. C0026C3. The sequence continues at coordinate 146,901 of NZ_JBWPWW010000006.1, read as the reverse complement.
CGGAACGCGCTAATCACAAACCTAGCGAGCTATCTGGGGGTGAAAAGCAGCGCGTAGCAGTAGCTAGAGCCCTCGTTAACAATCCCGCTGTGATCATGGCCGATGAACCTTCGGGCTCATTAGATAGTAAAAACAAGGAAGAACTGCACCAACTTTTCTTCCAACTGCGCGACAATTTCGGCCTAACATTCGTCATTGTGACCCATGATGAAGGCCTCGCTGCCATCACCGACCGCACTATTCACCTGAAAGATGGAATGATAGAGCGAGAGACCAACGCCACACCTACACCCCAAGAACAACCAATAACGAAAGAAAATGAATGAACTTAAACTCGGTGATTACAACCGCTTGAAGATTGTAAAGCAAGTAGATTTCGGCTTATACCTTGACGGTGGAGACGAAGGAGAGATATTATTGCCCAACCGGTATGTACCCGAAACGTTCGAAATAGGCCAAGAATTGGAGGTATTTTTATATCTCGACCAAGATGAACGACTCATTGCCACTACCGAGCATCCGCTAGCTAAGGTGGGCGACTTCGCTTATTTGGAGTGCACATGGGTCAATGAATACGGTGCATTCCTGTCATGGGGATTGATGAAAGACCTATTCTGCCCATTCCGCGAGCAAAAGATGCGCATGGAGAAAGGAAAGAGTTACATCGTATTCATCTATATAGACCGCGATAGTTACCGTATTGTGGCCTCGGCAAAGATAGACCGTTACTTGGACAAATCGATGCCCGAATATCACCATGGAGACGAGGTCGACGTACTGGTATGGCAGAAGACCGACCTTGGATTCAAAGTTATTGTCAACAATCTCTTCCCCGGACTAGTGTATGAGAACCAACTTTTCAAACTCATCCATACCGGTGACCGATTAAAAGGATATGTTAGCAACGTACGACCGGATGGAAAACTCGATATCACCTTGCAACAAACAGGACGCCGAGAGACCGTAGAATTCGCCGATCAACTGCTTACTTATCTGGAAGAACACGATGGATTCTGCGAATTGGGAGACAAGAGTGACGCCGAAGAAATTAAATATCGCTTCCAAGTTAGCAAAAAAACTTATAAGAAAGCCATTGGAGATTTATACCGTCGAAGGCTCATTACGATTGAAGAAGGGGGTATCAGATTGGTTTAAACCAATCTCCCCATCATGAAATCAGCCTATATTTACCAGAAAACATAATTACTAACCCATTATAAAACCTCATGAAACACCTAAAAATTAAAAGTCTGTTAGTGCTCTCAATGATGTCAACAACTGTATGGGCACAGCAACCTATCACCGTCTACAACGAACTACCAAATCCCAAAACAGCCACTGCCGAATGGCAAAGTGTGCAAAACAACGTGATAAGTTGGGGCAGTACAGACGTTAGATACAAGAAAGAAGCGCCTTTCTCCGGCTCTGTCGTGACCGCAATCACACAGACTGCATGGCGTGGCGAGCGTATCTCGCAACAATTAGTGGTCTCTGCTGCTACTCCCATCAATCAACTTCGCATTGAATTGAGCGACCTCCAATCAAGTAAAGGTAGCACTATCTCTACGCAAAAAGCACTGAAAGGCTTCGTCAGATACGTCATGACAGACGGCTTAAACAAAGATGGACAAGGCGGTTGTGGCGTTCGTCCCGACCATTCCATATACGATTCGTCGCTCGTGGCCGACCCTATCGACCATCTTAACACCACTATTGCCGTCAAGCCAAAGACCACTCAGGCGGCTTGGATAGGCATTGACGTGCCACAAAATGCGCAACCCGGTCTTTACACAGCAACGGCAACGGTGAGCGATGGCAACACCATCTTGAAACGACTGATGCTGCGTATCAATGTCATCAAGCGCACGTTGCCCACAGCCGACAACCAAATGTTCCACTTAGACCTATGGCAGAACCCCTTCGCCATTGCTCGTTACCACGGCGTAGAGCCTTGGAGCGACGCCCATTTGGAAGCAATGAAGCCCTACATTCAACTTTATCGCCAAGCAGGAGGGCGCAGTATTACGTGTTCTATCATGCATCGACCATGGAACGGACAAACTTTTGACCCATTCCGCACCATGATTACATGGACCAAGAAGGTAGATGGTACGTGGTCGTTCGACTTTACCGTCTTCGACAAATGCGTGGAATTCATGCGCAGCGAAGGCATCAAAGGCAATATCTATTGCTACTCCATGATTCCATGGGAGCTGACATTCCGCTACTTCGACCAAGCTTCCGACGAGTTCAAGTACCTAAATATGGAACCCGGAAACGAGATGTACACCAAGGTTTGGGGCACTTTGTTGAAAGACTTCGCTGCACATCTGAAAGCGAAAGGATGGTTCGACTGCACCTATCTATCCATGGACGAGCGCGAACTTGACATGATGAAGAAGACCATTGCACTGATTCGCACGGCCGACCCCGACTTTAAAATCTCGTTGGCAGGTTCATTGAAGAATGGTATTTCAAGCGAACTGAGCGATTTCTGCGTTGCATTGAGAGACAAATATACCGAAGAGATGAAGCGCAAACGCAAGGCACAAGGCAAGCTAACGACCTATTACACCTGCTGTTCGGAGGCTTATCCCAACACATTTACTTTCTCTCCACCTGCCGAAGCCGAGTTCCTTGGCTGGTATGCAGCAAAAGATAAGCTCGACGGATACCTACGTTGGTCCATTTGGAGTTGGGTAGAAAATCCGCTACAAGATAGTCGTTTCAGCAATTGGGCGGCTGGTGACACCTATATGATTTACCCCGGTGCACGCTCAAGCATTCGTTTCGAGCGTCTCAAAGCAGGTATTCAGGCTTACGAAAAAGTACGTCTGTTGCGCGAAGAGTTTAAGAACAGCCCTGCCAAACTCAAGAAAATCAATCAGATTTTGAGTGCTTTCGACGAGCATCGCATTCCTAAAGAAAGTGCTGCCAAGATTGTAAACAAGGCTAGAACGGAAATCAATAAACTATAAATTAGGAGTTATTGGGAGTTAAGAAGGAGTAAAAAGGGAGTTAATAGGAGTTAGTCGTGCTCATGTGCAACGGGAATTATCGGCCATTAATTCATCTATTCAAGAGCGAAACTATCGTCTATTAACTCCCGATAACTCCTCACTTCTCACTCCTAACGTTTCATCTTTCACTCCTACCTCCTCACTCTTAACTCTTAACTCAAGCCATGTCTACCACCACCTATCGCTATTCGACTCCCTCATTACTGACCAAACACGATGATGAAGAGCAGTTGTTCCTCGCCAAATATAGCGAGGTGAGGCGCGGCGAGGCACCCTGTTTCTTTTACGGCAACATTATTCAACCGTTTATTTTAGCCCGGTGTTTGGTGACATTATCCAAAGTTGTACAGTCTAGTTTTACCATTAATTGGGCTGCCATACGCGATCCTATCGTCACAGCGGGCAACGATAGGCTACGCTTCGAGGGCTTTTCGGGATGCGCCGGCGTCTATGCCAGAGTCGACATAATGCCCGATGGCCACACAGGAGAGTTCTTAGACAATGGCACAACCAACGTAGACTTCAACCAACCCATGCTCAATGCCCTGAACATGACGGGGCAAACCGACCGTCTGACAGTCTCTGTCGGAACCAAAGAGGTGGGTGTTTATACAACTAAAACAAAGGCTGTAGAACGCAAAGTGTCCCTGCCTACCAAGTGGATAAAGGGGTTGACCACCGTCCAAATCTACCAATCGCAAGCCATTTACAGGCATCGGTTCAACCGAATGCAACTATTACAGCTCTTCCAGTCGGTTCCCAAGGGTGCCCCCAAAACCGACTTCTACTTGCAAACGCGAGGCGGCCGCCCCATCTTCTCGCCCATACCGGCAACCGATGCCATCTGCATCGGAGGCATACATCGGCTGCGTTTGCTCGAACCTTTATTGCCGTTGGCCGATGAATTGCACATTTTTACACATCCCAACGACCAAATCACTATCTTTACTTTATACTTCGGAACTGTGAAATTCAGCCTTTCGCTGTCACGCGACAGTTACCGTGGCTTTTCAGGAGAGGGTGCTGCGCTTGACACTTTAATGGACGATATGCCCGAAAAGTGGCTCTCGGCCATGGACAACTACAGTTTTTCCAATCAGCAATTCAATGCCGACCTCTTCGCTATAGAGCAAGGTATCGACCGCAAACAGGTAGACCAAGTAACCATCCGACTCGCTGCCATGGGCTTATTGGGCTTCGATCTAGACGAAAACAGTTTCTTCTATCGTCGCCTACCGTTTAAATTAGAACGCATCATGAAGCTGAATCCGCGCGCCGCCAACGCTATCAAACTCATCGACGAAGACCGCATACAACTGGTTTCCGTATCGAACGACCGTGTAGAAGCATTGGTCATGGGCGACAGCGGAGTGCGCCATACCGTGGTATTAGATAAGAATCAGGAGCGTTGCACATGTCAATGGCACAGCAAACACCAAGGCGAACGAGGCGTGTGCAAACATATTTTAGCCGTTAGAAAACTTGTAGGATGGAAAAAGAAGAACGCATAGAGCGCTTTACCAAGCTCGCCAAAAGGTATAAAGATAGTCCCCAAAACCGACAAGATATACTCCTGCCGTATATCAAAGAATTGGCAGCCATGACCGAAAAAGAACGGCGCGAGTTGTCAAAGGTGAATCAAGACCTCTATTGGGTGAGTAAAAAGACTCCTATAGGAGAAAGTTTTACCTCGTGCAGCCACGACCGTGCCATCTTCTTGGACGCCACCTCCATACTCACAAGCAACGGAAAAGAAAGCTATTCCTATGCCATGAGAGAGAACGATATAGAGCTCTTTCGCAGTATTCTCGACATATACAATCCTAAATGGCTCAATAAACAGATAGACGAAGTACCTTTCAGCAGCCAGCGTTACGGCTATCACAACATTTTAAAATTGGCAGAAGACGGATACATTAAGCTACCGAAACCGGAGCGAATAGCCGATTTGATGGCTGAGGCTCATGAGATTAGGCTGGGAAACCGCGATATCAGTTTCGACAGTAGCAAACTATTACAATTGCCAGTCACGCTAAACGAACACGTATGGTATCTATTTGAGTATCCCACATTTATTTATCACCAAGACGAAAGAGCCAAGATAGCCTTCGCAGAGGGTAAAACTCACAAAGACGAAAGCATCTCAGCCCTTCTTCTCACATGTACCAAAACAGGGCGAATCAGCAGTCGGAAGCTGCTCGACAAAACCATCGCGGGGCTGAATCTAGGTATGGGTAACCTGATGGAAAAATGGTTTATCGACCTACTGGAAGCCTACCAACCCACGAACGAAGAGCTTCTAGAGCGACAAGACAGCCTCATCCAAACACTCTACACGGTCAAATCGCGAGCACAAAACGCAATCTTGAAACTATTGAAACAGATTGTAAAGGCCAGCAACTTCTCGATTCAACCTTATATAGACACTACACAGTCGCTGCTCTTCAGCCTCCCGGCCAATAGTCTTACCGTCATCTGCTCCACTTACGAAGTCTTGATAAAATCGCATCCTGACTGCAGAGAGAAGGTATACGAGGCTCTGAGCCAACTGCTCATGCACAAAAATGACTCCATTAAGAAGCGTGCCAGTAAGTTGTTAGCTACTTATAGCGGTGAAAAACTAGCCGAACTACAACAGCAAATCAATGCTTCACAACCGGAGCTACCGACCTTAGAGGCTTCACAACCGCATCCTTACTGCATGGAAGAGAACCGATTGGCAAGTATTCAAGACAAAGATGAATTTATATTTTCGCTCAGTCGACTGTTTGATACCACCGACCCGTTGGAGATTTGGACCATCGTATCAGCAGTAGCAGAGTGGTTCCCACGACTCGAAGAAGCCGACCAAACACACTTGGAATCGGTCTTTGCCCGTGCCAAGGCGTGGATCGGCGTGACCGAAAGATATCTGCAAGCGATCTTGGCCAGCTATTTATTGGAGTTCGGACTCTGTTTACAACAACGCTTTGCCCCCAAAGCCAGTAAGGGCAAGCAACTGACTGACCTCTTAATAAGAGGAATATTAGGCAAGAAGAAAATTAACGGGGTGGTCTTTACCCCACTCGAAGACCTACGCATCTACAATAATACCGACGATCCTCTAGACGCTTTCAGGCTGTTCTTACTAGAATTAATCGGTATGATGGAGGCAGGAAATCCTGTCGTTCTGTCCGTTCCCACACATCGACCAGGCTACATCGACGCCGACATACTGATTCAAAGACTTGCCGAATACGAACAACGCGGACTCAAGCCCTCGCCTTACGACTTGCAGGTGGCACTGGACCGATGCACATGGCAGACCGACAAACCTGTCAACATCAATCTTTCGGGCGAACTCAAACAGTTGATGGACTATCTCATCAACGATCGTTTTACGCCTTGTAAGCACTACGAATACCCCGAAGCATGGCTGACCGTGAATCTAAGAAATCATCCCGAAGCCATGCGGACTGAATTTTCCGACTTCTATTTCAACCATCGGGCATGGACACTATGGACGGGACAACTCCCCCTCTCATCGCAATTAGCTCCCAAACAAGACTTCAAACAACTGCAATTCGATTATAGTTCAAAGCTGTTATATAGCCCTACGCAGCCCATACTGTGGCAAGAAAGATTGTGGAACTTCCAAAAGGAATGGTTCATGGAGCCACAAGCAGACCTTCACCTTAGCGTATTTCCACACCACGCTACCATTGTGCTGGCGCAAATACTGCGCAAGTGTGCGGTATTCAACCACAAACAAACTTTTTATACCAAGGCATACATGGGCGCATTGCAATGGCTTATGGACTACCAAGAACCGTGGAACGAGACCGACCTGCTCTTCCTTGCCACCGCTTTGGTACATTACGACACCATCGTGCGCACTTACGCCGCCGAAGTTTGGGCCATAGGAACCCACCTATCTACTATTGATAACCGGATATTAGGCGAACAAACAGCCCGCCTCATCGTCTTGAAAGCCTTCCCGCTTCGTCGTCTCCAAAGCGTCATCGAAGACTGCATGCGCCATCGTAGCACCCTCCATGATGCCGCCTTACGCCAATTTCTCTCCCCCATTATCGCCTCTTTGCCCGATAAAATGACCGGAGCAAAGGGAATAAGAGGGATTGTAGATACTTTACAATCGTAGCATCGGCAAACTCAATGAACCGCCTGATAGCTTACATACAGAAAGTTTTATACAACAACTCATCAACTTATACACTCACATACTCAAAAACTCAACTTGCTGCCCCGCCTTAGCAACATTGCTGTTTCAGCTTTGCAGCAATGCTGAAACGCCCATGCAAAAATGCTGAAAGGGCTTTGCAGCAACCTCACCCCATCCCTTTCTAAAAGAAAGGGAGATGATATTGGGTTGACAAACAGCCGAGGTTATGAGCAAAAACAAGATTAAATCTTCCTAACACATCCCAATACTATCTATCAAATAGCTCAACATCTTGCGAATAGGTATGAGCTGGCCGGCTCCTTTCTTAACCAATATGTCGCGCAACATCTTGATGGCACGCTGTATACGATAATCTACTGTCTTAGGAGAAACACCAAGACTCTCGGCTATTTCATGATACGTACAGCCACCAAACCGATGACTTATCAAAGCTTCTCGATAGGTAGCAGGCAATTCATCGAGCGCAATCTTCAATAAACGTATCAATTCTTCTTGTTCATAACGATTAAGTTCAGTTCCCACAGCATCATTCTCATCGTGCCAATAAGCTGCATAGGCACGTTGGCGAGCCGCTCCACGCTCAATAAGCAACAAACAACGATGGTGAACAGTACGAAAGAGATAAGCCGACAATGACTGCCTAATATCCACATGCTCGCCATTCTCCCATAACCATAAAAACAGGTTCTGAACAATTTCTTCGGCATCATTGCCCTCTACGAAACGACGAGCATAAGCTAACAGAGGTTTATAGTATTTGCAAAACAATGCATCAAAGGCACGACGATTGCCTTCACACGACTGTGAAAACAACAACATGTCGTCTTGATGGAAATCTAATGTTTTCATGATTTGCTAATTACTATATCAACTACAAGACTACAAAAGTAGTAAAAACGGGCTAATAAATACTACTATTTGTAGCCGAAAGATAGATAACAGCAGCAGTATTTTGGAATAAAACAGAATAAACATGAAAAAAGTTGTGCAAAAGTTTATGAACATTGATTTCTCAACTGTCATACAGATAAGACATAAATAACCAATGAAAACAGATAACCTTGACATAAACCAACTCTTACCTTATTATATAGAGGGGAAATTAGACGCGAGCGATGCCGCACGTGTAGAAGCATGGATTGCAGAAAACGAGGTAAACGAAGATATAAAGAATCATGAAACTTCGGCATTACAATATGTAGATACACTACAGTCTACACTGCAAGGAGACGAAGACGGAGCTTTACACCAACTGCATAAACGCATGCGACAAGCACGCTTACACATCATGACAATGCGTATACAACGCGTGGCTGCCGTGCTATTAATACCCATATTAATGGCAGCTGTCTACCTATTTATACAGCAACAACGCGAGAAATACGAGATAGTGGCACTCACAGCGACACCGGGTATGGTGGCTCGCACCACTCTACCCGATGGCACACACGTGACGCTGAACTCTCAATCTACCATTCGCTATCCGCGCAGATTCAGTTCCGAACGCAATGTCATCGTAGATGGAGAAGCCTATTTTGCCGTGGCTAAAGACGCAAAACATCCATTCATCGTGCAAACACCCCATGGCCCTAAGGTAAAAGTATACGGTACACACTTCAACGTCGAAGCTTTCAAGCAAGACCCAAATATGACCGTGACATTGCAAGAGGGTAAGGTAAGCGTCATCTATCAAGGCAGAGACAAGCGTACTACGGAGCAACCCATCGTTCCGGGACAAATGGCCCGCTGGAACACCAATACCATGCAACTGGACGTATCGCAAGCAGAAGTAGACGTAGTAACATCATGGCACACCGGAAACCTGATGTTCCAACAGACGCCAATGCAAGAGGTGCTACACACACTATCGAAAAAATACGCCGTAAACTTCGTGGTGCGTGACAAGCAATGTTATGCAGCTTCATTTACGGGAACACTCTACGGACAGTCGCTCGACATCATATTGCAATGCATAGGCATGGCTTCAGGTGTAGATTTCCGCAGCTCATCTAGTAAAAGACTCGATGAACAACAAATCATAGAAGTATATAAATCAACTAAATAATCAACCTACTATTTATGACAAAAACATGAAAACTGAAAATGCACCTTGACAAACACTGGTACAAACAGACTCAAAACAGTATCAGGCGTGTGCTACTAACTAAACCGGCACACACTTCCTAAACATCTAAACCATTATTACTATGAACAAAAAAATGCTATTCATAGGCAGAAGAAACATTGCTAAACAAGTGAGACTTCTCTGCCTTGCAGGGTTGTTGCTTCCTATGCAGACCTTTGGTAAAAAACATCTCATCACTGTCTCAGGCAAAAATGCCCCCATCATCACAGTGATGAAACAAATAGAAAAACAGTCCGGACTGACTTTCTTCTATGACAATTCACAGGTAAACACCAACAGAAACGTTTCCATATCGGCAAAAGACCAAAGTTTGGAATCTGTATTGGCTACACTTTTCGCCAACACTGCTGTCAGCTACAAGGTGATGAACAAGAATATTGTGCTCACCACTAAGAACGAAAGTAGAACTGCCGGCAGACAAGCTCAACTAAACGACCAAGCCAAAAAGCGTATCACAGGCGTAGTAGTCGATGGAACAGGCACGCCCATCATCGGTGCTACCGTCAAGTCTAAAGACGGAAAGTCGGCAGCTGTAACCGACATTGACGGCAACTTTGTGATAGAGACTGCTCCCGGTAGCGAATTAGAAATATCATACGTAGGCTATCAGACAACTACGATAGCTGCCGCAGCCAATGGAAAGATGAATGTAACAATGCGTGAAGACCAGAAACTGCTCGACGAAGTGGTAGTTGTGGGTTATGGTACGGTACGTAAAGCCGACCTAGCCGGTTCAGTTTCGGTGATGAACGACAAGGCATTCAAAGACCAGCCCATTACCGACGTGAGCCAAGCATTCCAAGGTCGTATGGCTGGTGTGAACGTAGTACAAAGCGGTGTACCCGGTGGTAACGTAAAAATTCGTGTACGTGGTTCCGGTTCTATCAGCCGTAGCAACGACCCATTGTATGTAGTAGATGGCATTGTACGCGAAAGTGGACTGGAAGGTATCAACTCTGAAGACATTCAGAGCATTCAGGTATTAAAGGACGCATCGTCTACTGCAATCTATGGTAGCCGTGGTGCGAATGGTGTAGTATTGATCCAGACCAAGAGTGGTAAGCCCGGTATGCAGAGCGTAACGTTTGATGCCAGCCTAGGAGTGTCTAGTGCTACACACATGCCTAAGGTAATGGATGCCAGAACTTATGCCCAAGCATTGCTCGATGGTGGTAAAGTGGCCAACAAAGCAGAATTGCAAAGCTATCTAGACGGTTCTGATAAAGGTATCGACTGGATGGACGAGATATTGCGTACAGGCATTACCCAGAACTACAAGGTCGTATTGACAAAGGGAAATGCCGACACACAATATTATATTAGTGGCAACTATCTGAACAACAAGGGTGTAGTGAACCACACAGCTTACGAGCGTTATCAGGCTAAGATGAATATACACTCAAGCATTTACAAATGGCTTGACGTGACAGCCGACCTGCAATATGCTCATAGCAAGGGTACAGGTGCGGGTAACTTTGGTATGAACGAAAGCAATAACGTATTGTGGATAGGATACAACTACTCTCCTACTATGCCAATGTACGACAATATGGGCAACTTCCACAAGGACCCATACAACTCTATTCAAAGCAACCCTTACGGACTCTTGGCAGGAAATGCTTCGCAAAGTCGTCGCGATATTATCAATGGTCGCATCGACTTGAAGTTCAACATTCTTCCGGGTTTGACATTCACAACAACCAATGGATTCGATTATTATGACGGTAAAGGCTACTCGTTTGCATCTACTCGTGTTCAGCCTTCCAACGGTATGGGTAACGACGACATGCAGCGCATGATGCTACAGACCACCAACAACCTGACCTATTTAGGTAATTGGGGCAAGCACTCGCTTACAGCTACCGGTGTATTCGAAGCTAGCCGTAGCACAACCAGACTGATGGGTATCAATGGAAAGAACCTACAGACAGAGAGTGTAGGTTGGTGGAATGTGAATAATGCCGTCAACCGTGGCGCAAGCAACGGATATAGCAAATGGGCACTATTGTCTGGTGTCGGACGTTTGATGTACAACTATGCCGATAGATATATGACTACAGTTACATTCCGTGCCGATGGTAGCTCTCGATTCTCAGACAAGAAGTGGGGATACTTCCCATCTGTGGCTGCAGCATGGACCGTAACCAACGAAGATTTCATGAAGAATGTAGACTGGCTTAGCAACTTAAAGCTACGTGCTAGCTACGGTGTGATTGGTAACCAAAGCATCGACCCATACAGTACATTGGGTAATATGGCTGCCACGGGTTACGATTTCGGCACACCAAACATCTACACAGGCTATTGGGCAGCAGGCATTCCAACACCCGAACTGACATGGGAAAAGACCAAACAGTTTGACTTTGGTGTAGACATGGCTTTCTGTAACGGTCGTGTAGAGCTCTCTATCGACTACTTCTCAAAGAAGACTACCGACGCATTGCTTCGTACCCAGTTGACCGACTATCTTGGTGGAACTTCTTATTGGATTAATGCCGGTGAAGTTTCTAATAAAGGTATTGACGTAAGTTTGACCGGTCGACTCATTCAGACTGCCGACTTGCAATGGACATCTACCATCAATGGAACGTGGTTAAAGAATAAGGTTACGAAACTTACAGCCGAAAACCCAATCATTTACGGTAGCACACCATCTCCAGGAACAGTAGATCCTGCTACAATCGTGAAAGAAGGAGAAGCCATCGGTACATTCTATGGTTATCGTTGGGCCGGTCTAAAGGATGGATTGGATAGCTATTACGACAAAGACGGTAACATCACGGCCGAGCCAAAGGGCGAAGACCGCACGGTACTTGGATGTGCTAACCCTGACGTAACTATCGGATGGAACAATACCATTACTTATAAGGACTGGGAATTGAATGCATTCTTCAATGGCGCCTTTGGTGCACAACGTCTTAATCTTGTACGCTTTGCCATGAACTCAATGGTAGGTTCTTCTAAATTTGTGACCGATGCCGACTACATTTCACAAATAGGCAAGACCATGCCGGCACTGAATGCAGCAGGAAACAAGAACTATGGTAACTCAAGCAAGTGGTTGGAGAATGCCGACTATGTAAGATTGGAAAACATCAGCATAGCTTATAACCTGAAAAAACAGTTGACTCGCTTTGCCGATGTACGCTTAGCTTTCAGTGTTCAAAATCTCTTTACCATCACAGGATACAAAGGTATAGATCCCGCAGGTGTATCATTCTCGGCCAACAGTGTTGACGTAGACCATGGTATGGATATGGGTGCATATCCTTGCCCAAGGACATTTACCTTTGACGTTCGTTTCACCTTCTAATCAGAATTACGTATGAAAAAGTATATATTATTGTTAGCAGCCACCGCAGGTTTGCTAGTATCATGTACCGACCTTACTGAAGATCCAAAAGGTCAGTTAACAGAAGCGGGCTATTTCTCTACACAGAGCGAGCTCGACATGGGACTCTTTGCACTCTATGAGCAAGTGAACCATTTGCAAAACTTCACCAATATGCTCTATCCACAGTGGCAGGGAGACGACATTACAGCCAACCCCGGCTCTAACAAACAGGCTTGTGCAGAGATAGACAAGTTCTCGGTAAGCAATAATAACAAGGGTATTAAAGATGCATGGAAACGATACTACAACTTGATTAAGGCTGCCAACCTCATCGTTGATAATGTAGAGAAGACGCCAACAACCAAAGAAGAAATCAATATGGCACTAGGCCAAGCTAGATTTTGGCGTGCTTATGCCTACTATTATCTCGTTAGAATCTTTGGACCATTGCCTGTCAATCTGCACAATGCCAATGATAAAGGGACTACACCTCTTACCAATGAAGCCGGTATCTACAAGCTTATCGTAGAAGATTTGGAATTCTGCGAGAAGGTGTTACCCACAAAATACGATAAAGAACCTCGTCGTTTGTTCAACGTCGATGTATATATCACCCAGCAAGCAGCGAAATCTACTCTGGCAGCTGTCTATATGTCGATGGCCGGTTATCCATTAAATCTTGGTAAAGATTACTATGCTAAGGCTGCAACCAAAGCCAAAGAAGTGATAGACGGTGTAAAGGCTGGAAAATATAACCTACAGATGGACGCTGAATGGAAGAATGTATATTCGTATGGTAACAACTATAACAACGAGACCGTATTGGGTATTAACAACTCTCCGTTGAAGAACTGGAATACCGATTCAGAGTTCTCTAGCTGTAACTTATTTGAATCTCTCGACGGATGGGGAGATGGATGGGGAGAAATTAAGTTCTGGAAAAACTTCCCTGAAGGCCCTAGAAAGGCAGCCGTTTACAGTCCAAAGATTCGTATGAAAGACGGTAAATTGGTTGATTGGTGGGAAAAGAAGGATGGAAAACCTGTTGTAGCAGAGTATCATCCTATGTTTACAGTCTTTACACTCAATGCCGATGAGAAGGGGAAAGAGGTACGTGCACCTTACGACTACACCAAACCTCCTTACTTAGGAATGTGTACCGACACTCGTCACAAACTGATTCGCTATCCCGAAGTCATGTTATGGTACGCAGAATCAGCTGCTCGTAGCGGCAGTTCGGACTTGACACAGGCCAAAGAGTGCCTGAAAAAGGTACGTCAACGTGCTGTTAGCGCTGCCGAAGCCGATAAGGTTGGAGGCGTCAGCATTGATGCGATGTCGGCAAATGAGCTTGCCGAGGCTGCATACATGGAACATGGATGGGAAGTTGCAGGCTATTGGGTAGCCATGGTAACCCGTCGTAGCGATGAGTTCCGTATGAATCGACTGAAAGAAAACTTCGAGTATAGAAAGGCAAACAAGCCTCTTGAAGTTGCAATAGGATTCACTGCACAAGAGAGTGTGTTGGTAACAGGTAGTTGGAGTGACAATCTGATCTATATGCCGTACCCGGATACGGAAGTAGAAAAAAATGGTAATCTACATAGATAAACAAAAAAAAGAGTGGCAATCAAAATTGATTGCCACTCTTTTTTATATGATATTCCTTAGAATTCTGCCGACTTCGGTGTACGTGGGAAAGGTATTACGTCACGAATATTCTGCATACCTGTAACGAAAAGGATAAGACGTTCAAAACCCAAACCGAAACCACCATGAGGGCATGTTCCGTATTTACGGGTATCGAGATACCACCACATATCCTTCATAGGGATGTGACGCTCTTCTATTTCGCCCATCAGTTTCTCGTAATTCTCCTCACGAACAGAGCCACCAATGATTTCTCCAATCTGTGGGAACAGCACGTCGGTGCCCTGAACAGTCTTTCCATCCTCGTTAATCTTCATATAGAAAGCCTTGATTTCCTTTGGATAGTCGCTCATGATGACAGGCTTCTTGAAGTATTCTTCTACGAGATAACGCTCGTGTTCGCTCGCCAAATCCATGCCCCAAGATACAGGGAACTCGAATTTCTTGCCGTTCTTAACAGCCTCTTCAAGTATCTTCACACCCTCAGTGTAAGGCAAACGCACGAAGCTATCCTTCAAAATGCCCTGCAAACGCTCCAACAATGTCTTGTCAATCATCTTGTTGAGGAAAGCAAGATCGTCCTTACAATTGTCCAAAGCCCACTTCACGCAATACTTGATGAAATCCTCTTCCAAGTCCATCAAGTCGTTCATATCAATGAAAGCAACCTCCGGTTCAATCATCCAGAACTCTGCCAAGTGGCGAGGAGTATTACTATTCTCTGCACGGAACGTAGGACCAAAGGTATAAATCTGGCCTAGGGCTGTGGCTCCTAATTCACCTTCTAGCTGTCCACTCACGGTGAGTGAGGTCATCTTTCCGAAGAAATCATCCTCGTACTTAATCTTTCCATTCTCGTCTTTCTCCAAACGATAGAGGTTCTTCGTGGTCACTTGGAACATTTGTCCGGCTCCTTCTGCATCGCTAGCTGTAATTAGCGGCGTATTGAAATAGTAGAAGCCATGGTCGTGGAAATACTTATGAATGGCAATAGCCATATGATGGCGAATGCGCATCACAGCTCCAAAGGTATTCGTACGCAAACGTAGATGAGCATGTTGACGCATGTATTCGAATGATTGTCCTTTCTTTTGCATAGGATAATCGCTCGCGCAGAGACCATAAACTTCAATCTCACGGCACTGAATCTCTACGGTCTGACCTTGTCCTTGGCTCTCTACCAAAGTACCTGTTACGCAAAGGCAAGCCCCGGTAGTGATACTTTTGAGCATGTCGGCATCCACAGTCGTAGGGTCTACTACCACCTGTATGTTGTTAATAGTAGAACCATCGTTCAGCGCGATGAAGTCTACGGCTTTGCTACTACGATGGGTACGCACCCATCCTTTCACGATAATGTTTCGTCCAAAGTCGGTACTTTGAAGGGCATCGATGACTTTAGTTCGTTTCATATTGTTATGATAGAATCTTTAAAATACAACTTATTCAAATGCACCCATGCGGAGCATCTCTACTTCTTTCTCTGTTAAGAAACGCCAATCGCCACGGCGAAGGTTCTTCTTAGTCAATCCTGCAAACTGTACACGGTCGAGTTTGATGACACGATATCCCAAGCTTTCAAAGATACGACGTACAATACGGTTCTTTCCACTGTGTATTTCAATACCTACCTGACTCTTGTCGCGCTCGTCAGCATACTCGATTGCGTCTGCATGTATCTCTCCGTCTTCCAACTCAATACCATCGGCAATCTGCTGAATATCATGTGCTGTGACGTTCTTATCAAGATAAACATGGTATACTTTCTTCTTTAAGAACTTCGGATGAGTCAACTTACTAGCCAAATCTCCATCATTGGTAAGAAGCAATACACCTGTAGTGTTACGATCCAAACGACCTACCGGATAGATACGTTCGGGACAAGCATCCTTCACAAGTTCCATAACGGTCTTGCGTTGTTGTGGATCATCGCTCGTCGTCACGCAATCCTTAGGTTTGTTGAGCAATACATATACCTTCTTTTCCAAGGATACATTCTGGTCGTGGAACTTCACTTCATCCGTACGAAGCACCTTTGTACCCAACTCGGTAACGACGTTTCCGTTCACCGTTACCACTCCAGCCTGAATAAATTCATCAGCCTCGCGACGGCTACAAACACCTGCATTGGCCAAGAACTTGTTCAAACGAATCGGTTCGTTCGGGTCTATGTGCTCCTCCTTATACTCAATACGCTTCTTCAAACTGTATTTTGCATTAGGATCATAGCCCGGTGTGTGTTGGCGATAGCCGCCTTGATTGCCATAACCACCGCGATTATTGTAACCGCCACGATTGTTGTTTCCATAGCCGCCACGGTTGTTATAGCCATAACCACCGCGATTATTACCATAGCCACCACGGTTATTGTTGTATCCACCACGGCTGTTATAGCCACCTTGTTGACGAGGCTGGTATCCACCTTCTTCACCATTGTTATTGTAACGGGGCTGATAACCACCCTGTTGACGCGGTTGATAGCCACCTTCACCATTATTATTGTAACGAGGACGATAACCACCTTGCTGCTGACGAGGCTGATATCCTCCCTCAACATTATTATTGTAACGAGGGCGATAGCCTCCCTGCTGACGAGGTTGGTAACCACCTTCACCATTATTATTGTAACGAGGACGATAGCCACCTTGCTGTTGACGAGGTTGATAGGGACGCTGTGGGGCGCCTTGAGCATTGCTCTGTAAACCTACGCCAAATCCTTCGGGGCGGAATCCACCCTCTGAATTACCTCCGTTCATGCTACCACGCTCGCTGCTGTAAGCACGTTGTGTATGGATACGGGGGCGTTGTGAACGTCCTGTTGAATGATAGTCTCTTGAATAGCTTCCTTGTGATGCATAGCCCTCACGGCCATTCTCGCTCTGTTCTGACGACAGATTCTGATTGTTGTTTTCGTTTTCAAACTCCATTTTAATTCTCTTTGTTAAGCCTCACGGCGGTTAATAAGTTGTTGAAATAAAATCTATAATGATAATTAATAAATAATTCGTCTCTCTATATATCGTTAAATTCCGGTATAATTCATCGGTGTAATGGCCATCAATTCGGCTTTCACACTATCGCTTACATTCAATCCGGCAATGAACTCATGAATCGTTTGCTCCGTCATCTTCTGATTTGTACGCGTCAAAGCTTTCAATGCTTCGTAAGGATGTGGATATGCTTCGCGACGAAGGATGGTCTGAATAGCCTCGGCTACCACCGCCCATGTATTATCCAAGTCTTCAGTTAGTTTCTCCTCATGGAGTATCAACTTGCGCAATCCCTTCAATGTACTCTGGATAGCTATTACTGTATGTCCTACAGGTACACCCACATTGCGAAGTACAGTAGAGTCGGTCAAATCACGCTGCAAGCGACTTACCGGCAGTTTCTGAGCCAAGAATTGCAACAAAGCATTCGCTATACCGAGATTACCTTCGCTGTTCTCGAAGTCAATGGGGTTCACCTTGTGCGGCATTGCACTCGACCCAACTTCACCGGCTTTAATCTTCTGCTTGAAATAATCCATGGAGATATACATCCAAAAATCGCGGTCAAGGTCGATGATGATTGTATTGATACGACGAATACCATCAAAGAGGGCACCCATATAATCGTAGTTGCTAATCTGAGTAGTGAATTGTTCACGATCCAGACCTAGTTTTTCTTTCACAAAACGATTACCAAAATCTTTCCAATCGTAAGCAGGATAAGCCACATGATGGGCATTATAATTACCTGTTGCCCCACCAAATTTAGCTGTAATCTTGCATGCCTTCACCATCTCCAACTGCTCCTTGAGTCGATAGGCAAACACCTCTATCTCTTTACCAAGTCGTGTGGGCGATGCAGGCTGACCATGAGTTTTGGCCAACATCGGCACATCTTTCCACTCTTCTGCATAAGTCTCCAATTGCGCAATGAGTTCTTCTATCTGCGGATAGAACACCTCTGTCAAAGCATCTTTGATAGATAGTGGCACACTTGTATTATTAATGTCTTGCGAGGTCAACCCGAAATGCACGAATTCCTTGTATTCATCCAGTCCACCAATCTTGTCAAACTCTTCCTTGATGAAGTATTCCACAGCTTTCACATCGTGGTTCGTCACCTTCTCGATGTCTTTCACGCGCTGGGCACAAGCCTCATCAAACAGGCGATAAATGTCGCGTAGACGTTCAAACAGCGCATGGTCGAAAGAAGCCAACTGTGGTAAAGGAAGCTCACAAAGTGAAATAAAATACTCTATCTCTACACGGACACGATAGCGTATCAAAGCATACTCTGAAAAATAATTCGCAAGTGGTTCTGTTTTCCCTCTATAACGGCCGTCTACCGGAGAAATCGCCGTCAACTGATCAAGACTCATACTAATACGTATTTTGGTAATATATATATTATGGTGCAAAGGTACTGTTTTGCCAGAAAATCAACAAAAGCAAACTGATAAAATAATCTAAAAAGAAAAGAGTCCTATAATCATTCCGACTATAGGACTCTATTGTGTGGGCGTTGACGGATTCGAACCGCCGACCCTCTGCTTGTAAGGCAGATGCTCTAAACCAGCTGAGCTAAACGCCCTTACTCCTGTAAAGCGGTTGCAAAGGTAAAAGACTTTTTTGATACTACCAAATTTTTCGATGATATTTTTCAAAAAACAGTCAAATATCAACCCAAACAGGGTCTCATATCCTTATTTTTCTTTCTTCTTCCTATTCATCAACCATCCTATCAAATATGCCATGATGAGGACAACAAGCTCGGAATACACGATAAAAGCAACAAGCACGACAGCTTAGAGCACTGTTATCCATTAGTTTTAAAGCATAATCTACCTAAAAAGCTAATAAATAAAGCAGCTATCAAATATAGTAATACATACCCAACGCATAACGTATAATCGCCCCAATCAGTCCACCCCGGAATAATGCAAACCAAATCTCCCACTGCATCTTCTTGATAACAAGTAGCAGCTGGTGGCAAAGATAGTGAGAATATGAATGTAGTTATCAACCATGTCAGCATAGTAACTAAGCATGCAAAGAAGCGAATTACATAAGTACGACAAAAGATATGAACCGCCAAATCGACAATAATACCAGTTATTCCGAGTATCAATAACAGGTAATAATACAAGACACCCGCCAAAGAATCTCCTTGTTCCGGAAGCAGATAGCAGCAGCCTAATACAAATAATAAGAATATCAAGCCCGCTATGTAACCAACAAATACCGCAAGATATTTACGTAAATGCTTTATATAAAATCTCACAAAATTACTCATAGGCCATAAATAAAAAAAATCCCTGCAACCTTAAACGGCTACAGAGACTATCTCTATGTGGGCGTTGACGGATTCGAACCGCCGACCCTCTGCTTGTAAGGCAGATGCTCTAAACCAGCTGAGCTAAACGCCCTTACTTTCGTAAAGCGATTGCAAAGGTAGAATACTTTTTGTACACTGCCAACTTTTTATGAAAGTTTTTTCATCTAAGCTCTTATTTTTTTCTTTTCAAGCCCCTCTCCTACATATATCGAGCCACTTATCTTATGTATTTCGCAGCGTTTCCCGATATTTCATGGGTGGCATTCCACAATGTTCTTTCACATATTTTCCAAAGAATGAGACGTTTTGGAAACCGGTCTTATGGGCAATTTCTTTGGCCGAGAGGTCGGTAGAGCGCAGATAATAATTAATATCTGCCAAAGTATACTCACGTATCCAATCGTTAGCTGTCTTGCCCGATTGCTTTTTACAAATAACAGTCAGGTATTTTGGACTGATAAACAGTTCTTGCGCATATTCCTCTACAGGCCGATGCTTCACCTCACTATTCTGCAATAAAGAGACAAAACGGGTAAAAATTCCGTCGCTGGCTTGATGGTCTTCAGGCACATTATTCATGCTATCGGTAAGCAAAGAACATAGTCCCAGCAACGCACACTTGATTAAAGTCTGCACCAACTCGCCCTTGAACGGTTTCCAAGCCGTTGATTGAGCACCTGCATCAATACAAAGCCCCAACAAACTATAAAACTGTTGGTAGAACAAAGTGTCTTGTTCGGTTAACTTCACCTTTGATATTCGATTCACATAAACAGCCTGCGTCCACACATTCATATTATTATGAAGGATGTTACGCAGCCCATTGGTCGTGATACACAGTACAGCGCATTCAAAATCGGGACTCACCATGACATTTTCTATCATGGCATTAGGAGCACATAAAATTGCCTCGCCCATACAAATCGTAACAGACACCCCATCCAATTGGCCTTGCATGCGTCCTCGTTTGCAAAAAGCTATCGCATTCATGTTTACTCGTATGGGATCAGGTTCAGACAGAGCACGAAGATTATCAATCAACATGATGTCCGAATCAGAATATCCTATTTCCACATGAGCACCTTCTTGAACATCTGCAACAACCTGTTGCCAATCTCTCACACGGCCTTTATGTTCCATTTTACTTCCTATACCATTTGATTTTGATACAAAAGTAACACTAAAACATCAAACAGACTATCCTTTTTAGATATTTTTATTGATCAGATACGATGATATTGTTGATCGAAAGGTAGGCGGAAACGGTCACCCCATACACCATCGGGTAGGCGCATACCACAGGTGATAACCATATTGATTTCGGTACCACAAGGCAAGTGTAGTGCTTTCTTGACAAGGGCACTATCAAAACCTTCGACCGGACAAGTGTCGTAACCAGCCTCACTCATAGCCAACATGAAGGTTTGTACGGCAAGTGCACAACTCTTATGGACAACCACCCTAACATCTTGTTCGCTCACTTGGCGCACCATAGGACGGAACAATCCGATGGTTTGCGCCAACAGTTTACGGAACAATCCCAACATACCGAAACAGCGAGCATACTGGAACGGCATCAACTTACCATAGTACATCTCCCAGCGTTTCGTACGTTTCTCGTGCTTTTCTGCCGGACTATTGCGCTTCACATCTTCCACCAAGAATTCGAAATTAGCCTTCGCATGCCCCTTATAGAGGTCTTGACGCGTCACAAACACCACCATCTGTTGGGCGGTAGAAGCCGTTAACTGGTCCAGACAAGCATGCGTCAACTGCTGCAACACCCCCTTATCGGTCACATGATAGGCTTCCCACAATTGCATATTAGAACTGGTAGGTGCCAATGTCGCCATTTCTATACATTGGCACACGCGCTCACTGTCGAGCGGTTGCGCCGGGTCGTAGTGGCGAACGGCCCTTCTGTGATTTAAAATTTCCTGTAAAGTCATAAGAATTATATTAACCTCCCCCGTCCCCTCCCAAGGAGGGGAGTGCCTACAGAGACTATATTACATTGATAGTTGATTAACCTCCCCCGTCCCCTCCCAAGGAGGGGAGTAACTAAGAGGATTATATTGAACAACCGATTCCTATTCTCCCCTCTCCTTAGGAGAGAGGATGAAAGTGAGGTTTTACTTCTTCCTACACATGCTCATAACTTCTCCCCTCTCCTTAGGAGAGAGGATGAAGGTGAGGTTTTACTTCTTCCTACACACGCTCATAACTTCTCCCCTCTCCTTGGGAGAGGGGACGGGGGTGAGGTTTTACTTCTTCCTATACGCCCTCGCTAGCCCCCCTTCACTCGTTTCTTTATATACCGAAGGCAAGTCGTGGCCAGTTTGCTTCATCACCTCCACCACATGGTCGAACGATACACGGTGTTTACCATCGGAGAAAGTTGAATATAGATTGGCATCGAGGGCACGAGCGGCCGCAAAGGCATTACGCTCGATACACGGAATCTGTACCAATCCGCACACAGGATCGCAAGTCATACCCAAGTGATGTTCCAATCCCATCTCGGCAGCATACTCTACTTGCGAGGGCGTACCGCCAAACAACTGGCACGAAGCGGCTGAAGCCATGGCGCAAGCTACCCCTACCTCACCTTGACAACCTACGTCGGCGCCCGATATAGAAGCATTCTGCTTCACGATATTACCGAACAATCCGGCAGTTGCCAAGGCATGTAGAATCTTCGTTTCGCTGAAGTTATGGGCATGACGTAAATGATAAAGCACTGCCGGAATGACGCCACAAGCACCACAAGTAGGTGCAGTGACCACCGTTCCACCGGCCGCATTCTCTTCGCTCACAGCCAATGCGTAGGCATAAACCAGTCCGCGTGACTGCAACGACTGTCGGAATCCCTGAGCCTTCACATAATAGGTAGAGGCCTTACGAGGCAAATGTAACACACCGGGCAATACTCCCTCGGTCTCTATACCGCGCTTCACGGCATCCTCCATCACATGCCAAACCTCAGCAAGGAAATCCCATATATCTTTGCTTTCACACTGTTCCACATATTCCCAAAAGCTCATACCGTGGTCTTCGCACCACGCTTGAATCTCGGTAAGCGTATTCAACTGATAGGTATCTTCGACGTCTGCCAATGTATCTTCGATTCCCTCTGACAGATTTCCACCACCGATACTGTACACCGTCCATTCTTCCTTGATCTTCCCATCAGCATCAAAAGCTGCAAACTTCATACCATTCGGATGGTAAGGCAAGAAGACTGTAGGTTCCCAATGAATAGTTACGGGAGCCACAGGAGTAAGCACTTCCTCAATAGCCATATCCGTCATATGTCCTTTACCGGTAGCAGCCAGACTGCCATAGAGGGTCACTTCAAAGTGTGTTGCGTTTTCATGGCGTTCCACAAAAATCTTGGAAGCTCTATGAGGTCCCATCGTGTGACTGCTCGAAGGACCTATCCCAATCTTGTATATTTCTCTAATCGACTTCATAGGTTTATCATATCATTCGCTCCATGCGATTCATAAGCAAAAGTAATAAATAAGTATGGAATGCCAAAATATTCCCTTTCGTTTTGCTGCAGAGGCTTGGCAATCTTGCTGCATAGCTCAAACAGCATAGCTGAAAAGCCGAAACAGCATTGCTGCTGAAGCGAAGCAGCAGCCCCCACCCTGACCCTCCCCAAAAGGGGAGGGATATATAGAGAGTTAACAAGTAGGCAAAATGGCGAGTAAACAAGGTTTCCATGGAGTAGATAAAGAGGTAATAGGAAGTAATTAAACAAAGAAACCGACCTACAGAAACAAGTCCATAGGTCGGTCCATCTAGTTATAATGACATATAAAAACTAGTGTCGATAGCTCACTTGACCGGCACCTGACACCCGCAGGCTCAACTGTCCACCGTTGTGGTCGAAGTATCTTACCTCAATAGGATGCAGCCCCTTGCGCATGGCATGCTGCCCCACAACCTCTTGTGGTGAATGGTCTCCATCGTTATCGACGACCATCTGACCATCTACTTTCAGCCAACTACCGTCGTCGGACAACAATGCAAAAGTATAAATACCATCTTCGGGAACATCAATATAGCCCGTTATCACCAACCCGATGTTACCACTTACCTCTTTCGGAATCTCTACTTTATCAACTGTATAAGTGCCATTAATCGGCGCCTTCTCTATATCTGCACAACCGGAACCATCATATTCATGCCACACTACTTGCAATCCGGGGTTGACATTATCCGCAGATACGGCCGGAGCATAATCTTCTTTCTGATAACGGAAATGCACGGTGTTGTCTTTACGTCCATCAGTTCCGAACAAGCGGAACGCGAAATCGGTGGTAGAAGTCACACGCAACGGTGCGGTATAACGCTGTGAAGAGGCTTGTGGAATACTGCCATCAGTGGTATAACGTATCACAGCCGAGGGATCTTGACAATCTACTTTCACCTGCGCCTCATCGGTAAACACATTCACCCGATGGAATCCGGTGAGCGGTGGAATGCGATAAGTCACACCTAACTGTTGCAAACGAGGGTAATGAGCCACTACTCTACGATTGAAACCATCCCAGTCTTTACCCGTTCCATTCCAACCTAACTCAGCCACTGCCAACATTCGGGGGAACGACTGGAAATACATTCGCTCGCGTGTGGGTACCCATTCCGTCCATAGATTGCCCTGTACACCGAGTACCAAGTGGCTGTTAGCCTCTGTCACTCCATTAGGACGCATGTTGTAACCATATATTTTTTGCATGCCGGCAGCATCGCCATCGTAGTCAAGATAGAATTCGGTATTCGGTGTTAGAATCACAGAATTACCGTGGTCTGCAGCTTGTTTGGGTGCCGATGGATTCCAGTTGCGCCACCACATCACCGTAGACGTAGCCGAGAGTCCACCTTCGATAATCTCGTCCCAGCCTATCATCTTGCGCCCATTAGCATTGATGAACTTCTCCATCTCATGGAGGAACCATGCCTGTAACTCATGCTCGTTTTTCAAATGCTGCTCTTTAATGCGACGTTGGCAGTCGGGACAAGTCTTCCAATTCTTCTGATCGACCTCGTCACCGCCTATATGTACATACTCACCGGGGAAGAGTGAGAACACTTCGCGCCATACATCCTTGCAAAAATCAAGCATGTGGTCTTTGCCGGGACATAGCGGTGTGGTGAACAATTTGCCCCAACCAGTCTGTTCAAAACACGAAAGTCCTTTGTAATTGGCAATAGCAGCCAAACTATGACCGGGCATATCAATCTCTGGAATGACGTCGATACCGCGGTCGCGAGCATAAGATACAATGGCACGAATATCGTCTTGCGTATAGAAGCCACCATACTTGCCATCACCACGTACATTCTTAGCCGCTGGCATGAGAGCTGGATTATCCTCCTTTTGGGCACGATTGATACAAACGGTATCCTGATTATTGTATGTACGCCAAGCCCCATACTGTGTCAACAGCGGGTACTTCTTGATTTCGATGCGCCATCCTTGGTCATCAGTGAGGTGCCAATGAAACTTATTTATCTTGTAAAGCGCCAACACATCAAGCAATTCCATCACCTCATCACGGGTAAAGAAATGGCGAGAACAATCTAGTTCCATGCCACGCCAAGCAAACTTGGGAGTATCGGTAATATTCACTGCCGGCACCGTCCAAACACGTTTTACAGCCTCGCGCGACTCTATTTGCACAGGCAACAACTGGCGGAGCGTAGCAATGCCATTCACCACGCCACGATAGTCGGCTCCCTTGATGGTGATACCACGCATATCGGACTGCAGTTGATAGCTACCACTAATACCCTTATTGGTCAACATAAGACGAATGGAACCTTTACCCTTCTTCTGACGAAAGGCATAACCGGTGGGTGTAGCCAGCAGTTTAGCTAAATAAGCAGCAGCCGGACGCAGCGAAGCATTATCACAACTGATAGTAGTTTTTGCGGTAAGCGTATAACCACCTTGCCCCCATTGCACGTTGGTAGGTTGCGGAATGAGTTGCGCATGAAGCGTAGAAACAACGGTAAGCAATAAAGCTACAAGTAGTATCCTGAATAATTTAAACATGATTTTGGGTTTATAAGTTATCGTATTATCTAAGTATATCCTATTAGCAAAATAGACATTACAAAAATAAGAAGAACAAATGAATTAATGGTATCATCTAGAAAACAATTGCATCAAAACCCATAAAAAAGAAGCAATTCGTGTACCGATGAAACAAAGAAAGCCTATCTTCAAGGCAAATAGGCTGGCATCGAAGCGAGAAATAGTTATAAATGACTGAGCACTTTATCGGTAGCACCCGTAAAACCGGCAACAAATCGGCCAGCAGCATCGCCACTGGCTTTCAAGAAATCGGTTTGGGCGAATTGAGACATCAAGCTATTGAAGTCGTCGGCATTAGTAATCTCAAAGCCACCTTTGGCTGCCATAAGTCCTTGAGCCTCCTGAAAATGCTTATTGTTCGGGCCAAATATCACAGGAATATTCCAAACGGCAGCTTCCAAGACATTATGGATGCCCACACCGAAACCACCACCTACATACGACACCTCGCCATAATGATAGATTGACGACAGCAAACCAAAACAGTCTATGATAAGACAGTCAGCCGTAGCAGCCTCTTCCTGAGTCGCTTGAGTATATCGTATCGCTTTGCGATTGAGCTTGGAGAGGATTTGTTTCAAGTGGTCTTCACCTATCACATGAGGTGCGATAATCAACTTCCAATCCTTATGCTCATTGAAATAAGAGATGAAAATATCCTCATCAGGAGGCCAACTAGACCCGGCAACAAACACCGGACGCTCTTGCTTGAAAGCCTCAACAATGGGCAAACGCTTGCTGGCTTCCTTGATTTGAAGTACACGGTCGAAACGCGTATCGCCCACCACGTCGACATCGGTAACACCGAATCTAGCCAAAAGAGCCTTACTCTCAGCGTTCTGTACAAAGAAACGTTTGAAACATTTCAATACTTCTGCATATCGACGACCATACCATTTGAAGAAGATTTGGTCTTCGTGAAAAATACTAGACACACTATAAGCAGGCACACCTCGATGCTTCAAGATGTGCAGATAGTTGTACCAAAACTCATATTTGATGAAAAAGGCCATGACGGGACGCACCGTACGCAGGAATCGACGGGCATTGCGAATGGTATCAAGGGGCAGATAACAAACTATATCTGCACCCTCGTAGTTCTTTCGCACTTCATAGCCTGAGGGAGAAAAGAATGTAAGCAGTATCTTATATTCAGGATGTTCGCGCCGCATACGTTCCATCAAAGGGCGTCCTTGTTCAAATTCGCCAAGCGAAGCAGCATGAAACCAAACGTACTTTGCAGCAGGATCAACTTGCTCACGCAGCAAAGCGATAGCCTGACGCTCGCCTTTCCACATCTTTTTGACCTTCTTATTGAAGAGACTGGCAATAGCTACTCCAATCAGATATAGGTATATGATGACTTGATACACGACTATGCTATTTCCTCTTTAATACTGATACAAACTTATTTTAAGACCTCAATGGCACGGCGAAGACGTGTCAGCGTCTCTTCTTTTCCTAAGAATGCGGTAATATCGAACATGCCGGGACCTTTGCCGATACCCACCAATGCCAGTCGGAAAGCATTCATCACATCGCCCAACTTATATTCCTTATCCTCAACCCATTTGAACACCACAGTCTCTTGGTTTTCTATTGAGAAGTCGGAAATACCTTCAATGACATCGGCCAACTCCGCCATTTGCTGGGCAGAATATTCCTTCCAACGCTTGCGGGCTGTCTTCTCGTCGTACTCAGTAGGCGCAATAAAGAAGAAAGAGCATAAGGGCCATAATTCTTTAACGAAGCTTACGCGGTCTTTCATCATGTGAACCACCTGCGTAACACGCTCCATAGACTCTTCTACACCGTTGTTGGCAACGATGGGGGCAAACAATTTGGCAATTTCATCGTCGCTCTTACGCAGGATATATTCGTGGTTAAACCACATTCCTTTTTGGTAGTCGAACTTAGCACCACTCTTAGAACACTTTGTAATATCGAATACCTGAACCAGTTCATCAAGCGTAAACAGTTCTTGTTCTGTCCCCGGATTCCATCCCAACAAAGCGAGGAAGTTGATTACAGCCTCTGGGAAATAACCGCTTTCGCGGTATCCTGACGACACTTCTCCGGTCTTAGGGTCGTGCCATTCCAATGGAAATACGGGGAAACCGAGGCGGTCTCCGTCGCGCTTACTAAGCTTTCCCTTGCCTTCGGGCTTCAATAACAGAGGCAAATGTGCAAACTCCGGCATGGTATCGGCCCATCCGAAAGCCTCATACAACAGCACATGAAGAGGCGCACTTGGCAACCATTCCTCACCACGAATGACGTGTGTGATTTCCATCAAGTGGTCGTCGACGATGTTGGCAAGATGATATGTAGGCAACTCGTCGGCACTCTTATAGAGCACTTTATCGTCTAGAATATCGCTCTTAATAACGACTTCGCCACGAATCAAGTCGTGAACATGCACTTCCCTACCCGGTTCTATCTTGAAACGAACAGTATATTGCTTTCCATCCTCAATGAGTTGGTCTACCTCTTCTTTTGATAATGTAAGAGAATTGCGCATCTGCATGCGTGTACGAGCATCGTATTGGAAGTTGGCAATCTCCTGATGTTTGGCCTCAAGTTCCTCTGGTGTATCGAAAGCTATGTAGGCTTTACCGTTGTCAAGCAACTGCCTGACATACTCTTTATAGATTTCTCGGCGCTCACTTTGGCGATAAGGACCATGCTGTCCACCAAAGCTGACACCCTCGTCGAAACGAATTCCCAACCAACGGAACGACTCAATGATGTATTCTTCGGCTCCGGGAACAAACCGATGTGAGTCGGTATCCTCTATTCTGAATACGAGTTCGCCACCATGTTGACGTGCGAATAGATAATTATACAATGCTGTGCGAACACCGCCAATATGCAAAGCTCCTGTTGGACTAGGCGCGAAACGCACCCTTACTTTTCTTTCTGCCATCCTCAATCAATGTAGATAAGATATAGATATTTCTTGCAAAATTAATATATTTTTTCCAGTAATGCCGTTCTTTTTTTGTATTTTCGCATAATAATAGACATAAACACCGTTTATAATGAGATATTCTTACAAGACATCTAAGTACTATTGGCGAAATCTTTTCAGTCGCCTAGCCCTCATATCCATTACGGTTGCTGTCATTGTATGGTTCTTGCCACGCAACGAAGTACAGCATTTCCGCTACGATGTGGGTAAACCATGGATGTACGGTTCGTTCATCGCGAAGTTCGATTTCCCCATTTATAAGACCGATGAGATACTGAAATCCGAGCAAGACTCCATGATGGAATTGTTCCAGCCCTACTATAATTATAATAGTTATGTAGAAAAACAGCAGGTGGCAAAGTTCAAAAAAGACTTTGCCAACAGTTCATCGGGACTCACAGAAGAGTATAAAATCTTGTTACTAGACCGTTTTCACAGACTTTATCAAGCCGGTATCATGAAGATGCCGGAGTATAATGTACTGGCAAAAGATTCTACCAACATCCTCCGAATAGTCAATGGAAAGAAAGCAACAGGTGTACAAATCAACTGTATCTACTCTACCATGACTGCATATGAACAGTTGTTCCAAGATGAGAAGTTAGCTCAACAGCGCCCGCTCTTGCAACGACTGAATCTCAATAACTACATTGTACCAAACCTAGAATACGACAGTGAGCGCAGTGAAACGGAGAAAAACGACATATTGAGTGGTATTCCTATCGCCAGCGGAATGGTGATGAGTGGGCAAAAAATCATCGACCGAGGTGAGATTGTAGATGATTATGTGTACCGAGTGCTTAGCTCTTTCGAGCGCGAAATGTCTCGACGCAATGCCAGTAAGCAAGAGATTACGTACACCACTATCGGTCAATGCATCTTTGTCTTTATGCTTATCACGCTCTTCACGACCTATCTGGCACTCTTCAGACGCGACTATTTCCGCGACCAACGAAGCATTATGATGCTCTATTCGCTCATTACCATCTTCCCCATCTTGGTATCTTTGATGATGAGCCACAGCATCTTCAGCGTATATATCCTGCCTTTTGCGATGGTACCTATCTTCATTCGCGTATTTATGGACTCTCGCACGGCATTCATCGCACACTGTACGATGATTCTTATCAGTGCCGCGGCCGTGAAATACCAATACGAATTCATCATCATACAATTGGTAGCCGGGCTCATAGCCATCTATTCGCTACGCGAACTATCCAAACGTTCGCAGGTATTTAAGACGGCATTACTTGTCACCGTTGGTACGTTCCTCGTTTATTTTGCCTTGCAGATGATGCAAAACGAGGATGTATCGAAGTTGAATCAAGACATGTACTACCACTTCATTGCCAACGGTATCTTCCTATTACTCACTTACCCGATGATGTATCTCATTGAGAAGGCATTCGGATTTACAAGCGACGTAACGCTCTTCGAGCTCTCTAACACCAACAAGGGACTCTTGCGCGACATGAGCGAGATAGCTCCCGGCACTTTCCAACATTCCATTACAGTGGGTAATTTGGCCGCAGAGATTGCCAATAAGATAGGTGCCAACAGTCTCCTCGTGCGTACCGGAGCACTCTATCACGACATAGGGAAGATGGAAAACCCAGTCTTCTTCACCGAGAATCAGGTCGGTATAAACCCTCACGATAATATGACTCCCAAGGAAAGTGCACAGATTATCATCAACCATGTGCCCGAAGGAGTAAAGATGGCAGAAAAGAATAACCTTCCATCGTTTATCAAAGACTTCATCGTTACACATCATGGGCGTGGTGTAGCCAAGTATTTCTACGTGAATTACAAGAATGCTCACCCCGATGAAGAAATAGATATGGAGAGCTTTACCTACCCCGGTCCGAATCCATTCACACGCGAACAAGCCATATTGATGATGGCCGACACGGTAGAAGCAGCCTCCCGCTCGTTGCCGGAATACACCGAAGAGAGTATCAGCGCTTTGGTTAACAAACTCATTGACGCCCAAGTGGCCGATGGATTCTTCACCGAATGCCCTATCACATTCCGTGATATAAGTCAGGCTAAACAAGTCGCTATTGAGCGACTTAAAGCTATTTACCACACGCGTATCTCTTATCCAGAACTCAAAAAAGGTATCAAAGATGCACCAAAGCAGCCAACTGATACAACCGGAAAGCCGAAATAAGCTTATCGTATATACCATATTATATAATATATCAGTTTATTGCCTGTAGCCAACTAAACAATACTACATGCCTAAAAGCCTGCACAAACATACTGATTTGTGCAGGCTTTTATTGTTACATTGTTAACATTACTAAATAAACAAAACCTTATTAGAGAATTATAGAACATTTTTAATAACTTTGCAGACATATTTTTTACAACTATTCAAGATGACTAAGTTAAAATTTATAATTGTTGTTGCAATTTTGTTAACGTCTCAATTCTCATGGGCAGGTGGTTTATTAACCAATACTAACCAAAGTGTTACCTTCCTTCGCAACCCGGCTCGCGACGCAGCCATTGCTATAGACGGAGTATATTTCAATCCTGCCGGTGTGGTATTCCTCAACGATGGATGGCATCTATCAATCAATATACAGAATGCACATCAAACTCGTAGTGTCAATTCGACCTTTGGTGCTTTTGCTTTCGGAACACAGAATGAGGGCAAAACCAATAAGACCTTCAAAGGAGTTGCCAATGCGCCCATCCTTCCTGCTTTACAAACAGCCTACAACAAAGGCAAGTGGAGTTTCCAATTCAATTTTGCCGTTACCGGCGGAGGAGGTAAAGCAGAGTTTGCCAAAGGCTTAGGTTCGTTTGAAAGTAGCGTTGCCATGCTGCCATTACTATCCGGTCACCTTGACGCATTGACTACCAAACTCGGTTTAGGAGCACTTGGACTCCCCGCTATTGAGCAATACGACATGGATACATACATGCGTGGTAGACAATATTACTTTGGATTTACACTCGGAACAGCATACCAAATCAATGACCATCTCTCTGTATATGGTGGTCTGCGACTGCTCTATGGCAATGCCAACTATTATGGTTATGTGCGTAACATCAAGGTGCGTACTGCCGGTTCTACAGAATTTGTCAATGCACCATCAGCTTTTACAGCACAGTCGGCAGCCGCTTTCGAGGCAGCAGGTAAATATGCCGCTGCAGCCGAACAATATGCAAAAGCAGGCAATGTAGCCGCTGCCACAGCAGCCGCTGCCTCGGCTAAGGATTACAAAATCAAAGGAGCCAGCCTCGGTGCACTCGGTATTGCGACACAAGATGTAACCCTCAACTGCGACCAAACAGGTTGGGGACTCGCTCCTATCTTGGGTATCGACTACAAAACGGGAGATTTCAACTTCGCAGCTAAATACGAATTCAAGACTAGTATGCGCTTGAAAAACAAATCGGCAAATAGCGAGAGCGCCAAGAACCTTAAACAATTGGCAAAATTTGAAGATGGAAAAGAAGTAGAAGAAGACTCTCCCAGCCTACTCACTGTGGGCGCCCAGTGGTCTGTACTACCCACATTGCGACTCAATGCCGGTTGGCATCACTACTTCGACAAGAATGCCCATCTCTATAATAATAAGCAAAAACTGCTCGGAGGTGATACCAACGAGTATCTCTTCGGTGCTGAATACGACATCAACAAACGTTTTACCGTGAGTGGTGGTACCCAGGTTACACGCTATCAAATGACAGATGAGTATATGGAAGACATCAGCTTCAATGTGAATAGCTACTCGTTCGGATTCGGTGTCGGCATACATCTCAACAAGAAGATGACTTTGAACCTCGCTTATTTCCAAACTAATTATACACATTACAAGCGTAATACCAACAACTACAATAATCTTTCAAATTTGGCCGGAGGCATTGTTGGCAAGCTGGGAGGTGCATTAGGCATGGACGAAAGCAAAGTTAAAGCAGCTTTACAAACTACCCAAGGTCTGCTTACCACCCCTCAAGGCGATGGCAAAAGCTTGCTTTACGGTGCAGACGACTTCACTCGTACCAACCGAGTATTTGGTATCGGACTAGATATAGATTTTTAAATAATTCTCTCGTGCCCCTCATTCCATGTGAGGGGCTTTTTGTTTTCAGTTATGATCTATTGACTCCTAACTTTTAAATCCTCACTTCTAACAGTGTAAAAGGGTATTGTTCCAAACGGACAATACCTTTTTACATAGGATCTACATCGTAATATATCTGCAAGAGGGCGTAGCGCTTATCCTTCATCAACTCTACCTGCACCCATCTCAACACCTCTCTCACCTTCTTTTGGTCGATACCATTCTCTAATTTCAGCATCAATTTGCGAATATGAAGTTGCTTTACACGTGCTACAGCCGGCTTATCGGGCCCCAAAACCCGATCACCAAAATACTGGCGCAAGCGTCCGCCAAGTTCCAATCCGGCTGACTCTACCACATCTGCATTGCGATGTTTCAAGTAGACATACACCAAATGGAAAAATGGTGGATAACGGAATAGACGGCGTTCTTCCATCAAATCGGTATAGAACCCCTTGAAATCGTGATGCACCACTTGATTGATAACCGACAAATCAGGATTCTTCGTTTGTAGGATAACACGTCCGCGAGTACCTTTTCGGCCTGCTCTTCCACTCACCTGTGCCATCATCATAAAAGCATGTTCGTAGGCTCTGAAATCAGGATAATTCAACATCGAGTCGGCATCCAATATTCCCACCACACTCACACGATCAAAGTCCAACCCCTTGGTCACCATCTGCGTACCAATTAAGAGGTTGGTACGTCCGGCAGCAAAGTCGCGAATAATACGTTCATAAGCATTTTTCGTACGTGTAGTATCAAGATCCATACGAGCCACTCGGGCTTCGGGGAACTCCTCAGTAATCAAACTTTCTATCTTCTCGGTACCAATACCACGCCCATGCAGGTCGGTATTACCACAATTAGGGCACTCTTCGGGCACGGAATAAGTAAATCCACAGTAGTGACACGACAGTTGATTCATATTCTTATGCAATGTGAGCGACACGTCGCAGTTATCACATTTAGGCACCCATCCGCACACCTTACACTCTATCATCGGTGCAAATCCACGCCTATTTTGAAAGAGTATCACTTGTTGGTCGGCTGCCAAAGCCTCTCTAATAGCCTTCAATAGCACCGGAGAAAACGCCCCACGCATAATCTTGCGACGTCGTAAGTCTTTCACATCGACCACCTGTATTTCCGGAAGTTGTATGCCTTGATAGCGGGTTTGGAGCGTTACCAGTCCGTATTTGCCCGTTTGCGCATTGTAGTAGCTCTCCATTGAGGGCGTAGCCGTACCCAACAGGGTCTTCGCACCATACATCTGTGCCAACACGATAGCCGCACTTCGTGCATGATAACGCGGTGCTGGGTCTTGTTGTTTAAAACTTGACTCATGTTCTTCGTCTATAACGACGAACCCCAACCGCTGAAATGGAAGGAAGCCAGCACTGCGTGCACCGAGAATCACATCGTAGGGATGGTCTGATAGTTGCTTCTGCCAAATCTCAACACGCTCGACATCGCTATATTTACTATGATAGATACCCAGTCGATTGCCAAAGACGCGTTGCAATCTCTCGGTCATCTGCACCGTCAAAGCTATCTCCGGAAGCAGGTACAACACCTGTTCGCCACGGTCGATAGCCTCTTGTATCAAGTGAATATAGAGTTCTGTCTTACCACTCGACGTCACTCCATGCAACAAAACTACTTGTCGCTTTTGGAATTGAGCGGCTATCTCGCGATACGCCACTGTCTGAACATCATTGAGCGGCTTGATATTTTCGGGCATAGGACGGACAGTTCCATTCAGTCGTCCCACCTCTTTTTCATAGAGATAAAGTATCTTTCTGTCGATGAGGGCACGCACATGAGCCAACGTGGCATGCGCTTCGTTCATCAGTTCTTCGCGCGTTATCTCGGTTATCGGTTGCTGCGGTGTATCGCCTTGCAACGAATCCCAATGACTCAAAGCCAAAAATACCGCGAAAGCATGGGCTTGCTTGGTGGCACGTGCCAAAATATTCAGCGCCACATGTAATGCTTGCTCAGTACGAAAAGGCTCTGCCAATCCCACATACACCTCCGTCTTAGGTCGATAACCATCCTCTGCTTTCAGACCGGAGGGCAAAGCTGCTTTATAAATCTCGCCAATCGGCGACAGATAATAGTCGGCTATCCATTGCCACAACTTCAATTGTTGTGGTAACAACATACGCGATTCGTCAAGAACGGCAAGGATGGGACGTACTTCAAAATCCGGTTTCGTCTCATGAACCTTAGCCACCATCGCCGTATACCGTTTGCTTTTGCCTAGTGGCACCTGCACACGTATCCCCTCACCTACTCTCATTGACAATTCGTCGGGCACGGAATAGGTGAACAATCCTTCCAAAGGTAGGGGCAATATGACGTCTACATACATCTGCATTCGGCACACAAAGTTAATGGAAGTTGCCTTGATTTCAAAATAAAACCACTGCTTTTATATGCGAAGATATAGCGATTAACAAGGTAAGTAATCGCTAGAATGAGGCTTAAAGAGTCGGGATGAGGATATTGCAAGGCCGAGGCAGCAATGCTGCAAAGCCTCTTCAACATTACTGCATAGCCCGAACAGTAATGCTGATGCAGCCTTGCAGTAAACGAAGAGTCGCAGAGTAATGGATTAGAAATATTGATTTCTACAACTTAACTACTCACTCATAACTCCTCACTTCTAACTCCACACAAAGCAAACTCCCTCCTCCTGCCTTGTCGACAGAAAGAGGGAGTACAATCATATTAAAAATGTTAGTTTACTTCTCGTTCCATTCTGCATTCTGGTCTATTTCATGATAGCGCACTTCAGACCATGGAATGGGGTAATAATTCTGATTAGCTCTGAACACACGTTCGGTCTTCTGAGACTTGAGGGAAGACACTTTGTAAGTCATCTTACCATCTTCACCCTTCACAATCTCCATACCACGCAATGGATTTTCCGAACCATTGAGCTTGGCAACAGCCGTACCTAGACGCAGATAATCCCAGTATGTAGTCTCTTCGAAGGCTAGTTCCACTCGACGTTCGTTGAGAATCTGGTCGAGGGTAATGCTCGTCAATTCCGGCATGTGTACACGTTTACGCACCTGATTGACCAAATTGAGAGCCACAGCAGTATTACCTGAGCGGAAAGAAGCCTCGGCATAGTCGAGCAAAGCCTCAGCATAACGCCAGATAATATAGTTCTGCTTGCTACCATACTTGCTGTCTCCAAAGAGAGAAGCTGTGGGATCAAGGAACTTACGCATGTAATATCCCGTGCGGGTAACACCTGCATTGCGGTCGGTACCATGCTTCGTGAGGTCTACACCAGCCTTCTTCTTGCCACCCTCCATTGTATAATGGATGTCCATCACGTGGCTACGGAACGACGAACCATCATAAAGGATGTTGGCATAGAAGCGATAGTCGCGATTTTCAAAGGGATGTTGAGGATCTAACGTCTTTCCATCACGCATGCCATATTCATCAACATGGTTCTGAGTGGGGACATAAGCGCATCGCGTACCATTGAGGAAAGGAGGCGCAGCATCCTCGTCCAGACGATGTCCGAAGTCTTCTACAATACCGGTATCGCTATGATGAACTTCCAAGATAGACTCAACGCTGTTCTTCGTGAGGAATATCTTGGTGTAGCTATCGGCAATAGCAGTCTCTGTACTACCTGTTACGGGCACGAGACTGTACAATCCCGACTTCACCAACTCCTCATAAGCAGCCGCTGCTTTCTGCATCATCTCCTTCGAACGGTCGCCGGTAAAGCCATAATATTCTTTATCCTTATTCTGGAACTGTGGCGAACCAACCCAAAAATACACCTTCGCTTTGAGCATCATGGCAGCTCCCTTAGTCACACGACCTACATCTTGCGACTCATATTTTGCAGGCAACAACTCGGCAGCCTGCTGAGCTTCGGAAACTATAAACTCCGCCATCTTCTCATAAGACGAGCGCGGGAACTTCTCATTATCGTTGAGTGGATCGTATAAATGGTCTATCAGTAGAGGTGCGCCGAAGCGTCTCAACAACATATAATAATAATATCCACGGAAGAAATGAGCCTCACCCAAGATGCGTTGCTTGGAAGCTCCATTGGCAATACTTCCTTCGTTGGCCAGCAAACGGTTGATGTGCTGAATCATTTCGTAACAACTACCCCATGAACTGCCGGCTGTTCGCGTGATAGCAGTTTCTTTTCCAGCCTGCTCATCGGCAAATCCGGTACGTCCCCAAGTACTCATTGAGTAGGTCAACTGGTCACTATACCAAGCCGGGAAAGGCTGAGACATGCTACGCAATAGCCAACTGGTAGACATGAGGATGTTGAAACCGTTATGCATATTGCGATACCAAGGCATCGTATACTCATCGAGTAAGAGTGGACTTTTCCATATACTAGGCTCAGCCAACTTGTCTACTGGCGCGTCGTGGAACAGATTGTTACAGCCGGTAAAGCCTGTTGCGAGTGTCAACAGACCGACCGCATTCAGTAAATATGTTCGTATTTTGTTCATTGTCGTACAATTATTTATAGTAAAACCATTAAATACCGATGTTACAACTCAAGCCGTATGTACGCTGAATAGGATAGCCTCGACGTGATTCAGGGTCCATGTGCTTCAGCTTACTCCATGTAAACAGATTACCACCCATCAAAGTAATGGTGAGCGAACTGAGTTTCAGGCTCTTCAAGGTAGATGCCGGCAGACTGTAACCGATATTGAGCGACTTCAAACGAATGAAGCTATTGTCGCGCAACCAGAACGAAGATGCCAAACGGTTGTTATCAATTGAGGTTGCCAACTTGACGCGAGGATACTCCGCATTGGGGTTCTCCGGCGTCCAACAATCGGTGAGATGATAATCTTGGAAACGTGGTAAGCTACCTTTTTCGAGCGTATAAGCCTCTGTGATATACTGCTTATAACCGGCCACACCTTGGAACATTACGTTGACAAATACGCCCTTATAGCTAGCACCCAACTTCAAACTTCCCGTGAAATCGGGATAAGCCGAATTCTTGAATGCCACTTCGTCTTTCTTATCGAGCACACCGTCACCGTTCTGGTCTTTATATTTGATGTCACCGGGCTTCACAGTCTTGTTCTTACCATTGTAACTTCCGTCCTGATTCAACTTCCAATTATCAATCTCCTCTTGCGTCTGAAAGAGTCCCAATGCTTCGTACATCCACGATGTACCGATGCTATGTCCCTTGCGACGAAGGTTCTCCAACTGGTTGCTTTCGTCTCCATAGTCGAGCACTTTGTCTCGCCCGAGCGATAACATGAACGATGCGTCATAGCGGAACTTGCCTATTGAGTTGCGATGAGTGAGGGTTAAATCCCATCCCCAAGCCTTTACTTTACCATAGTTCATATAAGGAACAGCTCCATTTGTACCTGTCGAAGGAGGATACATATAATCGGGAGCATTTGAAAGCATGTCGGTCTTATAGCGCAAATAGTACTCGTAAGTGATGCCAAAACGGTTGTTCCAGAAGCCAAGATCGATTCCGAAGTTGTAGTCACGACTCTTTTCCCACTTCAATCTAGCATTAGGATAGTTACCAGAATTCACCACAATACCGGGCTTCAATAATCCACCGAGATTGTAACCGTTGACAGGTGAGTAGATATAACTCAATAAATAAGAGTAGTCTTGTACACCACCATCACGTCCGAGGATACCAGTTGAACCACGGAATTTCACATTACTGATGACACGCTGTTTCCAGTTCTTGAAGAACTTTTCGTTAGATAGCATCCACGAAGCAGATACTGTGGGGAAGAAACCCCATCTGTGGTCGGGATGGAACTTGGCAGAACCGTCCACACGGAAGCTGAACTCAGCGAAGTAACGATTCTCGTAAGCGTAGGTAGCACGGCCAATCAACGACGCACGTTGTATCTCGCTTTCTTTTCCATGAAGCGAACCAATTTCAGTATTACCGATAAATTCAGGATAAACACCGGGCAAATCGCTGTTTCTACCATCCATGTATTTGTTCTTATACATCTGATAGTTGGCAACCATCATACCTGTTACACTGTGCTTTTCCTTGAAAGTCTGAGCGTAATTGATACCAGCTTCCAACAAAGTATTGTCCACAAACTGATCCATCTGGTACATAGAAATCTTCGCTTTCGGATACACAGTGGTCTTATCTACTTTGATTTCCTTGCTAGCTTCGTCGTAAGTGTAGAGCGCAACAGGCGAATTAAACTCGTTACGGATAGAGTTGTTGTTGTCCATCGTCACCTTACCATAAACCGAGAGACCTTTTACCCAAGGGATATCCCAATTCAAATTGGCCGTGATAGTGTTCATCTTCACACGGTTACGAGTATATCCGCCGAGTCCACGAATATTAATCAATGGATTACCACCATTGATACTAGCCAGCTCACCGTTCGTAAGAGTGAACGGTTGAACGGGAGAATAGCTGTAAGCAGCGTCTACTGTGGTAAAGCTAGTGTTCTTATAACCGGAACGAACACCATTGAAATCGAGCGAAAGGACAAGTCCCTTGGCCAGCGTAGCATCCAATTTGGCAGCATAGTTGAAGCGATCGCGCCCTACTCCACTATACAAACCGGCCGTCTTGGTGTACGAACCTGAGATATAATAACGCAGGAACTGATTACCACCAGAGAGCGAAACGCTATGCGTAGTAGAATATCCATGGCTGTTCAAATAGTCGATGATATTGGTATCGGCAAACTTATTAGGATTGGACTGTGTACGAATCATCTCCAATTCCTCGTCGGTATAGGGATTCACATTGGCTTCTCCCTCTACAGCCTTGTTGTATAACTTGGCAAATTCGTAGCTGTTCAAGAACTTGGGGAACTTGGTTGCTTTCTGAATATTGTACTGACCGCGATAGTTGATGCGTAGTTTTGAGTCGCCTTTTGAACGCTTTGTCTTAATCAAAACGACTCCGTTGGCAGCACGCACACCGTAAACGGCAGCGGCAGCAGCATCTTTGAGAATTGAGATACTCTCAATATCATCGGGGTTCAGGTCGGATAAGCGTTGTTCTCCATCGCTTGTGTTCTCCGAGAAACGTGGAACGCCATCAATAACAAGCAACGGTGACGATGAAGCACCGGTGACAGCGCGGATTCGAAGATTTGCCTCGCGAGCCGTACCGGGGTCACCTGACACCGACATAACCTGTAAACCGGCCACCTGACCATTCAGAGCCTCATCCAAATTAGGTGTAGGGACGCGAGCCAAATCGGTACCTTTCACCACCTCAATAGACGAGGTAAGGTTCGATCTCTTCTGCGTTCCGTAACCTACAACTACGAGTTCATCGAGGTTCTGAGCGTCTTCGTCGAGTTTGATGTTCAACCATTTGCCCAGTACAGCACGTACTATAGATGCCTTATAACCGATATAAGACACCACCAAAGTAGATTTTCCATTAGGCATCGTGATAGTAAAGTTACCATCCTTATCGGTCATGACACCCAATTTTCCACCTTCTACCTTTACATTAGCCCCAATAACGGGTTCACCAGTGGAGTCAACCACCTTTCCACTGACTTTCAAATCCTGTGCCAAAACATTGACAGAGAAGAGGCAAGACAGCAAAGTCAATAAACAAAAAAGTCTCCTCATAAATTTATTCCTTTAAGAGTTTATCAATCATCAATATCTGATACTCATAGAAGTTGCGTGTCTTGCTATCGCCTGTAGCACGCTTCCGAATGTACAAATTGCGTACTTTCTTCAGCTGACTCAACATCAATGGAGAGAGCACATCGCTGGGTAATGATGGCAAACCGTAATTGATACGCATGAATGAATCGCCCTGATGAGCCTTGCAACATGCCAATTCGGTAGTCTCTGCTGCCAAATTTTCAGCCAATTCAGCCTCTGTCAACAGCAGTCCCTTCTTCCCTTGCTTGAGTTGCAAGCCACTTGTAATCTTGAAAACAGAGAGAACGCCCGACTGTAGACTCAAATCGGCTTCGCTCAAAGCACGACCTTGCATCGTAGGAGCAAATAATGTGTTGAACACATCATTCATATATTGATCAAGACTATAATTCTTTGCAGGATTAATCTTGTATCCTTCGCTGATGCGGAACAAGCGAGTACCGGCATAAAGTGCACCTACTACCGACGACTGCAACCTCTCATTAACATTAGAAGGCAAGTCTAGTTTATTCAAAAGTGATTGTGGTGACAACCAAGAATTGTAGCTGCGAGCCTGTCCGATAAGCCATTGCATGGCACGCTTTTGGGTAGCTCGGTCGATATAATGGCGTGCAGCGCCCTTGTTATCACCCTGTCTGATTTCCTCGAAACGCACACCTCCGATGTAAGGCATCACATGGAAGAGATGGCGAGTGTACTGCGATACGACTTGTTTGTACATATCTTTCACAGCTTCATAAGTATCACCGGGCTTATAGGTCCACTTCTCTAGATTACGCATGATAATCTTCAAGTTGCTGATAGCGTAGTTACCGGCTTTGATATGGTCGTTACCCAAGTCTTCAGACTGGTCGGTCGGGTCTACGGCACCCATGAACTGCTGCACTCCAAACTCATACATAGGGTCGCCACTCTTAGCTTTAATCCATGCATCGAGAGTGGGTTTCTCCTTTTCGGGAGTATCAGCATCCTTGATAAGACGATAACCCCAGTTGATAGCATAGATATCCTCAACACCCAAGATAGGCGGAGTGAGCTTCACACCACGCTCCAAATCGCCCGGCTGAGCGATGAAGTTGTTACGTGCATAGTCCATGATACTAGGTGTAGTACCATATTTCTGGGTGAACGAAGGACTACGTAGCGAGTCTACAGGGAACGAATAGCTAGCTCCCATGTTGTGCATCAAACCCAGCGTGTGGCCTACTTCGTGGGCAGCCACATAGCGTACAGACTCTTTCATCAAGTCGTCGTCGAACACAGCCTTATGAGTTCGCGCATCAACAGCACCTGTTTGGACAAATCGCCAGTTGTGCAAGAGCGATATAACGTTGTGATACCAAATGACATCTGCTGTCAATATCTCGCCCGTTCGAGGATCTACATAGCTCGGACCCATCGCATTGGCAGTCTCGGTAACGGCATATTTGATGCAGTTATAGCGCATGTCGGCAGGGTTGAAGGTCGAATCGTTCTTCGGATAATCCTTTGCCATGATAGCATTCTTGAATCCTGCAGCCTCAAAAGCCTTGTTCCAGTCTTCTATACCTTGCTTTACGGTGCCACGCCACTTATCGGGGAAGGCTGAGTCTACATAGAAAACAATAGGTTTCTTGGGCTCTACCAATTCGCCACGGAAGTAGCGATCGCGGTCTTCATCCTTGGGTTCTAGACGCCAACGGTGTATATAAGTCTTCTTATCTACACGATCCGATGTCGAAGAATAGATTTTCTTATCGGTGCTGAAGAATCCCACACGGTTGTCTTGTAGGCGCATAGCCATCGGTTTCTCGGGCGCCATGAAGAGCGAACGATGCATGACTACGGTGTAAGGGATGTTTTCTTTTGACAGGTCGAAGCTCAACGAACTGATAATCTCGATGTTGCGAGGGAATGACTTCACATCGGTGATACCCGAAGCATCCGAGATAAACGAGCCTTTTAAGTTGCGGCTACCTCCAAAAAGCACCGACAGAGGGTTGTCAGGCTTCATCGGACTCAAACTCTTCTCGTTGCCTCCGAAGAACGAAGTCATATCAATGAGCACCTTACCATCTTTCTTTCCCACTATCTTAAAGGCCTTCAAGATGGGGTCGGCAAAGTTTGTTTTAAACGAAGCAGCAATCGGATCGCCCTTCTTTACGACGTTGGTATTCTGCACTAAATGCAAGTATACACGCACGCTATCGGTAGAGAAGCGAATCAAACGAGGCGCATCTACCATCTGTCCGGCTACATAATCATTGGTATTGCTGGTAGACGACACGCGGTTAGAGAGGATATAACTGCGTGAGAAAGCCGAATCGGCAATACTAAAATACAGTTTTCCGTCTTTAGTGAAGTATGTATCAAACATACCTTTGACAAGTTTAGCCTCTTTCACAGCCTTGTTGAAATCAGCTACCAACGACTTGCCCGGCTTATCTTTGGCCGTCAGCAACGAGTCTACTTTTGCCTTACTCTTTTTCTTTGCCATTGTGGGCTGCAAATTCACAGCACCTGCCAATAGCAAAATCAGCAGAATTCTATTCATAAAGTTATATTTTGTTATGATATTGAGTATTACTTCCCGTATAGAAACATGGAATTATAATTTAAGAATGTGCAAATATAATAAAAAACAACCATTTTTACTATTTTTATAATGGCATATTTTTGACAAAAATACTTTTATTTCTATTTATTGTTCATAAAAGTTTGCACTAAGGAAAGCCTAGTCTAAAAGACTTCCCATACATTTCACCATTGTTTTATACCTTATAAGGCAAATTCAATTCGCCCCTACAGGTCAGTAAAGCCTCTGTACTTATCGCTTAAAAACGTGGTCTGTCATACGGTATAAATGCTATTTGTTTACACTAGACAATACATAAGTACATGGAAAGACTCGTAGGGACGCGACATGTCGCGTCCGAGAACTGTATATACACTGTAAATCTAGGAGCAAATATGACTGTGGACTTCCCCGCGGACGTGGCATGCCACGTCCCTACAGAAGCCTCTCCCCAGTCATTATCTCCCTCGTTTTTAGTCGTACCGGCTGAGCCGACAGCGACTACTCGGTCGATGACCGATGGTTCTCCAAAAGGAGCGGGAGCAAGAAATAAACCTTTTCCGTCCCACAATTTAAAAACTTATCAACTCAAAAACTTACAAACTGCCCCCTAAACTCATCTACTTGTCAACCTAAAATCTTGTCTACTTGTTTACTCGTTCACTTGTTTACTAAAATGATTGGTGCGGGGTGGGGCTTCTGCAGCGCCTATTCAGCATCGCTGCCAAGCCTATTCAGAAATGCTGAAAAGTCGAGGCAGCGACACTGCCTAGCCACTGCAATCAGTCAAGTAAGAAATTGGTACAAGACAAGAAAGTATGGTTGACGACCAATTTTTATGTAAAATAATGATAATTCAAAGCTAATCCTCCGCTGATTCAGATAAAATTGATAAGTTTGCAACAACACTATGAAGATAGCTATGAAAGGAGTGATGCAAACAATAACAGGACTATACCATGACTACAGCAGCGCTAGGACATTGCGTAGGACATGGATGATCGGAACATTGATAGCATTGCTGTACTCAGCATTGACCGCATGCCACGAGCAACCGAAACCTGTCAAAGTTCGCTCGGCCTATTATTGGAGTACCAGCTTTGCGGTAGATACGGCCTATATCAATCGACACCACATTTCAAAACTCTACATCCGCTACTTCGATGTGGTAAAAAATGCCGACGGAGAAGCCATGCCCAATGCCACTATATCATTTAAACAGACTCCACCAAAGACGGTGGAAGTGATTCCGGTGGTATTCATTGTCAACGATGTGATGCGAAATCGCGTAGACGGACT
The DNA here is from genome assembly GCF_056590795.1 of Prevotella sp. C0026C3. Lineage (NCBI taxonomy): Bacteria > Pseudomonadati > Bacteroidota > Bacteroidia > Bacteroidales > Prevotellaceae > Prevotella > Prevotella sp. C0026C3. The sequence goes on along the minus strand of NZ_JBWPWW010000006.1, from coordinate 102,560 downwards.
GGCCGAAAAGGTTGCGCAACGCATCATGCAAATGACCCAAACACATGGTATCGCAGCACTGAAAGAGATACAGATAGACTGCGACTGGACACGAACAACCCGCAAAACATACTATGCTTTTATGCAAGAGATGCAAAAACTATTGAGCAAGCAAGGCATTCACTTGTCATCAACCATTCGCCTTCACCAACTGGCACAGACGCCCCCACCGGCCGACCGTGGTGTGTTGATGGTATATAATACGGGCGATTTCACCAATATACACAACGAGCATCCTATCTTGGACTACCGCGACGTGAAACCATATCTGCGCTATATAGCCGGCTATAAGCTGCCCTTATCGGCCGCCTATCCCAACTTTACCTACCGACTACTGTTTCGCGGCGATAAATACGTGGGCATTGTACACCACGAGAATGAATACCCGATGTTGCCGGGCGACACGATGATTACGAGGCACTCTGCTCTTGAGCAGGTATTACAGACCAAGCATGCCCTTGAACAGAAGCGCAATGACATCAACAACGAAACAATTATCTTCGACTTAAAACGTAACAACCGCCATGATGAAGAGATTTATAGTCATTAGTTTATTGCTATTTATTGTAGGAAAAGCCTCAGCTTGCGGCCCGATGGCACCTGTACACAACTACTATCTGTTTGATGTGTACGACCAGAAATATAATTATTTCACATTCGACTACCAACTGTTTGAATATTGGAAGAAATATACAGGGGTAACGTGCGAGGAAAATGAAGTCTCTAATCATTACCCTAATAAATACAGTTATAATGACCTCTTCTTCGGAGATGACTGTGCTTTTTTAAAGGAAGTGGCTCGCAAGAAAGGCGACAGAGAGATGTTGACCTACATCAAGCAAATAGCCGACTACAGCAAAGTGAGCGGTGACCTGTATAACCAATGGAGTTATCCGACGCCGGAGGACATTGATCGTACCAACAAAACACTCGCCATCATTGCCACAACGGCCGGTCAACGACTCCATGGACGTCTTAAAGCACAGTATTGCCTGCTGCTGATGCGTGCCAACATGATGCTGAAGCGATATGCCAACAACATTCTGGTATGGGAAAAGACAGGGTGTTCGCTGTCCAAAGGAGTGTATCGAGACATGTGTCGAAACATTTATGCCAACGCATTATACAACTTACCCAATGACAAACAGGCGCAGAAGCACATACAAATGGCACTCGACATCTATGCCGAACAAGGAGATTTGCAGAGCGTGAGATGGAGATTGCAACAATACAGGAATGTACCGGGTATCCGAAAGATATATGCCGAGACGCCCAACTCACCTTCACTCATCTATCTGATACAAGAGTTTGTGAACGGAGCGCAAGAGACTGCCGACACGCAAGGGAACAAAGAAGCCATAGAATGGGTGGGATATATACCGACATATCCAGCAGAAATGAAGCAATTCGTAGCACTATCGAACAGCGTACTGCACGAAGGCAAGGTGAAAGACCCGTGCTTGTGGCAGGCAGCCAATGCCATGTTGCACTACATCATGGGCAACTACCGACAAGCAGCCAACGATGCTGAGCATGCAATGATGATGCGTGGAATGCCGCGTTCGCACGATGTGGCACGAGCCATCAGACTCATGGCACGGGCCAAACTATTACCTCTCCATGGCAACGGGACAAAATTTATTGCTCAAGAAATGGAATGGCTCGATCGAAAGATAGCTCCCCAAACTGCCTACGACTGGCAAGACGACTACTTTTGGAGGGTAAAAGACCGCTTGGCCTACACCGTGCTCGTACCTCGTTATAAGACTATGGGTAACAAAAACATGGAGACAGCCCTGATGGATATAGACAACCAAACAACAAAAGCCTATCCATTCCCTTTTTACACATACAATGTCAAAGAATCTTTGGGTTGGGAGTTGGGCTCGAAGATGGATAGTCTTACAGCAAAAGAAGCTATAGCCTATACCAAGTTTGTTTATTCCAAACCAGAAGATGCATTGGCTCGGTATGTGACAAAGCACACGACGCACGACCGGGAATACTATAACAACTTAATAGGAAGTAAGTTTCTGCGCGAAGGACGATTTGCCGAAGCACTCCCCTATCTACGAAAACTACCGATGCTCTATATCAATAGCGATGAAAGTAATTATGTATTATATCATCGTGACTTTACCGCTCCACGCTGGTTTGTACGCCAACGCAACGGTAATGATTTTGACGGCTACGAGGTTCCGGCCTTGACGAAGAATTATAAGGTGGCATTCTGTGAGGATATGCTGCAACTACAAAGCCGTTACAAGCTGGCTGGGACCGATGCCGACCGTTGCTATTTCGGCTACGAACTGGCCAAACGCTACTATCAGGCATCGCCTTATGGAGATTGTTGGTATATCACTCGCGACGACTTTAGTTGCTACGACAGTGCCAAAAGCTACGAACAAGACTTTGCCAAAGAGACCGTTCGACTGCTCGACGAGTGCCTACGCAGTGCCCACGACAACTTTCAAATGAAACAACAATGTCTCTATGCCAAGGCCTTTGTGCTGTTCAATGTGTATGGCCAATCGCCTAATTACTTTTGGGAGGGTATAGAAAGTGTCTTCAAATATCCCGACCTGCACGACGCTTACACGCAGTTGGCTGACTTCTATCGACAAAGTACGCTCTTCTTAGACCCAATTATCACACGCTGCGACGTGTTGCAAAGATTCATGCAAGGCGATTTTCCCACTTGACCCATGATGACTACTCCGCCAATGCACGGTTGCCGTCACCGAGAAGGGCTGCCTCTTCTTGCCCTTTCCCGGATGGAACGCAGGCGTTAAAGATGGCCTCTGCAAGATATTACAGATAGGCCGTCACTTCTCATGGTGGTGGGCGGACGGCGCGGTGGTCAAGCTCTACCCTGACGGGGCAAGACACCGCCGCGAAACGCAATCCGCACCTGCGGACGGGGCAAAACACCGCCGCGAAATGCAATCCGCACCTGCGGACGGGGCAAGACACCGCCGCAAAACGCAATCCGCACCTGCGGATGGGGCAAGACGCCGCCGCGAAACGCAATCCGCGCCTGCGGACGGGGCAAAACACCGCCGTGTAAACGCAATAAGGACGTTCAAGGGCTTAGTTGCGGATTTGAGGGTATTCTCTTATGCTTTGTCACAGAACATAAAAAAAAATACGCCTAAATTCATTTATAAACAGGTTCTCTAAATCACAAGATTTAGGTATTGTAGGCACTTATAATTCGTATTAATTTTGCAAGCGTTGAAAAATATTTTATTAATCCTATTTTTTTTATAGAAATGAAGACAAAATTATTCGCAACTATTTGTTTAATGTTATGTGTTTTTACGTCATGCGATAAAAACGCCGGTGACACCGATCCAAAACCTAATACAACGGCCAAGCACTTCGAGGCTCCGGCAACTGGATTCGATTCGTGGCTGTATATTGACCTTGAGACAGGGAAGACCACCGTGCAGAAAGAACTCGGCGAGTGGACATACCGCAAATATGAGAAGAACGAGAAAGGTGAGGATTTATCCAAAGTCATCGATACGAAACCTGCCACAGGCACGGAGAAGGACAAGCCTCAGAAGTGGGACATCGCCTTCAACGTATACAATCCATGCGTGAAGGACGGCGAGGTGCTGATGACCGAAGAGACTGACATCATGAAATTTACCCAAATGCCTAGCGGAGAATACAAGGGCAACGTACCTGGTCTCATCACCGTGGATATTAGTCGAATGAGAAAGGGTATCATCGGTTATGCAAAGGCACAGATTAATAAAGAACTGCAGAAGTGGCTCAAGAGTACGGGCATGGGCCAGCCGAAGATTGTGAGCGACAAGGTGTTTGCCGTAAAGTTTAAGAATGGCAAGATGATGCTCTTAAAGTTTAAGGACTATGTTGATGCCACAGGCAAGAAGAAAATCGTGAGTTTCGACTATAGAGTTATGAATAAATAACTATAGTTTCACATTTCATGATGATAGATACAATTATGAAAAGACTACTTTCCATATTAGTATTGCTTACGGTGGCTTTTGCCACCGTTTGTGCCAATAACAATCCCCCACTTGAAAAGAAATATGCCATCACGGGAAAGGTTGTCGATGCCGGTGACGGGACGGCAATGCCTGGTGCGCGACTTACTGTGGAGGGAACGAATATTGTAGCTGGCACCGATGGCAAGGGTGCCTTTACCATTTACGTGCAGGACAACAAGGTGTATACCATTCATGTCAACTATATGGGCTATGTAGCCCGCACATTGCATGTACCCGCCACGGGTCATCCGTCGCTCACGGTCAAGATGACACAGTCGCACACCAAGCTCGACGAGGTGGTAGTCACAGGAGCGAGGACGGAGAAGCCACTAAAGGACGTGCCCGTCATCACGCGTGTTATCTCGCAGGAGGAAATAAGAATGGTCAACCCCGTTGATCTGAACACATTGCTGGAATATACCTTACCCGGAGTACAGTTCTACTATAACAGCATGAGCCAGACCACTACGCTCAACTATCAAGGCATGGACAGCAAGTCGGTGCTCTTCCTGCTCGACGGCGAGCGCATCAGTGGCGAGGGCTCCGACCATAATATAGACTTCTCGCGTATCAGCATCGACAATGTGGAGCGTATCGAGATAGTGCGTGGCGCAGCTTCGACACTGTACGACAGTCGGGCCATAGGTGGCGTGATTAACATCATCACGAAGAAGAGTATCAGACCGTTTGATGCTAGGGTCAATATGCGCTACGCAGGATACAACGGCGAGAACTATGCCATGTCATTGGGCATCAACAAGAACAAGTTCAGTTCGCAGTCGTCGTTCGGCTTCCGCCATCGCGACAATTATACGGTAAAAGACACGGAGGGTAAGCAGGTTGAGATGATCAAGCCCGACGGCAGTGTTAGCAAGTCGCAGAGCAAGCCCTCTTCCCTAATCATGTATGGCTACCGTATCATGGACTTCGGACAGCGATTCAAGTATCGTTTCAATGACCATCTCAGCGCTGAAGCATACGGCACCTTCTATACCAACACACGTCCGACAATGAACGGCAAGCGGTGGCATCAGCGATATGAAGACCTCGTAGCTGGCGCGAAGATGAAGTGGCAGGTAAACGACAACAACAGATTTGACCTTTCTTACACCTTCGACAACTATGTCAAGAAGGATGTGTTCGACCGTGTGGAGCTCGTTGAGAAGATTTATGGCAACATCAACCACAGCACGCGTCTCTACTACACGGGCAACTTCGGTCGCCATACTTTCAGTGCAGGTATAGAGGGCATACACGAAAGCCTGAAACACTATATGATGAAAGACACGGGTACGGTAGACATCTCCCAACTCTCGCTCTGTGCTCAGGAAGACTGGCGCATTACCGACAACCTCAACCTCGTGGTGGGCGTGCGTGGCGATAAAGGCTATCATTACCGCTTCCACCTCACTCCTAAGGTGTCGATGCTCTATCGTCCGTTCAAGCATGTCACATTGCGTGCCGGCTATTCACAGGGCTACCGCATTCCCACACTCAAAGAGCTCTATCAGGAATTCAACATGGGCGGAATGGGAATCATGATGTATGGCAATAAAGACCTTAAACCAGAAGAGGGTAGTCAGCTATCGGCTTCGGCAGAATATGACTATGGAGGCTTCAACCTTTCGGTGTCGGCCTACCACAACCGTTTCCGCAACAAGATTTCATACGAGTATATGGAGCCTGGTAAAAGCTATAATATGAGGTATGTCAATGCCGAGAACGTGAAGACCACGGGTATTGAGGCTACGGCCAACTACCGTATGGCATGCGGTCTCCAATTCAGGGGAGCCTACACCTACATCAACGACTACGATGTGCGCGACGGCTACAACCAGTCGTGGATACGTCCACACAGCGCAAAGTTCAACGCCATATACAAGCACAAGTTCGGCAAGACCACCGAGTCTATTGCATTCAACTGCCAGTGGATGTCGCGCATCACGCGCTACTCGTACAACAGCACAGCCAAAGCCTACACGCGCTACGTGTTTGAACCGCGTACGGTCTGCTCTATCAATCTCCGCTCGGAGCTACCGAGAGGCATCACCCTCGGACTGATGATGGACAACCTTTTCAACTTTCGGGACAAGGCTGCCGACTCAGCGGTACAGCTTCCGCTCAACGGTATCAGTTATGTGGCGACAGTCAGCATCAACATTGCCGACATGATAAGAAAGTAATCATGCCTTACACCCTTAAAACCAAATTATGAATAAACGAAAATTATCAATCATAGCCGCCGTGGTAGCATTGCTACTCATGGGTATAGGCATATGGCACAAATGGCTATCCACTACAAGGATAGCCTTTGTGAATTATCAGACAATCACACTCGGACAGATAGCCCGTGCTAATGATAATCCGTTCATCAAGATAGAAAATCTTAGTGCCGACGACATCAAGAATGCAACCGACTACGACATGGTCTTCGTGCAGGCTATGGGACTGCGTCTCACCGAGGAGCAACGCGAAAAGTTGGAAAAGGCAATGCAGGGCGGAACACCCGTGGTGAGTACGATGATTACTAATCCCGACAACGATTTCTGCTCGGTAGACACCACCACAGCCAATCGTCTGAAAGCCTACATCGGCAACGGCGGACGCGAGAACTACTGCAATATGCTTTCTTATGTGCGCAGGCACATCGACCGGAAAATTATCTATGCTCCCGAACCAGGCGAGGTCGTAGAACGCATATACGGACTGCTTTACCATACCGACCCCGATCATGCTGACGGTGAAAACCTACAATTCAACTCCGTGTCGGAATACAAGAAATTCCTTATGGAAAAAGGTTTGTGGAAAGATAAGGCCCCTGCCATTGTCATCACAGGCTCGATGGGCGAACCAGAGGAACTTATTGCCGAATTGGAAAAGACGGGCAATGTGGTGTTCCCTGTCAACTCTATCCATAAATTCGTGGAGGAACACCATGCCGACAGCATCAACGTGTCGGCCATCATCAACATGGCGCACGGTCGTCTCGGCGATGGTTTCGTGGACTATTTGAAGCATGTCAACGTACCATTCTTTGCTCCGCTGAACGTGGGAAGGCTAGAAAAGAAATGGGAAGACGATAAGATGGGAATGAATGGTGGTTTCCTGTCGCAGAGCGTGGTAACGCCCGAAATAGACGGTGCATTGCGACCATTCGCCCTTTTCGCTCATTACGTTGGTAAAGACGACCTGGAATATGTGGCGGCGATGCCCGAACGCCTCAGCACGTTTGTGCAGACAGTGAACAACTACATTGGTTTAAAACACAAGCCAAACAGCGAAAAGCGTGTGGTCATCTACTATTATAAAGGTCCGGGGCAGAATGCCATGACCGCAGGTGGCATGGAGGTTGGACCTTCGCTCTACAACCTGTTGGTGCGCCTCAAGCAGGAGGGCTACAACGTGGCAGGACTGCCCGAATCGCCCGAAGGACTGGAGAAAGCCATTCATCGGCAGGGTGCAGTGTTCAGCCTTTATGCCAAAGGAGCTTTTGACGAGTTTATGAAAAACGGAAAACCTGCACTCGTCAGCAAGACCGAATACGACAGCTGGGTAAAAAAGACACTCCGCCCCGAAAAATACAAGGAGGTGGTGAAAGCCAACGGTGAATTTCCAGGTGAGTATATGGCAACACCCGACGGCAAGCTAGCCGTGGCTCGTGTGCAGTTTGGTAATATTGTGCTACTTCCTCAGAATGCCGCAGGCAAGGGCGACAACTCATTCCAGATAGTGCATGGCACCGAAGCTACCCCACCCTACACCTACATAGCTTCCTACCTATGGGCACAGCACGGTTTCAAAGCCGATGTGCTGATACATTTCGGCACACATGGTAGTCTTGAGTTTACACCGAAGAAGCAGGTGGCATTGAGTAATCTCGACTGGCCCGACCGACTGGTGGGCGCAATACCACACTTCTACTTATACACCATCGGCAACGTAGGCGAAGGTCTTATCGCCAAACGTCGCTCGTATGCAGGCTTGCAGTCGTATCTCACACCACCGTTCATGGAAAGCGGAATGCGTGGCAAATACGGCGAACTCTCTTCCAAACTGAAACTCTACACGCAGAACATCGGCAAGGATAAAGCATTGTTGCATCGCACCTCGCTCGACATCAAAAAACTCGTGGTGCGTTTGGGATTCCATCGTGATTTGGGATTGGATAGCATAATATCACGCCCTTACACAGAGGAAGACATTCTGCGCATCGACAACTTTGCCGAAGAACTCTCGACCGAGAAGATTACTGGTCAGCTCTATACCCTTGGCGTTTCTTACGAGCCGGCTCGTATCAACAGTAGCCTACTCGAAATGTGTACCGACCCCGTGGCTTACTCGCTCTTTACGCTCGACAAGGTGAAAGGAAAAGCAAGCGAGGCAATGCTGAAACGTCGCTCCGAATTCAACAGTCGTTATCTTTATCCTGCCAAATCGCTGGTGCAGTCGGTCATCAATAGTCCGGCAACAGTCACCGACGCCTTCGTATGCAAAGTTGGACAACTCTCACCGTCCGACCTACAACGTGCACACAGTATCTATAAAGACCTCACAGCACCGTCGGATATGATGAAAATGATGATGGGCATGGGCGCAACGGGCAAGAAACCAAAGAGTGGCATGCCGAAAGGTATGGGCAACGCCATGCACGGAAAGCCGTCGACAGGTATGCCTCAAAAAGGAATGCCTTCAAAAGGAATGTCGGCTATGTCTGCGATGATGAAAAAAGAAAAGAAATCATATAGCAGGGAGGAGAAAGCTTTTGCCTTTGCCGTGCGAGAACTTGAGCGCACGCTGAAAAGCATCGACAAGTACAGGCAATATCTTGCGGAAAGTCCACGGTGCGAGCTGGAAAGCATGCTCAATGCTATGAACGGTGGCTACACAGCGCCATCGCCAGGTGGCGACCCGATTGTAAACCCGAATACCCTGCCAACGGGTAGAAACCTCTACGGTATCAATGCCGAGGCCACACCGAGCGAGGCAGCATGGGAGAAAGGAAAGCAACTGGCACAGAATACCATCGAGATGTACCAGCGTCGCCACAACGGCGAAATGCCACACAAGGTGAGCTATACGCTATGGAGTGGCGAGTTTATAGAGACCGAGGGTGCAACGATAGCGCAGGTGCTCTATATGCTGGGTGTTGAGCCTATCAGAGACTCGTTCGGCCGAGTGAGTGACCTACGCCTGATTCCCTCGAAAGAGTTGGGAAGAAAGCGTATCGATGTAGTGGTGCAGACCTCCGGACAGCTCCGCGACCTTGCAGCGTCACGCCTTTTCCTCATCAACAGAGCGGTGGAAATGGCAGCTAATGCCAAGGACGATGCCTTCGAGAACGAGGTATCCATTGGCATGAAGGAGGCCGAACGTTACCTCACAGAGAAAGGTGTGTCGCCCAAGGAGGCACGCAAACTGGCATCGCAACGCATCTTCGGAGGTATGAACGGCAACTACGGCACAGGCATACAGGGCATGGTGATGAGTGGCGACCGCTGGGAAAAGCGTGAAGAGATTGCCAACACCTACATCAACAATATGGGTGCTTTCTACGGCAGCGAGAAAGACTGGGAGCAGTATAGCAAGCATGCTTTCGAGGCCGCCCTCACCCGCACCGACGTTGTGGTGCAGCCTCGCCAGAGCAACACATGGGGAGCACTGAGCCTCGACCATGTCTACGAGTTTATGGGCGGACTGAACCTTGCCGTACGACATGTGACGGGCAAAGACCCCGATGCCTATCTGAGCGACTACCGCAACCGCCACAACGTGCGCATGCAGGAGGTGAAAGAGGCAATAGGTGTGGAGAGTCGCACCACTATTCTAAATCCCGTATATATAAAGGAGAAGATGAAAGGTGGCGCGAGCGCAGCAGGAGGTTTTGCCGAAATCGTGGAAAACACCTACGGGTGGAACGTGATGAAGCCACAGGCGATAGACAAGGAACTTTGGGACGACATCTACGATGTGTACGTAAAAGACAAGTACAACCTTGGCACACAGGCATTCTTCGAGCAGAAAAATCCTGCAGCATTGCAGCAGATTACCGCTGTAATGCTCGAAACCGTGCGAAAGGGAATGTGGAATGCTACACCACAGCAGGTGGCCGACCTTGCCAAACTGCATGTCGATATGGTGAAGAAATACAAACCGTCAGGCTCTGGCTTCGTGGGCGACAATGCCAAACTGTGCAACTTCATCGCCTCAAAGGTAGATGCTGAGCGTGGCAAGGAATACCAGCAACAGATTGACCGACTGCGCAATGCGGCGACAAACACGGGCAAGGGCACGGTGATGAAGCACGAGGATATGTCGCAGACGGAAGAACATACACAGAAGATCAGCGAAGGCATGCTCGCTGGCGGTGCGATATTTATTCTCCTTGCTCTGCTGATGTTCGTCATCCGCATGCGCCGCAAAAACCGTACACGATAAGACGCTATGGAAACCTTAGTTGTCATACTCTTCATACTTGTCTGTTTCAGCTTCGTGCTGAAACAGACTTTTGTACGTCCGTTGCAGATGGGCATCACGGCGATGGCGGCATGGCTGTTTACTGGGCTGGCATGGCGTGGCGCGATATTGCAGTCGTCTACACAGATTGCAGGTTGGCTTACCAACACCGAGCTGGTGCGCGACATCTCCGTGTTGCTCAACCTCGATGTATTGTTAGCCATGGCCTTCTGCCTGCTGGCGACCGACATGGAAATATCGGGGCAGGTGGGTCGTAGGGCACACTGGCTCCTCGTCTTTCTACGCTTCTTCCCCGGCATCATGGTCGTACCGGCAATGTTTGGGATTCTCGTCAAAGTCATCTTTGCATTTCCTGGCGAAGACTTCTCGCTCGTGGCATGGACGCTGGGTGGCGTATTCGCCGTAGCCATTCCGTTGCTCACACATACGCTGAAACGCCTGCTGCCCGAAACCTTCCTACGCCTCGAACTGCTCTTCCTCAGCAGTCTGCTCATCGCGCTAATGGGCATCGTGGCAACGGTTAACGGCAAGACAACCGTGACGGGAACCGACAGCGTCGACCTCGAATCCCTCGTCGGCACGCTGGTTCTTATAGCCACATCGATAGTGGCAGGTATGGCGTGGTATCGGTGGCGCACCAAACAACAAATAATTCAAATGAATAGAAAAAAACAAACGGATATAAAACAATGAATTACATAACAGACATACTCTATTGGATTTCGTCGGGACTCCTCGTTCCCGTTATCCTCATTCTCATATTCTTCTTCCTCCGCTCGTTGCTATTGCTGGGTGGATTCTTCAATCAGTATCTCACCATGCGACAGAGCGGAGTCATGCTACACAGAGAGATGAAAACGCTCACGGCTGATAATCTTATGACGCTCCCCGAACGCCTACCGAAGGGAAGGCTACCCATAGTTACCTACATGGAAAAGATGGTGGAGCAACGAGGGAGCGCAGCCAAGATTAACCACCTAATCGACGAATACGAATGCATGGCGGAGCGTGAACTTGAAACCTCTAAGATGTTTGCCAAGATGGGGCCAATGACAGGACTCATGGGCACACTCATACCAATGGGTCCCGCACTGGTGGGACTATCATCGGGCGACATAGCCTCTATGGCATACAATATGCAGGTGGCGTTTGCCACTACCGTCATCGGACTATTTGCAGGAGGAGTAGGCTTCGTGGTCAAATCGGTGAGGCAACGCTGGTACAGACGCGACATGAGCGCGCTCAACTACATTGCCGATATGTTGAACGAAAACAGCGACAATCCATCATGAGAAGACGACCAATCAGAATTGGGCATGACGAGGACGACGACCCGATGAGCGTAGTGGGCAACCTCTTCGACGCAGCAATGGTCTTTGCTGTGGCACTAATGGTAGCACTCGTTACCCACTACAAGATGACCGAGATGTTCAGCACCGAGGATTTCACCGTGGTGAAAAATCCTGGGAAGGAGAATATGGAAATCATCTCTAAGAAAGGCAAGCAGATAGATCGCTACACACCGTCGGAAAATCAGAATGTCAAGGGCGACAAAGGCCGTCGCGTGGGTGTGGCATACCAACTGGAGAATGGCGAGATTATCTACATTCCCGAGGAATGAACAGTCCCTGTTTCGTTAATTCAAATCCAGCAGGTTTGCGTTGTAAGGTTATAGGTATATGATAGATGTTGCTTAAATGTTATTGCAATGTAGAAAAATAATGTGAGTTCGACGAATTTAAAATAGTGCAGGCTGTGTGTCAAATGTCCTTTGTACATTGACGCACGGCTTCTTTGGAAACAAACAATATGCAGCCAATGCTCCAAGCATATTGACGATAAAATTATCAAATTTATAAACTGAAAGAACTACCCTTGCATAGCTTCCTATGAAATTCTTTTCATCATAAAGGGAATATGCAACATCCGCAAACAAATGGGATTTATAGCCCGGAGGGCTAGCCTTGAATAGCCGGGAACTGTCGAGCTAAACGAAGATAGTCTCCGGTATGAGTATATACCGGAGATAAAGTCTGATAAGACTTCCCCATCATCGAGCCTTATACAAGAAATTAAGCCATGGGAGACGAACGGTTCTCTCACATACATGGACAAAAAAATCCCCAAAAGCATTGCTGCCTTTGAGGATATATATCTATTTAAGAATTAATTCAATTTACTACTTACCAAGAGCTTGCTTAGCTGTTTCATTGTTAGGATCAATCTCTAACATCTTGTTCCAATAGCTATCTGCTGTACTCTTATCGCTCTTCAGCGTATAATAGTATCCTAGATACTGGTAAGCTTCCAACAGACGAGCATCGTCACGGTCGCCTTTCTCGGTATGACTCTTAATGATTTCAATCAACTTCTCATAATGAGGTTTAGCCGCACCGGTCTTTGTTTCAGGGTCGAGAGCATAACCGATATGAGCACGCTGATAGGTAGCGAAGTCAGCTGCACTTGGGAACTTCTCTGCCATCTCACCGAATACTCGGTCAGCATTAGCATAAGCTTCCTTCTGTTCAGCACCAGTGGTCTTGGTAGCCTGATTCATATACATGTTAGCCAACGCATTATAGTCGATAGCTGTAATCTGCTTCAAAGTCTTGAGATACTCGTCATAAGTCTTAGTAGCATTAGCAATATCGCCCATCTCTGAGTAAGCACTTGCAATATTCTTCAAAGCGTCAGACTTATCGGCATCATTATCTTTGTTATTTGCCAAAGACTGTCTAAACATATCAATAGCTTTCTGATACTCCTTGTTACCTTGATAAGCATAACCATAATAGAGATAGTCGCTCTCTGTAATCTTAGTAGAGTCGCTCTGATTGAACAAACGGTCAGCATAAGTAAGAGCCTCTGGGTAACGCTTCAAGTTGGTAAGGTTAAAGAACGAGATACGATTCAAAGCCGGATGACGTGGGAACTTGTTGTTACCGAACTGAGAAATAGATAAACTCTTCTCAAAGTCACCCTTAAGGAAGTTATCCAAAGAGTAACTTACCAAGTCGGTAGCTTCCATCTTGTTCTTATCTACCTTATCATAATACTCAATAGCCTTGCTCAAATTACCGGCCTTATCGTAAATCTGTGCAGAGACAATATCTACTGGATAATCGGGTAGGTTCTCATGAAGCTTATTCAACATTGCCACAGAAGAAGAAGGGCTAACCTTACTATTGATCTGTGCATACTTGCGATAACCTTCGGGATTCTTCGGATCTACGAATGTAGCCTGCTCATACCAAGAAGAAGCCGCACCACCATTGTCCTTGATAACCTGAATATCACCACTCAAAATGAAAGCTGGACCATATTTCATGTCACGTTTAAGAGCCATATCGGCATAGACTTGAGCATTGAGCGTGTCTTGAATATCAAGATATGCACGACCAATACCAACAAGAACCTCCGGATTCTTCTTGTACATCTTCACAATGTCCTTCATCTGTTTAGCCTTATCAGGGCTGTTAGACTGAAGAATCTTATTCACTTGCTCAATGGCAGCTTTCTCATTCTGAGCCATCACAGGAGCACCAAATCCTATCATCAATGCTCCGACTAATAAGTATTTAATTGCTTTCATAATTTCTTCTTTTACTGTTATTAATTCAAGTATTGAATGCTAATTATTAGACGTATAACAATACTAAATGTAACATCCATCACATTATTATTCGCTTACATTAACATCTCGAATGGTAATATTCCCTTGTACAGGTAGCAAACCCGACTTGAGAATAATCATCTGGCCTTTAGGTGATGCCAAAAAATGAGCGAATCCCCATGGAAGTCCGTTAATAGGGTCGTTCAACAACGCATAAACGGTACGGATAAGGGGATAATTTCCATTATATATATAATATTGGTAAGGCTTCCAGCTATTCATAGGAGTAGCTTTATCTTTACGGCTTACCGACATTAAACGAATATTCTTATTAAAAGTAAGATTGGTAGTGTCTCGACTGTCATTCAGCCAATTACTTCCGATGATACCAATAGCACCGGGAGTCTTCTCTACATAGCTGATAACATCAGCAGTCTTCTGCGTAGCAAACACATTCGGACTGGCAATAGGTTTACCACCTAAGATGGAATCTTCGGCAAAATGCACGGCACTAGATTTACGATTATCAAAGACAACAGTAATCTGCCCACTCCTAGAACCAGCATGAATCTGATTCCATTGTGTCACTTTGCCACTTAAGATACGAGCTATGTCTTTCACAGTTATGCAGGTATCAGGATTTGCCTTGTTGACAATGAGAGCCAAACCATCATAGGCAATCTTGAGAGCCTTCGGCATAAAAGTGCGATCTCTTAAATTCTTTAATTCCGACTCTTTATAGTCACGAGCTGTAATCATCAAGCAAATCTTATTTTTCAGCAACATATTCATACCATCCGATTCGTTAGTATAAATGGGCTTTACCTTTGCTTGAGTATAAATAGTCTCAAATATCTGTCGCTCTTCCTCGATAATGGGACTAAAACTTTCGTCAGAGGCGAAACTAATCACCCCTGACGAATATGTGTCTGTTCTGCCACCTTTATGCTTCTTTTGTCCACAAGAAGCAAGAAGGCTGACAGACAGTAGTGTTAATCCTACGAATATGTAAGATACTCTTTTCTTCATTTACTTATCAGTTCTGCAACTTGAACGATACAGGAACATTGTATTTCACACGCACAGCTGAACCATTCTGCTTACCGGGGGTCCAACGAGGCATGCTACGTACGACACGCTGTGCTTCTTTATCAAGTGAGGGATCTACCGAACGTACGACACGAACATCTGTGATAGAACCGTCTCTCTCAACAACGAAAGATACAACGACACGTCCTTGTACACCATTTTCCTGTGCAACTACAGGATATTTCACGTTACTGCTAAGGTATTGAAGCAATGCGGTAGGTCCACCGGGGAACATAGGCATCTGCTCTACGACTTCAAAGACTTTTTCCTCTTCCTGCTTTGGAGGTTCAGGCTGAGCAATTACTTCCTTAGCCTTCAACACCTCTCCACCAGCTTCATCGTTACCTTTAACCTCGAACGAACCAATAGCTGTCTTGGTCTGCATCAACTGATCCTGTGTCTTTAATTCCTCTTCGGGCTTAACCTCAGAGTCTTTCTTGATTACAGGAGGAGTAAACTTAATAGAACTCTTTACACGTTCAACTACCTTTTCAGGTTCAACTTCAATTTTCTTCTTCTTTACCTCGGCCTGTTTTTTAGGCTGATTCAAAGCAGAAAGTTCGTTTACCTGTGTGGCAGCCACCTTACGAGCATTCTCATCTACGATATTCTTAATAGCTATAGCAGAGAAAGCAACGATGGCAAGAACGAAAACGGCAGCGATGGCGATAAGATTTCTCTTGGCAGTCCCCTTACGAAGCTTGTATGCACCGTAAGCTTGGTTTCTACCAGCGAAGACCAAATCGGTCCATTCACCAGATATTAAATCTATTTTTGACATTTTCTTTTTGTTTTAAATCATTTGCGTAAAAGACTTATTTCACACCCTTCTTGTCAAGCAATTCCTTGTCTTGAGGATTGATCTTGTCGATTACGTACTTACCAATACTGCAAATCTGCATTTCATCAAGAACATCTACCAAGTTCTTATAAGAAGCACCGTCTGTTGCGCGGATAATGATAGTCAAAGTAGGAATCTTCTCACCATCAACTTCACCAGCTTTCAACTTCGCAAGTTCCTTGTCGTAAACTTCCTGAGTATACTTATTAGGCTCGTTCAACTTTTTAGCGTCGAGTTTAGCCTTGGCACGCATAATAGCCTGAACAGGGATTGTTCCGTCTTCAGTCTCATGATTGATGAGCACACTACGAATACCCTTTGCACCCCATGTGGTTTCTTTCAACGTATTGGGATCGCTGTAGTTAGGCATACCCTCTACATAGTAGATTTTGTCGCCACTACCTACATAGATAGTAATCGTCTGTGAAGCCTTGGTAACCGACTTGTCTTCATCTTGAATGTTCTTATCGTTACTTGGCATACTCAACTCCATCGTCTGTGGTTTTGCCAAAGATGTACAGAGCATGAAGAATGTGATAAGAAGCATCATCATATCCACCATAGGCGTAAAGTCTACACGGATATTTATCTTCTTCTGTCTACTTTCTTTCTTTTTAGCCATGCCTTAGTCCTCCAACTTTTTATAAGAAGTGATGAGATAGTAACGGTTCTCACTCATATCCTGAAGTTCGGACATTACCTTCTTGATTACCTTATAAGGAGTCTTCTCATCGGCCTTGATAGCGAGTTTGATATCAGGATTAGCAGTACGAGCCTGCTCTACCCACATCTGGAACTCACTCTTCTTGCCCTCGATACTGTCTGTAGGAATACCAAACTTAGGAAGTTCTGCAGCCATCTGACTTGTTTCTAAGTTCAAATAAGCACCCAATCTATCCATGGGAACACCCCACATTGCATCTTTCTGGAACTTTTTCTCCTGTTCACCATTCAATGACACACCAAACTGACCGGTCATACCAGCAAGTACATCCATCATTTGTGTTTGGTTGTCCATACTCATAAATATCTTACCGGTCTTATCAACCAAGATATTCAGAACGTTCTTCTCTGGAACTTTGATCTCTGATACCGAACCGGGGGTTACAACCTTTACTGGCTCATTCTTCACAAACGTTGATGTCAACATGAAGAAAGTCAGCAAGAGCACCATCACGTCCGACATAGGGGTCATGTCAATCCAAACGTCACTCTTCTTAATTTTTACTTTACCCATAGCGATAAAATTTTAAAGGGTTAGCAAAAATTAAGCCTCTTCTGTGTGGTTTGCTTCGTATGTCTGAGCGATAGAGTAACCTACTTCGTCGAGTGCGTATGTCAACTTATCAATCTTGTTTGTGAAGAAGTTATAAGAAACTACTGCAAACCAAGATGTCAAAATACCGAATGCAGTGTTGATCAAGGCCTCAGAAATACCAGTTGACAATGCAAGAGAGTCACCACCACCACCTGCTGCAAGAGCGGCGAACGACTTGATCATACCGGTTACAGTACCGAGAAGACCTGTCAATGTACCCAATGTTACGATAGTAGCAATCATCGGAAGGTTCATCTGAAGAGTAGGCATCTCCAACTGAGTTGCTTCCTCGTGAGCCTGCTGGATTTTAGCAACCTTCTGACCTTTCTTAATACCACTAGTAGCTTCCATTTCCTTGTAAGCATTCAAAGAAGCTGCAACAACATTAGCTACAGAACCTCTCTGCTTGTCGCAAACCTGCTGAGCCTTAGCGAAGTCACCAGCATTCAAAGCTGCCTTAATATTAGCAACGAATTTGGTCAAAGAGCCCTTACCAAAAGCGGTACGAAGAGCCAACCAACGCTCTACAGAAAGAGCAAGAACGGTAAGCAACAAAGTGTGGATAATTGGAACGACCATACCACCCTTATAGATAGTACCCATCAAGTTACCATTAAGAACGGCACCTGAAGGATCGTTATTTACGAAGTTTGCAGGATTACCGAGAATAAAGTTAAAGATACAAATAGCAATAATGAAACATGCTACGATGATCCAGAATGCTGCTCTGATACCTTGGAAGCCCTGTCCCTTCTTAGGGGTGGCTGTTTTTTGTGTAGTTGCCATAATTTTAAAAAATTAATTTTTAGTTATTGAAAATTTATAATATTTGTTCGATTTAGTGTCAATGGTTAGCAAATGTAGGAAAACCACGTAGGAATACCCATTTTTTGTATCGCAAAGATAATCATTTATGAATAACTACAAACCGAATTAAGAAGTTTTAACGAGATAGTATATTAAATGTCTCCCTTTATACAAAGCCGAAAGCAAATTGGTCTAAAACTCCACTTGAATAGCACATTATATATATAAAGAATAGAGCACGAATATTCTACGTTACAACATTTCTTAACAAGATTGCATTATTACTTCAACTTACCTAACACGCCTTTTATTCTTCTCATGGCTTCACAAATATTCTCATCGCTAGTAGCATAGCTCATACGAAAACATTCTGAGTCACCAAAAGCATCACCACCTACTGTTGCGACATGTCCGACTTCAAGTAAGTACATAGCTAAATCTGTAGAATTCTGAATAGTACGCTCGCCATCCGTCTTACCATAGAAACTACTACACTTCGGGAACAGATAAAAAGCTCCTTGTGGAACATTCACCTCTAAACCCGGAATATCCTTTGCCAATGCTACAATCAAGTCACGGCGACGCTCAAATGCCTTGCGCATATCTTCCACGCAGCCCTGTTCTAACGTATAAGCAGCCTCAGCAGCTTTCTGACTCACCGAACATGGCCCCGATGTATACTGTCCCTGCAACTTATTGCAGCCTTTAACTATCCACTCCGGAGCAGCAATATATCCAATACGCCAACCAGTCATAGCATAAGCCTTAGACACCCCATTCACAACGATGGTACGCTCTTTCATACCATCTACCTTCGCTATGCTGGCATGTTCACCTATATAATTAATATGCTCATAGATTTCATCAGCCAACACAAACAAATCCTCATGTTCCTTTATGACAGTTGCCAAGGCTTCTAATTCTTCCTGAGAATACACGCTTCCCGTAGGATTACTGGGAGAGCATAGTATCAACATACGTGTCTTGGGGGTAATGGCAGCCTCCAGTTGCTCCGGAGTCATCTTAAAATTCTGATCAAAGCCGGCATTCACTATCACAGGATTACCTCCAGCCAACTTCACCATCTGCGGATAACTCACCCAATAAGGAGCAGGGATTATCACCTCATCACCATCATTGACCAATGCCATCAGCGTATTACAGACACTCTGCTTAGCACCATTGCTCACCAAGACTTCATTGACAGTATAATCCAATCTATTCTCATTCTTGAGTTTAGCAACGATAGCATTGCGTAAGTCAGCATATCCGGGAACAGGAGAATATCGAGAGTAGTTCTCATCAATAGCTTTCTTTGCAGCATCTTTAATATGATCAGGCGTATTGAAATCAGGTTCACCCACGCTCATATTGATTACATCAACACCCTGAGCCTTCATCTCACTACTCTTCTGCGACATGGCAAGCGTTGCCGATGGTGCCAGACGGTTCAATCGATTAGATAATTGTGCCATAATTTTATTCTACAGTTTATTCGTTAGGCTGCAAAAGTACGCATATTATCTGTTACAGCGAAGAATTCGTAACAGTTTTTACACTTTTATCTCGATTTTGTGTCATTTGTTATTTTATATGGAGTATATGTCCCATTCTGTCGCGTTTGGTTTTGAGATATTTCAAATCGTTTTCATTGGGTTCTATCTCGATAGGCACATTTTCCACTATTTCAAGCCCATAAGCTTCCAATCCAACACGTTTGGTAGGATTGTTTGTCATCAGTCTCATCTTATGGATGCCTAGATGACGCAGCATCTGAGCCCCACAACCATAATCGCGCTCATCGGGTTTAAAACCTAAGTGTATATTCGCGTCTACCGTATCATACCCTTCTTCCTGCAATTTATAGGCTGCAATCTTATTCATCAAACCGATACCGCGCCCCTCTTGCTGCATATAGACTATCACGCCTTTACCTTCTTTTTCTATCATCTCCATAGACTTGTGCAACTGTTCTCCACAATCACAGCGACGACTACCAAGAATATCACCGGTAGCACAAGAAGAGTGGACGCGCACCAATACCGGTTCGTCTTCCTTCCACTCTCCCTTAATCAAAGCCATATGCTCAAGTCCATTACTGGTTTGGCGGAACGGTATCAAACGGAAATGCCCATGAACAGTAGGCATATCAACCTCTTCACCCACCTCAATACTAGATTCTTTCTCTAGTCGATAAGCTATTAAATCCTTGATAGTAATGATCTTCATACCCCATTCTTTAGCTTTCTGCTGCAAACTGGGCATACGAGCCATAGTACCATCTTCTTCCATGATTTCCATCAACGCACCGGCAGGATACAGTCCGGCCAATCTACACAGATCTACAGCCGCCTCAGTGTGTCCACTACGACGCAACACCCCATTATCTTGCGCATATAAGGGGTTGATATGACCGGGACGACCAAATGTTTGCGGTGCCGAATTCGGATCGGCCAAGGCTTTGATAGTTTCTGCTCTATCATGCGTCGATACGCCTGTACTGCATCCTTCCAGTTTATCTACGGTCACTGTAAAAGGCGTACCCAACACCGATGTATTATCTACAACCTGACGTGGCAAATCCAACTCGTCACAACGCTGTAACGTAATAGGCGCACAGAGCACACCACGCGCATTCTTCAACATGAAGTTTACCTTCTCAGGCGTTATCTTTTCAGCGGCTATTATCAAGTCGCCTTCATTTTCGCGATCTTCATCGTCAACAACAATGACAAACTTGCCATCCTTGAAATCTTGTACAGCATCTTTAATGCTACTCAGCTTGAAGTCTTCCATATTATATATATGTATATGTGATTCTACTTTTTCAAATCGTTAATTCTGCTTACCACCAGTTGATTCGTTCTCATAATCAATTTCAAATCGCGCAACAAACGCAGTCTGAAACGCCACATTCTCAGGTAAAGAACGATACCCACCGGGAATATAATGGCCGCAACCGCATTCATCCATTTTCTTGCAAAAGGCCGCGTATGTGCCCTTACTGAAAGAATCGGATAGCTACTAATAGCCCCTAAAATATGTTTATCTTTCGTATTCGACAAATCTTCTATCACCTCTTCTATTTCCCCACTGATACGTTCTATCTCATGATCAGACTGGTATTTGAAAAACACATTCACCACATGAGGAGCCGAACGCAAATTATGATTCAACGAATAACGCGATGCATCTCGGCTAATTTGGCGAAGTCGCTCTTTATCTTTTTCATAATCCGGGTCATTAATGATTACCTCTTTGGCAAACACATGCCGTTTCACACGCAAACCCAACAAGCGCCTGAAGAACTCTATGTATAAATCCAAGTTGAATACCATTGAGTCATTATTTGCCTTATATGTCACAAACACAGCCACAGGTGTCAAGACCGCGGGAGCCAATCCTTTACCAAACCACACAGCCCACATTCCACCACGAGCCATACGATAGCCCGAATTATCGAGGATATAGTAAATAATGAACACCAAAACCGATATGATGACCGGTATACCCAATCCTCCTTTTCGGATAATGGCACCAAGCGGTGCACCGATGAAGAAAAATATCAAACACGAAAGAGCCAACGTAAACTTATTGATAGCTTCTATTTCGTGCTGTCTGATGAAGTAATCACCATCACTTGTCACCAAACTTTTAAAGTTCAAATCGCTTACTTTGGATTGTACTTTGCTCAAAGCCATCGACACAGCCTGTTGTTTTCTGTCTAAAGACAGCTTGTTAAACACCGTGTCTATATCCACTTTATCTGTCGTCGCTAGTTTTACAGCCGCAAGCGAATCCTTCTTCGACAATGTTATCGCCGCATATTCTCCTTGCTTTTCATCTCGATAGTACATCCTACCGATACTGTCATATCTGGCGTTCAGCGAATCCATAGCATGATTGATCTCCAAAAGACTCTTACTACTCGCGTTATTAGAAAGGCTTGTAGCATCAGTCATATTGAAATCACCATTATAATCTATGACGATACGTTTCTGTATGAAACTCTCCCGACGATAAGGTATAGCTGCGGAGTTACCAAATTCGTCCGACTGCATATTCTCAAACCATTCCCCACTCCACAGTGTCAACAGCAAATGTTTCTTCTCTGCCGTGGCCTGCAACATCCCAGAGTCGGCCAAGATGATAGCTTGATCTTCGTAACTTCCCGTCATACGATAAATCATAATGCCGTAAAGTTTACCGGTATCCATATTTTTCTTTTGCACAAAGAGATTACTATTAGGGATACCATCATAGAATACACCTTCGGGGATTTCCAGTTCCGGACTCTTCTGCTTCATGGAAATCAACAACTGCGCAATCTTCATATTAGCCGTTGGCCCCACATTATTCTGGAAATAGAATGAACCTATACAAATCAATACCGAAATAAAGATGAGCGAACGGAACGATTGCATCAGAGATATACCCGCAGCTTTGATAGCAGTCAACTCACTACTTTCTCCAAGATTACCAAAAGTTATTAACGAAGACAACAAAATGGCTAGCGGCAAAGCTTGCGGAACAAGCATCAAGCCCATGTACCAAAAGAATTGAGCCATCACTTCCATAGACAACCCCTTACCTATTAATTCATCGATATACCTCCAAAGGAACTGCATCATCAGCACAAATTGACTGATAAAGAAAGTACCCAGAAAAAGTATACCAAACTGCTTGGCAATGAATATATCTAATTTCTTGATGCGAAACATTACTGACTGTCCGTCGTGACCATATTGATTTGAATACAAAATTAGTATAAATTTGTTAGAATCTCCGTCTTTTTCATTTTTTTATGCCTCACGCCACATCTAAGCCCAAATCTCAATGCTTTCTGCAATTAAACTACTTACATCTCAAAAGTATGGAATAAATTTTGCATTTATGCACGTTTCCACTATCTTTGCATAAGATAATCTGCACTCGACAATTTGGAAACTAGTTTTCATTGTACTCATTTGCGTTATCTTTGCAAAAGACAATTATAAGTTATGGCTAATATTATAACAAGGAATATTCCGAATACGATAACCTGTTGCAACCTCATTTGTGGTTGCATCGCTACCGTATGTGCTTTAGACGGCCAGCCTACATGGGCACTGGCATGGATAGTAATGGGAGCTGTCTTCGATTTCTTCGATGGTATGAGCGCTCGCCTACTGCATGTATCTTCTCCCATTGGTAAAGAGTTGGATTCACTGGCCGATGACATTACATTTGGGGTAGCTCCTGCTACAATGGTTTTCAATGAGCTCTACATTATGGACTATCCGGCAGGGTTAGAACCTTTAAGAGATTGGCTGCCTTATGCTGCCTATATCATGGCGGCTTTCTCGGCTCTACGATTAGCCAAGTTTAATTTGGATGAACGGCAAACCACCTCATTCATCGGACTACCCACGCCTGCCAACGCCCTCTTCTGGGGCTCTCTGATAGTAGGGGCGAGCAATTTCTTGGAGTCTACACAGTATATGCTATTCGTCGTTTTAGGCATGGTAGCTTTGAGCAGTTGGCTATTGATAGCAGAACTTCCAATGTTCGCACTCAAGTTCAAACAGTGGAAATACAAAGGTAACGAAGTAAAATACATCTTCCTTGCCACATGCCTACCCATCCTGATTATCTTCCGATTATCGGCCTTTGCCGTTATCATTGCGTGGTATGTAATCTTGTCGGCCATTATTAATGCTAAAAATAAGAAGTAGATGGTGATTCTCAAATTGATATTTTTCGTTTTTGTCGCAGGACTTTTTGCCCTCGTATTCATCGCTTATTCATTCTTTAGACGGCTCCGTGAGTCTGCCAAAAGAATGCAAGACCAAATGAACGGGCGATATACGAGTGGAACAAGAACGTCGTCATCTACACGCCAAACATATTCAAACAAAAAAGGCGAAACTGTTGTTGACCATCGCACTTCAGCCGAGGCCAACCATAAAATATTCTCTAAAGACGAGGGAGAATATGTAGATTTTAAGGAGGAATAGAGACCTCTCCATACCCCTCTCCAAAGAGAGTGAGCTTAAAACAGCCTGAAGAGATTCCCATTCATAACCGGGGACAATAGAACAAAAGAGAGTGTATACTTTTAATTTCTCATCTTTTCCCCCTAATCCCTTATCATGAAAAAAGACGCACCTTTATTCAAAGGTGCGTCTTTTTCGTTAATTATGTACCAACGTGCCGATAGGCTCGCCGTCCATCACCTTCTTCAAGTTTCCTACAACATCCATGTTGAACACATAGATAGGTAGATTGTTCTCCTTACACATCGTAGTTGCAGTGAGATCCATGACTTTAAGACCGCGTGTATAAATCTCGTCGTAGGTAATATCCGTAAACTTTGTGGCTGTAGGATCTTTCTCCGGATCTGACGTATAGATTCCGTCCACGCGCGTACCTTTTAACATCACGTCGGCCTCAATCTCGATACCACGCAACGAACTTCCCGTATCCGTGGTGAAATAAGGCGAGCCTGTACCGGCCGAGAAGATACAAACATATCCTTGTTCCATTGATTCGATGGCTTTCCACTTACTATAAAACTCACCGATAGGTTCCATACGAATAGCCGTAAGCACTTTTGTCTTCACCCCAATAGCACCCAACGCTGAACTTAATGCAAGCGAGTTGATGACCGTAGCACACATTCCCATTTGGTCACCCTTTACTCGGTCAAAGCCTTTCTGACTGCCACTGAGACCACGGAAAATGTTACCGCCACCGATAACAATACCGATTTGTACACCCATCTCATGCACTTCTTTAATTTGGCGTGCATAATCTGCCAAACGTTCGGGGTCGATACCGAAACTTTGTGAGCCCATTAGACTCTCACCACTCAATTTGAGCAGTATTCTTTTAAACTTTGTCATAGTTCTATTTGTAGCAATCTCATCCCCTAAAAGAGACTTGATTTAATATCATTGTCGTATGTATAAATTCTCTTACCTCGCAAATTTCACTTCCTTAAATGTATATTCCCTAAATCGTCCCTCCTTGTCTCTCAAAACGATAGTGCCGTTATCCGCCACCTCTACGATGCTAGCTTCAAACTGTCCATCGGCATCTTCGTAAGGATAGAAACCATCACGACGGTAAAGAGACATATAGTATTCTTCTGAAATATCGGCTGCTCCACCTCGTTCCAAAAGCTCATAGCGTTTCTCAAAGTTATCTAACAACCGTTGCAACACTTGCTCTCGATCCACTTCATGCCCTACGATACCGGCTAATGATACCGGATTGGGCGCGTCACTCACAAACATCAGTTGATTGACATTCAGTCCGATACCGTATATACACCCTTTCAAACGACCTCCACTCAGCGATGTTTCTATCAGCGTACCACTAATCTTACGGTCGTGCCAATACACATCGTTCGGCCACTTCAACGTAATTCCGTCCGTATAAGCATCAAGCGTATCTTTCAATGCCAACGCTCCGGCCATGGACCAAAGAAACTGATAGGCTGTAGGGGTGTGCCAAGGATGCACGAGGATGCTTAATAGCAGGTTTTTCCCAGCCTCACTTTCCCACGTATTTGTAGCCTGCCCACGTCCCGAAGTCTGATAATCGGCCACAACAACCGTCATTTCTTCATCGCCCACAACACCATGTTGACGTAAGTAATCGTTGGTGGAGCCCACCTCGTTCAGTCGTATGATTTCTCTTTTCATTTCCGTATTTTAAAGTAGCAATGGGTTGAACGCATCCTTGATATGTTCCATGCGTACCGTTTCCTCATCACATCCTACAATTGTAATCACAT
Organism: Prevotella sp. C0026C3; assembly: GCF_056590795.1. Taxonomy (NCBI): domain Bacteria; kingdom Pseudomonadati; phylum Bacteroidota; class Bacteroidia; order Bacteroidales; family Prevotellaceae; genus Prevotella; species Prevotella sp. C0026C3. The sequence continues at coordinate 76,577 of NZ_JBWPWW010000006.1, read as the reverse complement.
CAAATCGCAGTTCATCCCACAGCAGATGCATCTTCACATAGGCATTGGCAGCATGTCCCAAATTCCGCATTTTCTGCCGATTCACCGCATCAGCCGGTTTGGTGATGGCATCCGAGCGACGCGTCTTCACCTCTACAAAGACCACAGTCGTACCATCCGGTGTCCGAGCAACAATGTCTATGTCCTTTCCACCCAACCGCCAATCGCGCTCAATAATATCATATCCCTCACGCACTAAGTAGTCGGCGGCATAGTCCTCGCCCCATTTACCAAGATCGTTGTGTGCAGCCATAGCCTACCAATTGAGTTCTTTTGTCGGCAATGGTTCTTCTTGCAACAGATTGTTAAGATATGAGTGCGAGAGCCGATGTGCATCGTAGAACATAATAAACGGTTCTGCCCCGGCCGTCTTGATACCTACTACCACCTGCATATCTCCGACCTTCCATTCAGCGTAAGGTACAACCGAACCGTAGACATTCGCCTGTACGAACTTCACCTTGAGTATCTGTTGGTCGCCCACTTCTTGTTTTGAGGGCATCTGCGGTATAGTGTATGTCTTTGTAGGCACCCCATACTTTCCTTGAAGAAAAACAGTGAGCGATTTACAAGCCTCCAAAACGTCGTTATGAGCCTTATAGTCACAGCACACCAACTCCGGTTCGGCATCTATCTTCAGCGGATTTCTACTTATAATATAAGATATGGTAGCATCTTGATTGCCATATCCGATGATGGTCACAGCGCTTAGTTTATTCTCGGAAAAGGTGGTAGAGCCACAGAAAAAGAGAGGTTCGTCACCTTGAAAAGACACCTTGTATAAATCGTTCAGTATCTTATCTGTCTCATACATATTTTCGCCAAGACTCTTCATATCCATCGATACTCCACCGATTGATACCGGATAAACACTTTCATAGCCATCCTTCTGTGCCACCTCATATTTCTCCAGCAACGCATGATATTGAGTTTGAAACACTTCTGGTGTCATTCCTAGCGTAAAGACACCTAGAATTGGCTTTTTAGAATCATCGGTTGCATAGAGATGACCGACCATGATGAACAGAAAGAAAAATAAAACGTTAACCTTTTTCATGACCTCCTATCGGGTTTGATTAGTTGCAAAAATAATACAATTCTTCCATTCTTACAATAAAATACCTTATTTTTGCAGCCATGATAACAAAGGAAGAAGAACTAAAAAAGATAGATGAGCAATTCATGCTCAAAGCGCTAGACGAAGCACATCGGGCTTTAGACGAGGGCGAGATACCCATTGGTGCAGTCGTGGTATGCCGAGGTCGTATCATCAGCAGGGCGCACAACCTCACCGAAACGCTCAATGATGTCACAGCACATGCCGAGATGCAAGCCATCACTGCGGCTGCCAACACGCTCGGAGGGAAGTATTTACAAGATTGTACACTCTATGTCACCGTCGAACCCTGTGTAATGTGTGCCGGCGCCTTGGGATGGTCTCAAATGAGTCGTGTCGTCTATGGAGCACCCGATGAGAAGCGTGGATATACGGAATACGCTCCCCATGCCCTCCATCCCAAAGCAGCAATCGTTGGAGGGATACTGGAAGAGGAGTGCAAAGCCTTGATGCAAGAGTTCTTCAGAAGCAAAAGATAATTTCTATCCCCATCATTTCACACTCCCAACTCGTTAACTTGTCTACTCGTCAACTTATCTATCAGCGAAATGCAACGGCTTGCCAGTATTGCTGCCTAGGCTTGGCAGCATTACTGAAAGGGCGAAACAGCAATGTTGCCATACCCTTGCAGTAAATTAAGTTTGGCCGTTTTTAAGTTGACGAGTTATTGAGTTATAAGACAAGAGAGACTTCCAATATAGGGCAAATACTATCCGTCCCTACATCACAAGTCAAATTTACGGCATAAAAAAAAGTTGCTCCTCTTAGATAAAGAGAAGCAACTTATCGAATATAATAAATTGAATAATTTTCCGAGTTGGTTATTTCAACCGCGCAATAATAGTTTGGTCACCGGTTGTAGATTGTCCCATCTTGACACAAACTTCTGTACCTATAGGCAAGAATACATCTACACGGCTACCCAACTTGATGAAACCAAGATGCTCATCAATATAGCAATCTTCGCCCTCCTTGGCATAAGTAACAATGCGACGAGCCATGGCGCCGGCTATCTGACGGCACAATACGTCCACTCCATCGGGTGTAGTAATCATCACATCAGCATGTTCGTTCTCCGAACTAGCCTTAGGTAACCATGCCTTATAATAGTTTCCATCCTTATGGCATACGAATTTCACCTTACCGTCTACAGGGAACCAGTTGGCATGGACATTCCACAGACTCATGAAAATACTAATCATAAGACGTTTGTCGTGGAAATATTCGTTCTCTTCTACTTCCTCTATAACCACGATTCGGCCATCGGCAGGAGCTACAACCACCTTATCGGTATTGTCTTCGGCAGAGAAATAGCGAATGGGACAGCGGTAGAAGTTCAGTACGATACCATAGATTGTTGAGAAAACAACCAAAACCACCCAAAAAGGGATCTTGGTATCAAAGCCTCTCCATAATAATAATATAATGGAAGCCATTACGATAAAACCATAAAGAAGCGTATCGGTACCTTCTCTGTGTATGCGTATCTTTTTGAGTTTATTGATTCTTTTAATCATAGTAACTAAGGATATGCGAACATTTCAACAAGGCGTTAGCCGGTGCCAAAGGTTGTTCTGACTTATGCTCAATAATACTGGGAAGGCCTTTTACCTACCATTTGCAAAGTTAATGATTTTTTGTTAGCTCCACAAAAAATTACTATTTTTCTTTTGTTGTGTCGGGGATAAGCCGTAACTTTGAACTCCTAATTGTGGTTTTTTCATGGAAGATTTCGTTCATTTACACGTTCACACCTATTATTCTATTCTAGATGGCCAGTCCAAGATTTCAAACTTGGTCAATAAAGCCATTGGCAACGGCATGAAAGGCATGGCCATTACCGACCATGGCGTCATGTTTGGCATTAAGGAATTTTGGGATTATTGTAGCGAAGTCAACAAAAAACGAAAGGCAGATGGACTGGAACCTTTCAAACCCATATTGGGTTGCGAGATGTATGTGGCCCGCCATCGCAAGGAAGACAAGGTGAAAGAGAATGGTGACAATTCGGGTTATCACCTCATTGTACTTGCCAAGAACTATCAAGGATACAAGAATCTTATTAAATTGGTATCGCGTTCGTGGGTAGACGGTTACTACTACCGACCGAGAACTGACCGCGAAGACCTAGAGAAATACCACGAAGGACTTATCATTTGTACAGCTTGCTTGGCCGGAGAGGTACCTCGTAAGATTATGGCCGACGATCTTGACGGCGCACGCGAAGCATGTCTATGGTACAAGAATCTATTCGGTGACGACTTTTATTTGGAGTTACAACGCCATCAAGTTACCGACCCTACCCTGCTAGCCAATCGTACTGCCTATCCTTTACAGCAGAAAGTGAATGCTGTATTGGAAGACTTCAGCAAGGAATTGGGCATCAAACTCGTCTGTACCAACGACTGCCACTTCGAAGATAAAGAGACGGCCGAGGCGCACGACCACCTGCTTTGCCTAGCCACAGGAAAGGATCTGGACGATCCGAACCGCATGCGCTACAGCAAACAGGAGTGGTTTAAGACGCGCGAAGAGATGAACGAGGTGTTCCCCGACCATCCGGAAGCCATGCGAAATACGCTTGAGATTCTGGACAAAGTGGAATTCTACAGTATTGACCACGACCCGGTGATGCCTTTCTTCCCAATCCCGGAGAGCTTCGGAACAGAAGAACAGTGGCGTCAAAAATTCACAGAAGAAGACTTATATAAGGAATTTTGCAGCGACGAGAATGGCGAAAATCCCATGTCGGCCGAAGATGGAGAGAAGCGAATCAAACACCTTGGTGGTTACGACAAGATTTATCGAATCAAGTTTGAAGCCGACTATTTGGATGAATTGACATTCCAAGGAGCCAAAAGAATATATGGAGACCCGGTGCCAAAAGAGGTAGAAGAGCGCATCAGATTTGAACTTCACGTGATGAAGACAATGGGATTCCCCGGCTACTTCCTCATTGTACAAGACTTCATCAACTCTGCTCGCGAGCAGTTAGGAGTGATGGTAGGTCCCGGCCGTGGCTCTGCTGCGGGTTCGGTAGCTGCCTATTGTTTAGGAATCACGAAGATAGACCCGTTGAAATACGACTTGCTGTTTGAGCGTTTCCTCAACCCCGACCGTATTTCTCTCCCCGATATTGATACCGACTTCGACGATGACGGACGTGGACGCGTGCTCCAATGGGTGATGGATAAGTATGGTCACGAGAACTGTGCGCATATCATTACCTACGGAAGTATGGCTACGAAAAACTCCATCAAGGATGTGGCACGTGTAGAAAAACTCCCGTTGGAAAAAGCGAATGCACTCTGTAAAGCTATCCCCGACCGTCTGCCGAATGGTTTGAAGATGAATCTTACCAACGCTATCAAGAGCGTTGACATGCTACGCGAGGCGGAAGCTTCGATCGACCCACGCGAACGTAACACCATGAAGTATGCAAAGATGCTTGAAGGAACGGTACGCGGAACGGGTATCCATGCCTGCGGATTCATCATTTGTCGCGACCCTATCAGCGATTGGGTGCCTATCTCAACGGCCGACGATCCCGACTTTAAGGACTTAAAAGTGCCTGTGACGCAGTACGATGGGCACGTTATCGAGTCTACCGGACTCATTAAGATGGACTTCCTCGGACTCAAGACGCTCTCTGAGTTGAAAGAAGCTGTCAAGAATGTAAAGCTGACAACGGGCGTAGAAGTAGACCTTGACAACATACCTATTGACGATGAGCTTACCTATCAGCTCTATCAACAGGGACGAACGATTGGTACTTTCCAGTTTGAATCGCCCGGTATGCAAAAATATCTGCGCGAACTTCATCCCACGGTATTTGGCGATCTCATTGCCATGAACGCCCTCTACCGCCCCGGACCAATGGACAATATTCCGTCGTTCATTGCCCGTAAGCTTGGCAAAGAGCCTATCACCTACCCTATTCCTGAGATGGAAAAGTATCTAAAAGATACGTATGGCATCACCGTTTATCAAGAGCAAGTCATGCTTCTGAGCCGCTTATTGGCTGGCTTTACGCGTGGACAGAGCGACACATTGCGTAAAGCTATGGGTAAAAAGAAGATTGACCAGATGAACAAACTGGAGAAATTGTTCTACGAGGGAGGCGAAGCACGCGGGCATGACCACAAGACTTTGAATCATATCTGGGAAGAATGGAAGAAGTTTGCATCCTATGCTTTCAACAAGTCTCATGCAGCTTGCTATAGTTGGGTGGCTTTCCAGACGGCTTATATGAAAGCCCATTACCCGGCAGAGTTTATGGCTGCCATTATGACACGACGTAAAAGCGACATCAAAGAAATCACGAAACTCATGGATGAATGTAAGTCTATGGGTATTCCTACGCTGGAACCGAGTGTCAACGAGAGCTATGGTAACTTCGGTGTAAACCAAAAAGGCGAGATAAGATTTGGTTTGGCAGCCATCAAAGGAATGGGCGAACAGGCCGCAGAAGCTATCATCAACGAGCGAAATGAGAATGGGCCATACAAGGATATATTCGACTTTGCACAACGAGTAGATTTCTCTAACGTCAATAGGAAAGCCTTTGAATCGCTCGCCATGAGTGGCGGATTTGATTGTTTCGGGCTGAAACGCGAGCAATATTTCGGCAAGAATAATAAAGGTGACGCCTTCTTGGACACCTTGGTTCGCTATGGTCAGTTGTATCAAGCGGAACAGGCAGAGGCTCGTAACTCCTTGTTTGGAGGTTCAGACGCCGTAGAGATAGCCACTCCTCCCATTCCTCAAGTGGAAGAATGGAGCACAATAGAGAAATTAAATCATGAGCGCGACCTCGTAGGTATTTATCTGTCGGCTCATCCTCTCGATGAATTCAGCATCATCTTGAACTCTATGTGCAACACACATTGTGCCGAATTAGAGGACAAGGAAGCTCTCGTTGGCAAGCAAGAGATAACAATTGGCGGTATGGTAACGGCCGTAAAATCCGGTTTCACCAAATCAGGTAAGCCCTATGGAGTAGTCACTTTAGAAGACTTCGAAGGCAGTGGTGAACTCTTTATCATGGATGCCGAATGGGGCAGATGGAGCGGAATGTTTATTCAGGGAGCCATCATCTTCATGAAAGCGAACTGTAGCAAGAGATATCCCACAAGCACCTACGTCGACTTTAAGATTGCCGACATCCAGTATATGCAAACTATTCGCGACACACGCATCGAAAGATTCACCATCAGTATGGACATCAACGACATCAACGAGACCATAGTAAACGACATATCTACACTGGTATCAGACAGTCCGGGACACACAATGCTCTTCATACAAGTAGTTGATAAAGAGCATAATTCAAACTTAATACTGCGTTCAAGAGCTCATGAAATAGGCCTTACTCGCGACTTTGTAAACTATGTAGAGTCTAATCCAGTCATGAGTTACCACGTGAACTGACAAAAATGGCAATTACTATCGGTCGCGACTTTTGGCATACAGTTTGCTCATAACAATATTGTGACAAGAATAATAAAATACATATAGAATATTAAAGAACGAAAAGATGGAAGTTAAAATTACAAACGAGAACTTTGAGAGTTACAAAAATGGAGAGTTACCTTTGGTAGTTGACCTATGGGCAACATGGTGTGGACCTTGCCGTATGGTTGGTCCTATCATCTCAGAGTTGGCAAACGACTACGACGGCAAAATCGTTGTAGGCAAGTGCGATGTTGAGGAAAACAACGAAATCGCAATGGAGTATGGTGTTCGCAACATCCCAACTATCCTCTTCTTCAAGGGAGGTCAGCTGGTTGACAAGTTTGTTGGTGCTGCAAGCAAAGAACGTATTGAAGAGAAATTCAAGGTACTTCTGTAATCTACAGAATGTTTTAAACATACAAGTGCAATGACATGACAGAATGTCGTTGCACTTTTTTTATTCTCAAAGAATAGGAAATGTGACCTTATCTCTTCCCTTTTTGTGTAAAATCAAGTATCTTTGCATAAGATATTCAACTTATCCTGCTGTATGAAAGAACTCGCATTAAAGTACGGATGCAATCCGAACCAGAAGCCTTCACGTATTTATATCGAAGAAGGCGAACTACCTATCGAAGTCATTAACGGTCGCCCGGGCTACATTAACTTTATGGATGCCTTGAATAGTTGGCAACTTGTGAAAGAATTAAAGGAAGCAACAGGACTTCCGGCAGCCGCAAGTTTCAAGCACGTAAGCCCAGCCGGCGCTGCCGTAGGACTCCCCTTGAGCGATACACTCAAGAAAATCTACTTTGTAGACGACGTTAAACTACCGCTTTCTCCGCTCGCTTGTGCCTATGCTCGTGCCAGAGGAGCCGACCGAATGTGTTCGTATGGCGACTTCGTTGCATTGAGTGACACCTGTGACGCAGTCACCGCGACCCTCTTAAAACGTGAGGTTAGCGATGGAGTTATTGCTCCCGATTACACGCCGGAAGCCATCGAAATCCTGAAAGACAAGCGTAAAGGCACCTATAATGTCATCAAGATTGATCCAAACTATCGACCGAATCCCATCGAACATAAGCAAGTATTCGGCATCACATTTGAACAGGGACGCAATGAAATCAAGCTCGATGATCCTGCTCTTTTCGAGAATATCCCCACTCAGAATAAGACTTTCACCGACGAAGCTCGTCGCGATCTCATCATCGCATTGATTACTTTAAAGTACACCCAAAGCAATTCCGTATGCTATGTCAAGGATGGTCAGGCCATAGGAATAGGTGCCGGACAACAAAGTCGCATCCATTGTACGCGCTTAGCTGGTAGCAAAGCCGACACATGGTGGTTGCGCCAATGTCCCAAGGTTATGAATCTTCCGTTCAAACCGGGTATCCGTCGCGCTGACAGAGACAACACCATAGACGTCTATATCAGCGAAGAGCACGATGATGTATTAGCAGATGGCGTATGGCAGCAGTTCTTTACCGAGAAGCCGGAGGTACTTACGATGGAAGAAAAGAAAGCTTGGATTGCCCAAAACACGAAAGTTGCTCTCGGTAGCGATGCTTTCTTCCCATTCGGAGACAACATCGAGCGTGCCCATAAGAGTGGCGTTGAATTCATCGCACAAGCCGGTGGAAGCATCCGCGATGACCATGTTATCGACACATGCGACAAATATGGCATTGCTATGGCATTCACTGGAGTGAGATTGTTCCATCACTAAGAGTTAAAGTTAACAAGTAAACGAGTTGACAAGCAGACTAGTTAGAAAACACAACCAACAACTTTTAATCTACTTGTAAACTCGTTCACTTGCCTACTTAATTATTTATTCAAAAATAAACTTGTTAACTTGTCTACTTGTTAACTCGTCAACTCAAACCACAATGAACGACATCAACGAGATAATAGAAACAGGAATGGTCTTTAAGGCCGCATCCAATAAGAGCGGGCAGAATGATGATAAAGTAAAGACCAAAGCTAAGAAGAAGAAATATATCACCGGAGCTCACGGCTCAGGCTCAGCTCGTCAGAAGGCTAAATACAGACAACAACGAGCTAAGCGGCACAAGTAATCATCATCTTACTTCTTCTCTGCGAAATAATTACGTTCGCTTTTGATATTCCCGTTCTTTGACAATACGAGCGTACATTGCTGCAAAGAACGGTTGGCATGGTCGAAGACAACAGCCGGATTCACCTTTCGACCTTGAAAATGCACCTCAAAATGTAAGTGCTCCGTGGTGGCGCGACCGGTTCGACCAGTCAATCCTATCACCTCTCCGGCTTTCACTCGCTGCCCAGCCTTAACTAGATTCTTTGATTGATGACTATAAAGTGTCTCCAAGCCATTGGCATGCTTAATAACGATACAGTTACCATAGCCTGAGAAAGGCCCCGAACGAGTAACCACACCATCAAATGCTGCACGCACATTGTCGTTCGGTCTAGTCTTCAAATCAACACCCGAATGGCGACGTTTTCCGCCATACGGACTTATCACTTTACTTCCTAACAGTGGATAAGACCACTCCATCTTCGACAGATTAGACAAATTCAGCCTAATCGTATTGCCTCCTTCAAACGGATTCTTGTCCACATCTCCGCTCATACTATTGCTTGTTCCACCCTTATTAGCCATAGCCAAACTCTGTGAACCTGCATTCGATGGCTCCGGTTGCGATACCGTTACACTCACTCTTTGGCCTACACGTTTGCACAACAAAGTCTGTTTACGCAATCGATGTGACTTTATTTCCAGAATTGTTTCGGGATTAATACGCGCTCCATTCACCATAATGGAAAACAAGGTATAAGCTTGTGCACCGTCATACCCCACAATAGCGATTGTCTGTCCGGCCTGAACGTGCTGCCCCACCTGTACCAAATTCTGCGCATTATGACTGTACACAGTCTCCAATCCATTATTATGGCGAATGACAACCACATTTCCGAAGCGGTTCACCGAACGCGATAAACGGACTACTCCTTCAAACATAGCCTTTACAGCATCGCCCTGCGTGGTCGTTATCTTCACTTCTTGTTGATTCACCACCTCTGCCTTTCCCACCGGAAGTGGGAAAGAATAATCGCTATTCTTAAGTATACTGAAGTCTACACTGAAAGCATTGGAACGACTGAACAGCCCCGGTGTGCTGATACTGATTTGTTGTTGTTCCGACGCACTAAATGTATCTTTAGCAGGCATAAATCCCGTTGTAATACCAATAAGCGTCAGGCTCATGATAGTCTGTCTGAGTCGTGTATTCATTTTGTTTAGGTTTTAATTGTTATATAGTCTCTGTCAAAAGTATCCCGGTGAATATTCGGCCGGATTCGACACCCAGTCGACGAGCCGAAAAGAATTCATCGGAATGAGCATACGTGCATATCCCACTCATGCGAATGCACTGTGAAGCCACGCCTGCCTGTAGTAGCTGGAGTCGATTACACTCCGGCAGGTCGATATGCCACTTATTTAACTTTCGCGTAATGGCAGACATGTCAAACGATGCTTGCTCAAATTCATCGTAAACTTCCTGTCCAACTTCGAAATGTTCCAGTGAAATGCCGGGACCAATGATTGCTAATAGGTCAGAAGGTTTGGTATCATAGGCTGCAACCATCTCGGCGACACTCTTCAATACAATGCGCTTTACAGTGCCACGCCAACCGGCATGAACAGCACAACCGGCACGATGCACAGGATCGTAAAGCAAAACCGGGATACAATCGGCTGTCGACACACCGATACAAACACCCGGAATATCGGTCATGATGCTATCCGCACCATCGAGAATAATGCGACGTTCACCAGTGGGCAAGGTAAAGAAGTCGGCCGATACCACCCGATTCTCCGTACCATGTACCTGATGCGGCAACAACAACCTGTCATCGTCAATACCTAATGTCGCACAAAGCGCGGCTCTATTATCAGCCACCGCTTCCGCATCATCCCCACAATAGGGGTTGATATTAAACTCTCCATAATCGCCTTTACTCACTCCGCCATGCCGTGTCGTGCTAAAAGCCACAACACCTTCGGCCAGTTTATAAGTATGGAGTATAGGCTTTGTCATGGGCTTGTTATTATTCTATATCGTCTTCATCCTCATATTCGAAGTCATCCAACTCGTCGAAGTCTTCGATATCAGCATCTTCCAGTTCCTCAACATCCTCATCGGCACCTTCATCATGCATCTCGTCGGCAAAGCGTATCATGTCTTTGTCGCGATGTACGAGTGTATCTTCGGCCATGATTCCTTGCAGTTTGTTGCTCTCACTGTTCAGTTCGCGCCACAAAATATCCTTCAATTCCATGAGTCCTTGCCCTGTCACCGACGAGATAAACACCACTGGTAGGTCGTCGGGCAACGTCTCTTTCAGCATCTCCATCAACTCTTCGTCTAGTAAGTCACACTTCGTTACGGCCAATACACGATGCTTATCCAGCATATCAGGGTTGAAATTACCCAATTCGCGCAGCAAAATCTCATACTCTTTCTTGATGTCGTCTGTATCACCGGGCACCATAAAGAGCAACAATGAGTTTCGTTCTATATGGCGAAGGAATCTCAAACCGAGTCCTCTACCCTCACTTGCCCCTTCAATAATTCCCGGAATATCGGCCATGACAAACGATTGCATATCGCGATAGCCCACAATTCCAAGCGACGGTTCTAGCGTTGTGAAAGGATAGTTGGCTATTTTCGGGCGTGCACTCGACAACGATGAAAGCAACGTAGACTTACCCGCGTTGGGGAATCCCACCAATCCCACATCAGCCAAAAGTTTCAACTCCATCACTACGGTGAGCTCTTCCATCGGTTCTCCGGGCTGTGCGAAGCGTGGAGCCTGATTGGTTGCGGTGCGGAACTGAAAGTTTCCAAGTCCGCCACGACCACCTTTCAGCAGCATGACCACCTGTCCGTCTTCCATCACATCACAGATATACTTACCCGTTTCAGCATTATAGACCACCGTACCACACGGTACATCAATGTACACATCCTTAGCATCGGTACCATGACACTTGTCTCTTCCACCGTTTCCACCATGCTCTGCAAATATATGGCGCTGGTATTTCAAGTGCAATAGCGTCCAGTAATTGTGGTTACCACGCAGATAGATGTTACCGCCACGCCCACCGTCACCACCATCGGGTCCACCATTGGGCTGGTATTTCACGTGGCGTAAGTGCATAGAACCTCTTCCGCCCTTACCTGAGCGACAATGTATCTTTACGTAGTCTACGAAATTTGAATCGGCCATATATTGTTAGATTACACGTTGGGGAATTTGTTCAGATGTTTAGGAGTCAATTCTTTATGCCTTCTAAAAATCCATGGAGAGACCTCCATCTATTAAAAACGAACAAGAGTTAGTAGGATTCGAGTTCTCAGCAAAGTCATAAGCCCGTGGCTCACGCTTCCATCCACTCCCACTAACTCCTATACCTTACTCTGCTTTTACAAGTTGATGTATAGATAGAAGTTAGTAGGAGGTAACGGGAGATAGCGGAAGATAACAGACATTTGTCCGATAACTCCTGCTAACTCCCTTTAATTCCCGATAACTCCTAAGTTGAGCATACATGCGAAACTTAAACACCTTATATTATTATAGAGCGTCTACTACTGTTGCTATACGAGCAAAAATCTCGTCAACGGTGCCAAGTCCTTCGATATGATGATGGATACCCTCCTGCTCATACCAGTCGATAAGCGGAGCTGTCTGTGTGTTATATACATTCAAACGCTTCTTGATAGTCTCTTCATTATCATCGGAGCGGCCACTTTCCTTACCACGGTTGATGAGTCGAGCCATCAATTCGTCTTCCGGAACAGATAGTTCCAGCATGGCAGCCACCTTATGTCCACGCTCAGAGAGCATCTTCTTCAAAGCCTCAGCTTGTGGAGTTGTACGGGGAAAACCGTCAAAAATCACACCTGCATGGTCTTTTCCAAAGCCGTCGTATACGCTGGCGAGGATGTCAATCATCAATTCATCGGGTATCAACTGGCCGTTATCAATATATCCCTTCGCAGTCTTGCCAAGTTCTGTACCGTTCTTAATCTCGCTACGGAGCACATCACCAGTAGAGATATGACCTAATCCGTACTTTTCAATCAACTTATCGCTCTGTGTACCTTTACCAGCACCGGGAGCACCGAAAATTACAATATTCTTCATTTTTTATCTTATTATTTTCTTCTCTCTTATCAGCTGTCCAGCGTGTAAATGTCTCTCAACTCGCGACCTTGCTGGTCGTAATCTAGTCCATAGCCCACAATAAAGTCGTTGGGAATCTCCATTGCAGCATACTCTATATTGAGTGGAACCTGCAACTTACCGGGTTTCAACAGCAACGTACAAATATGGATAGACGCAGGCTTACGCGTTCCAAGTTGTTCCACCATGCGCTTCATGGTCAATCCGGTATCCACAATATCTTCAACGATGACAACTGTGCGCCCCGTCAAATCTTCATTGACACCAAAAATCTCTGTGATTGTACCCGTAGAAGTCGTCCCTTGATAAGAAGCCAACTTCACAAATGAGATTTCACAAGGTATCGTGAGGTTGCGCATCAAATCAGCTGCAAAGATAAACGAGCCATTGAGCACAGCCAACAACAGTGGATTCTTGCCAGCCATATCACGATTGAGCCTTTCAGCCACTGCTTTCACACGTTCTAGAATCTTTGCTTCAGGGATAAACGTCCTAAACGTTTTGTCCTTAATAGTTACTTTATCCATTGCACTTGGAATAAAAAATTTGATTGCAAAAATACGAAAAAGAAATGAATAATAGTACATTTCCACATAGATATTACGTAGTCAACATCGTTAAATTGTCTCTTTCACCCCCACCAACTCATCACTTCTAACTCCTAACTCCTCACTTCTAGTTCCCCCTCTCGTCTACTTGTCTACTCGTCAATTTGTCAACTAGTCCACTGCAGCGTCTTGGCATTTTTGCTGTCTCCCCCTTGCAGCAATGCTGAATGGGCTTGGCAGCAGTACTGAGAAACTACTGCAACAAATTGAGTTCATCAGTTTTTGAGTAGATGAGTTATCGAGTGAACTTGTTAGTTCATGAGTTTTAAGCTGATAAGTTCTTTGTTCTCCCTCCCTTTTGGGAAACCATCGGTCATTGATTGAGTAGTTGTTGTCGGCTCAGCCACTTACACATGCCTTCAAAACGCCCTATCCAACTTCCCAAAACACCAAAAATAACATTGAAAAAATGTATAAACTGAAAGTTTTATCAAGACAAATGTATAACTTTGCACCAATTATTTAAGTTTTTATTTTAATCAGGATTATAACTATATGGACAAGAAAATGATTTCAAGAATCTCGATGATTCTATTTTTAGCAGCAATTACTTTAGTATCAACAACTGTTTTCAGCTCGTGCAGCAAAGACGACGAGTTCGACAAGAATGTACTTTCCAAGATGCTCACATTTAAAGAAGCCAACGGTAAATACATCTTCAAATACAGCACATGAAAAGCTCCCGAAGCAGACATCACATTCACCGTACCCAGCAATATGGACGGTAAAGAGATTGATCTCAGCAAAAATGGAGACTGGACTGTAGATAGCAAAGACATCAAAGCCAATGGCAAAGACAATTTACTTGACCCTACAAGCTCCGTATTTGTAAAGAGGGTGGGCAAAGAAAATATAGAACTTCGTTTCAATTTGAAGCAGACTATTCGTGGCGGAGAACAGAAGCGAAAGGGCGAGTTTGCCGGTAAAGCCAACATACAATAACCAAATAAAAAGTAGGACAAACCACTCTCATATCCGCCATTTTTTGTATTTTTGCAGGGATATGAAGATTTTTACCGGAGTTCAAATCAAAGAACTCGACAAATATACTATAGAGCACGAACCCATCGAGTCGATTGACTTGATGGAACGTGCTGCTAAAGCCATCACAAGAGCCATCACCGACCGGTGGACCAACCGTATGCAAGTGATGGTTTTTGCCGGCCCGGGTAACAACGGAGGCGATGCATTGGCCGTAGCACGCATGTTAGCCGAGCACGATTACCAAGTAAACGTGTACTTATTCAACGTACACAACTATCTATCCGAGGATTGTACCATCAACAAACAGCGACTGCTTGACTGTAAACGTGTCAAGGAGTTCAACGAAATATCCGTCAACTTTGATCCTCCCAAACTCACTAGCGACACCTTAGTGGTCGACGGACTTTTCGGTTCTGGCCTCAACAAGCCACTGGCGGGGGGCTTTGCCTCGCTCGTAAGATACATCAACCAGTCACCGGCCAAGGTGGTAAGCATTGACATGCCGTCGGGGTTGATGACCGAAGACAATACTTATAATGTTCGTATGAACATCATAAGAGCCAACGTCACCCTCACCTTACAGCAGAAAAAACTGTCGATGCTGTTGCCCGATAACCAACTATACCTCGGCGAAATACAGGTACTCGACATCCTATTGTCATCCGAATACATCGCAAAAACAGAAGCTTCCTACACACTTATTGATGAGACCGACGTAAGAAAACTGCTTAAACATCGTGGTGACTTCGTACACAAGGGCAACATGGGCAATGCTTTACTCATTGCCGGAAGCTACGGTATGTCGGGAGCAGCGATACTCGCTGCCAAAGCTTGTATGCGTTCGGGAGCAGGAAAGGTAACCATAAACACGCCAAAACGCAATTACGACATCATGCAAATCAGCGTCCCGGAAGCCGTGATGCAACTAGATAAAGACGAAACTTTCTTCTCCGAACCTGTTGATACTGCCGACTTCGATGTACTAGGTATAGGTTCCGGTATGGGGCTACAGGAGAGTACAGCCATCGCTATGATTGCCCAATTACGTCGTACTCAGTGCCCTATCGTGGCCGATGCCGACGCTTTGAACATGTTGGCCAACCACCGGGCATGGATGCAACAGTTGCCTAAGGGTATCATCATGACACCACATCCCAAAGAGTTCGACCGTCTATCGGGCGGAGCAAGTAACGGAGACTACGAACGATTGGCCAAAGCACGCGACTTAGCTGAGCATTTGGGGGCATACATCATCCTAAAAGGACACTACTCGGCACTCTGCTTGCCCGATGGTAACATCCTCTTCAACAGTACAGGAAATGCCGGTATGGCCACAGCGGGGAGCGGTGACGTACTCACAGGTATCATCACAGGTTTGTTAGCTCGTGGTTATCAGCAGCGCGAAGCATGCCTATTAGGCATGTATCTACATGGACTGGCCGGCGACATCGCTGTTCGCGACAAAGGCATAGAGAGCCTCATAGCCAGCGATTTGATAGAGTATCTGCCGCAAGCTTTTAAACGTTTAAACGACTGAAACTATGAATATCAAGAAAATCTTGCTACCGGCAGCCCTTATACTGACTGCCATGAATCTACAAGCCCAACAGCCTGTGGAAGGAACAACGTATTTCTTGCCTAAAACGGCCATCAAGTTCAACGTGCTCATAGAGAAGACTACCACCACTCCGGGGCAACTGGCGCTCTATGCCGACAAATATATGAGAATGCGCGACGTACCGCAAAAACCAACCACTACATACAGATTGGTAAGCGTAAGTACACGTTCGGTGGGTCTACCCGACTCTACCAAGCAGTTCACATTGCAACTGGACAAGAAGCATGTCATCTATAGTGTGAACAGAGATGAGAACGGCGTGCTGCTGGCTGTCAACGCCCAACCGAAGAAACAACGACCTTATAAGGCTTTCAAACCGGCTCGCAAACCGACTCCAATAGACGCCCACAACTATATGACTGAGGACATTTTGGCTGCCGGAAGTTCTGCGAAAATGGCCGAACTCATTGCACGTGAGATATACGACATACGCGATAGCCGCAACCAACTGTCGCGTGGAGAGGCCGACTTTATGCCCAAAGATGGAGAACAACTCAAATTGATGTTTGAGAACCTAGACAAACAGGAGCGTGCACTGATGCAGGTGTTCGAAGGAACAACGCAAAAAGACACCGTTGAGACAGAGATAACATTCGTTCCAGAAAAAGAGGTTGATAAACAATTACTATTCCGCTTCTCTCAAAAATTGGGCATGGTAGACATTGACGATCTTGCCGGCAGACCTTATCTTGTAAAGGTTGAGGACTTGCACGACATCGCTACGATTCAGCTGGGAACCGAGAAAGAGAAGAAATCCAAGGATGATATAGGCCTGAATGTCAATCTGCCGGGACGTATCCGCCTCACCTTATTCAAGGCAGATGAACAATGGGCGAGCTTTGAACTTTATGCAGCGCAGTTCGGACGCATGGAAACTATGAGCGGAGAATTATTTGGTAAGAAGTTCAATACAAATCTTATATTGAACGGTATCACAGGAAACGTGGAGAGTATCAATATGCAACCACAGTAAACTCGCGCACACGCGCGTACTATTATATAATATGTCATGCAGGACTTTGAACGAGTCGTGCATGGCATATCTTTTATATGGATTTCTAACAAGGACTATATTCTATTTCAATCATTTGGAAAAAGAAAATAAAAAAATATCTTAAGCGGATAGGGGGATTTTTTTTTTTCTCGTCATATAGATGAATTAACGAGTAGAATCTCTCTCTACAAGACAGTAAAGTGATTGACAACCAAGGGAATAAAGACATTCTCGGCTAGCCATGAAATCTCAACTGGACATATATATGCATGAAACAGAAGGAGAGCAATATACTTTCATATAACGGACACACATTTAGACACTCAACTTTACGATGGCGGTAAACACGCCAACTCACACGATTTAAAGTCTCTCCTCTCTGTTCATGTTTTCTAAGAAAAAGATTTGATGGAATAAGAAATACGCAAACTTTTGCGTATTTTTGTAGAATGAAGTTCATTCATACCATATATATAACAATAGCACTTATTTGTTTTGTTTCGATGGAGAGTCTTGGAAAAGATCTAACCTCTATCAAACAACAAATGGCTCTCATTGAGAAAGATAGGCATGTACACTTCATTTATGACTCTTCACTACCCATCAATCAAGCTTACAATGGGGCTTCTATAAAAGGCTTGACACTCTCTGAAGCTTTAACACAACTCTTTGGCAATACCCATATAGCTTGGTCGATACAAGGACAATACGTAATACTGACAGCCAAAGAGTTACAAGTCGTCAAAAACCAGCCCAAACCACCTACCCTATATACAATTAGTGGATACGTACACGACGAACATGGAGAAGTGCTTATCAATGCAACCATCTACGATAAAGATACAGGTGCAGGCACCATGACCAATGAATACGGCTTCTATAGTCTCACACTGCCAAGTGGGCAACATACGATTCGCATTTCTTACATAGGTTTCTCTGATGAAATAAGAAGCTTTGAACTCAAGCGCAACCACAATTGTTCTATCATTCTCAAGGAGAATACACACCTCTCGGAGATTGTTGTCACGGGCGATTTGAACTCACCTTTGCTGACCACACAGACAGGTAAACGTTCGTTTGGACGCAAAGATCTACAGACAGAGTTCTCACTACTCAGTTCGCCCGATGTGGTAAAGACATTACAAAGAGTCTCCGGTGTGGCCGAAGGTGTAGAGATTGCCTCCGGACTTTACGTACATGGTGGCAACAATGATGAGAATCTATTCCTGCTGGATAGCAGCCCACTCTACCATTCAAACCACACATTAGGTATCTTCTCGGCCTTCAATACAAACATAGTAAACAATGTAGACTTCTATAAAAGCGGCTTTCCGGCACGCTACGGTGGCCGACTGTCATCGGTTATCGACGTCCGTACCAACGAAGGAAATATGGAACAAATACACGGAGCTGCCTCTATCGGACTGATAGACGGACGGTTCCAACTCGAAGGACCTATCAAGAAAGGCAAGACTTCATTCAATATTGGCATCCGACGTTCATGGATAGACCTGCTCTCCAAGCCTATCTCTTCGATTATCAGTCATAGTAAAGAATTCAAAAAGACCACTGTCAACTATATCTTCCATGACGTCAATGCGAAGGTTACACATAAGTTTAACGACCGAAGCAAATTGGCATTGAGCCTCTATTCGGGGCGCGATATGCTACGATTAGACAACAATGTGGCTTCAGCCATATTGACCGAATGGGATCGGGAAATCAGTAAATCGAAATTAACATGGGGGAATTTCAACGCCACAGTGGCTTGGCGATACCAATTTTCGCACAAACTTTTCGCCAATTTCATTGGTATTTACTCTTATAACAGGTCGAACTACACCTATAGCGACGATGATAGAATATACTTCTTAGACCATACTACGGCCGATATTTCGCACACAGAGCATGGCTACAAATCTACTATCTACGACTTAGGATACCGTACTGAGTTCGATTACAGACCGAACCCAACCCACCATATACGCTTTGGTAACGACCTTACCTACCATACATTCCATCCCCAAACCTACAGACGACTGGATTACTATGGCTATAACGAGAACGAACTGGATAGCGTTAGAACCACTAGCCACAACCGTTTGCACGCTATGGAACGGAATGCTTACATCGAAGATGAGATGACTTTCAACAACCATCTAAGCCTCAATGCCGGCATACATTTAGACCTTTTCGGTATTGTGGGTAAGAATTACTTCAATATTGATCCTCGTTTAGCTATCAAATATCAGGTAAACAACCATCTCTCCATGAAACTTTCATGGACATCCATGACCCAATTCGTTCACAAACTTTCCAATACCTATCTTGACATGCCGACTGATTACTGGGTGCCGACAACTCGTTCGCTAAGACCAATGCGGTCGTATCAGGTTGCCACAGGAGTATATACGCAGCTTGGACATAACTGGACAGCCTCGCTTGAAGCATACTATAAGTCTTCGCACAATCTAGTACAATATGCTAATTGGATGGGACTGGAACCGCCGGCAGCTAGTTGGGACAAAGACATCATGCAAGGAAAAGGACGCTATTACGGCATCTCGGTCGACCTCGGATATAAGACCAAAGACCTCAAGATAGACGCAGCTTACACGCTTTCATGGAATAAACGCAAATTTAAAGAGTTCTATCCGGGATGGTATTACGACAAATTCGACAACCGACATAAATTCAATATCAGTGGCAGATACCATCTAGCACGCAACATCTATTGCTTTGCAGCTTGGACTTTACACAGTGGTAATCGCGTAAGTATCCCTACACAGTATGCTAATTTGCCGGAAGTGCCCGCAAATATTGACGACGGAATCGTGCAATACTATTTGAATCTGGGCGATAATATAGCTAGCTTTGGCTATATCTACGACCGTCCCCACAACCAATCGTTGCCACTCTACCATCGCTTGGATGTAGGATTCGACTTCCATAAACTTACCAAGAAGAAACACGAACGTATATGGAACGTCAGTCTTTATAATGTATATTGTCACCTAAACCCACTTTACGTACAAATCAAAGTGAACAAAGAAGGTAAGTTTACAGCTCAGGCAAAAGGCTTTATACCCATCATTCCATCAATAAGTTACACTTATAAGTTCTAAAAAATGAGACGAAGAAGATTCATACAACATACTTTCATCCTCTGTATCATATGCTTGTTGGCGTTCAGTACGGTGGCATGTCGAGATGATTTCAATATTGTTTCTACCGATACTAACAACAAATTAGTAGCCTATGTATTCCCTTCTACGGCCGACACCACCTATATACAACTATGGAAGAGCATTCCTGTAGGTACAAAACGGTCTATATCAGCCTCTGAGGTAAGGGAAGCCAACATACAATATAGTGTCAATGGCATGCCACGCAAAGTTTACAAGAAAGAGAATGGTATGTACTATACCACGGGGAAACAGCAAACCGGAGATCTCATCAACTTGAGTGTATCAACCGACAGTCTCCCTAACGTAGAGTCGCAAGGTTCCATTCCACAAGCTATTCCGATTATATCCGACAATACTATATACGTCACACGCATCGGAGAAGATAACATCAAGGATACATACTACCAAATACAAGCCCACTTTACCGACCCCGAAGCTACTGCAGACTACTATGCCGTGCGCATTCTAGTAAAGGATATAGCACCCAAAAACGACTCGTATGAGAATCTACAAGATTTAGATTCCGCCTATTTCTGGGCTGACATCAATACCAAAGACGAAATTGTGCTCAACCATATATCCGATATTGACAACAGTTTGGGCTTCAACAACATGTTCTATCGTAACTTCTACATCTTCAACGACCACAATATCAACGGACTAACCCATACCCTACGCCTCAACGTGTTGAGTTATCAAACCGCCATGACAAGCCAAGTACCCATCAGTCGAAGCTTTAAGGTATTCCTCTACAAGCTTTCCCCGGAGTATTATAAATTCCTCAAATCAATCAATGAATTAGCCAATAACAAGCTTGCTCGCTATGGTTTATCGCAGATGAAACCCTCTTTTACCAACATCCGCGGGGGCTTTGGCGTCCTTGGTTGCTACGCTCTGAGCGAGAGCGATTGGATGAAAGTAGAACTAGAATATTGAGAAAAGTTTTTTTATTTGCATTTTGAATGGGGGGAAATAGACTTTCTTACGTCATATGAATGAAATAGTAATTTGATCATGGACAAAAAACAAGAAACTGCCTTTGTGCTGCATTATTATCAAGAAGGAAAGCTCGATACCCGAAAAGCTATCCATAGATTTCGTGCAAGCGTCGGTATAAAGCCGAAACATACAGCCTTACGAATCGTCAGTATGGTAGCATCATTCCTCATTTTGCTCTCTATTGGCAGCTACTTGATGCTGCGTCAGCCCACAACTACATTGGTTGCCCGGACAGAGACCCAAAGTTTTTGGCTGTCAGACAGCACACATGTGACCCTATCACCACACTCGACACTCTCTTACAAAGGCGATAACTGCCGACAAGTAACCATGACTGGCAAGATATACTTTGAAGTAAAGCACGACAATCAGCGCCCTTTTGATGTGGAAAGTAGCCAAGGCCATGTACGAGTATTGGGTACTAAGTTTGAGATAGCCGAAACGACAGCACATACAGAAGTATATGTCAATAGTGGGAAAGTGCTTTTCACTGCACTAGGTCAAGCCGATGGAATCATGCTAACCAAGGGTATGCGCGCCGTCATATCACAAAAAGATGAGCGCCCTGTACGCATTGCTGACGAAGACGAGAACCACGTTAGTTGGGCCACCCATCGCTTCCACTTCGATAACACCCCTATCAATGAGGTGGTGGAAGACCTGAATGCCCACTATGGAACTCATCTTATAGCTCCCAACACCAATAAACGTCTCACAGGAAACTTTGATGCCGGGAAGCTAGATGAGATTATTGAGATTATCAATAAGACACTTGATATAAACCTTTCATTATAATACACACGCGCTTAGTCCTCGGAATGGTAACAGTAGTTTAGCGACATAGTCGACTCAAACCTTCCAGCATCCTGCTCCGAGGACAAGCTATATTTATACGAATATAGCCTTCTCCGGCGACATCACCGTAATGTGTACCGGCATTGACGTACACTTTACGTTCTTTCAGCCACCATTCTTCCAATTCAGCGACAGGCTTTCCCATAGCCGAAACATCTACCCATACCACGTAAGTGCCCTCTTGTCGCATCACTGTCCATTCCGGTTTGTGTTCTACAATGAATGCCCTTAGTGCTTTGTAGTTATCTCTTAAGTAAACATTCAATTCATCAATCCACGGCTCACCCTCCCGATAAGCAGTTTCAAGAGCCACCACTCCAAACGGATTAACATCGCAAACTTCATTGATATTGATAGCTCTGTCGATACGACGACGTACCTCTGCATTCTCACAAATGATATTAGAAATCTGCAAACCTGCAATATTGAAAGCCTTAGAAGGCGCATTCAGCGTTACCACATTCTTTAAGCAAGCCTCCGATACAGTCGCAAACGGAGTATATTGATAGCCCGGCATCACGAATTCACAGTGTATTTCATCACACACCACACGCACCCCATGGCGCAAACAGATATCGTTCATGCGTTCTAATTCCTCTTTCCGCCATACACGTCCACCCGGATTATGAGGATTACAAAGCAAGAATACCGTCGTCTTCTCATCGGCACACTTCGCTTCAAAATCCTCAAAATCTATCTCATAGGTATCATCTCGGCGTACCAATCTATTCTCCAAGACATTACACCCGGCATTTTTGATACACGAGAAGAAGCAATTATATACCGGTGTTTGAACTAAAACATTTTCTCCCGGCATCGTCAATGCCTTGAGAACACAGGCAATTCCGGGTACTACTCCCGATGTATAGAGCATCCAGTCGCGCTCAATCGTAAATCCATGACGACGCGCAAACCACCCCTGCACAGCCTCATAATAGCTTTCGGGCACTAGTGTATAACCGAAAACGCCATGTTCTACACGCTTCATCAATGCTTCCTTGATACAAGGAGCAACTTCAAAATCCATATCGGCCACCCACATTGGGATGACATCAGTGTCTTTCACTAAATCCCATTTAATACAATTGGAATTACGACGGTCTATTAGTTTATCAAAGTCAAACATGTTATTATAAATTTATCGTTTTACTATTTCGCAGTTATTTGGTGCTTTCACGAATTCGTCGTAAGTCACACTGCTAATCTCATCGGCCACAATACGACCGGTACGAGGGTTCTTGATGTTGGTTATCGTACCACGAATATCGGCTTGAATATCCGAGTCTTCAAAGGCACGGTCGCATGCTGCATCAAATGTACAGTTCTCCAACACGAGGTTTTCCACGTAACATAGCGGTTGTTCTCCACTAATATGGCAGTTTACCAAGCGCACATGATTGCTATGCCAAGCCAAGTACTCACCGTCAAGTTCACTATCATAGATGGTCACATGGTCACATTCCCAAAACGCATCCTTCGTGGTAATCTTAGCATGATGCACTTCTACATTCTCACAATATTGGAAAACATATTTTGCATCGCTCTCCAATCCATCCACATAGATATTCTTGCTGAACATGAAAGGATAAGTCCCCTCATGCAAAGATACATTTTTTATTGTCAAGCCATCAACTTTCCAGAAAGTTTCATCAGCATCATTGATTTTCACATTCTCCAATGTAAGGTTCTTCATCTCACGAAAAAACTTCGGTCCATCAATCACACTATCTTTCATTACCATATCTGTGCTGTACCAAATAGCCGACCGGCTCTCCGGCGCAAAGTAGCAGTTGGTTATCAGACTGCCGTCTACATGCCACCAAGGATATTTGCCATAGAATGCAGAATGGTCACATTCCAAATTTCGACAGCATTTTATACCCGACTCACCGTCCGTTATTTCAATATTTTCCAAACGCACATCGTGTGCTCCAAAGAGAGGGCGCTCGCCCCCAAACTTTTTATCTTTTATTATTTCCATCTTCATCTTGTATCTTTTGCAAAGGTAAAGAGAATATCGTAAACGGCAATTAAACAATTTACAGATTTAACTATCAATATTACTTGACGCCACATCAAGAACATCATATCATCCCTCACACAAGAAATATTCATTGCTTTAAGATGGCACTCATGAAGTTTTTCATACCTTTGCAAACAAATAATAGAAACACTTAATAAGTTATTTGTTTTGTTATGAGATATGGGAAAAGATATTAAGATTATCTGGAAAGAAGTCCAAGCCAAGCTGAATGCAAGAGAAACGATACAAGTAGATTTCGAAAAACTATCGAAATATTTTTCCAAACATCACATACATCTGAAGTCAGCATCGCTCCGTAAGCTCTGGAAATACGTCAAGGGGATAGAGAAACCGTCTCCTGAAGTTCTTGACCGCCTTGCCTTGCTTGCGGGTTTTGACGATTGGAACACCCTACGTACAACATTTAAGGATGAGGAAGAAAACACTAATAACAAATAATTAGTCTATAAAGGCCAATTAGTACGACTACTCTCATCCCCCCAATAACCAAAAAGAGGTTCAGCACCGCAATGGGCTGAACCTCTTTTTTTACTATCCTTATCGGATGGAATGAATTATTCTGCTGTAGCAACAAGAGTTCTCTTCTCCTTGATACGAGCTTTCTTACCGGTAAGTGCACGCAGATAGTACAGTTTAGCACGACGTACTTTACCACGCTTGTTCACTTCGATGCTGTCTATAGCAGGCGACTCAATAGGGAAGATACGCTCTACTCCTATGGTACCAGACATCTTACGAACAGTGAAACGCTTCTTGTCACCATGGCCGGATATTTTGATTACCACACCACGATAGAGCTGAATACGCTCTTTTGTACCCTCGACGATTCTGTAAGCTACAGTGATTGTATCACCGGCTTTGAACGATGGGAACTGCTTACCGGTAGCAAATGCTTCCTCAGCAACCTTTATTAAATCCATTTTGTTGTATTAAAAAAATGTTTGTTGCTCCAACGCAACGTGCGCGACAACTCTTCTGTCACCAGCGGTTACGCCGAAAATCGGTGCAAAGTTACAGTTTTTTCCACGATATGCCAAATGTTATTACATAATTCTTGACGTCATTGGAATATCTCACTGTACTTTTTTTGCCAACATTCCTTCCTATGGATTTAATCCCAATTGGGATTCTGTTTCAATACACCTTTGGCCAAATCGATTTCCTTCAGAGGGATTGCCCACAAGTAATCACGGCTTGGATTAAACTTGCGAACTTCTACTTGGAATGGCTTTCCACTATCATCCACGCCCATGACAGGCTTTGTCACTTCTTTCTCAGTAGTCTTATAGCTACGCGTATCGAAGAGATGGATACCTTCAAAGGCCAATTCCAGTCTGCGTTCCAGTCGAATGGCTGTACGCATTTGGTCTTTGTTAAGCCCTGCAGGCAATGCCGGTAGATTAACACTCGGACGCTGACGAACTTCATTTACGGCATCATATACCTGCTGATCGGGTGCTCCGAGACGTTCATTACGAGCCTCTGCAAAGGTAAGCAGCACTTCAGCATAACGTATATAGATAAAGTTGGTCCAGTCATAATTATTGATACCATCATTCTCCGGATTCATATATTTACGCATACAATATCCTGTACGGGTATGACTACCATCGCCCAATTGCTTAATATCATAGGCTTTACCTGCTATCTGTGCCCCTTTCCAAAGAATAGAGAAAGCCAATCGTGGGTCACGATCCTCAAAAGGCTTAGCCGGATTATAGAGTGGCGACTCCTTGATAGACTTTCCATCGGTACAAGGATAAGCATCTACCATATCTTGAGTGGGCGAAAGAGCTTCCCAACCACCCATCATGATAGGTGCAAAGAACAATCCTATCTTGCTACCTTCCTTAGAATTCTTCGGATTCTCGATATATTCGCGATCGAAGAGTATTTCATCGCAGGTCTCAGCTACCGGTTGAAAAAGGTCACCATAATTATCGTAGAGTTTGAATTGCTTTGAGGCCATCACCTTGGCAGCAGCTTCTTCCGCTACATCATACTTATGGGCATAGAAAGCCACACGCGCTTTTAAGGCATAACAAGCACCGGCGCTGGGTTTACCATGGTCTACAACAGCACGCTTCATAGGCAGATTGGGAGCAGCTTTGTCAAGTAATCCTACGATATAATCATAGGTCTCCTCAGCCGTCTTCCTTGCAGGCATCGTCTCATTGAGTGCCAAAGGATGATCCAAAACAGGCACACCACCCATATATTTTAATAAGGTAGAATAGAAGAATGCCTCCAAGAATTGCACTTCTGCTGTGAGTTGTGCTTTGTCTTTGTCGTTCATCTGGACATCGGTTATCTTCTCTTTGTACACCAAACAGCGACGAATACCTTGATAAGCATCGTTCCATAATTGGAGGAAGTGCGGATTACTCGATGTAGAAGTACCTGCCGAGAGTGCTCCCTGCTCTGCTCCCACATGCACCGGAACAGCATTATCGGTATAGCAATCGGTCATGATGGTGTGGTTCTCAGGCTGTACCAAGTAGAGATAGATACCATTAACATAGCTTTGGGCATCATTGCCGTCTTTCCAAAACGATGCATCTGACTGGCGATCTTTCGGAGTACGCTCTAGAAAACTGTCGTTGCACGATGCAAACAGCAATAAGCCGGCAGCCAACAGTGGAATATATTGTTTGATTTTCATACTGTTCAAAATTTAGAAGTTTATGTTGAGACCGAATGAATAATTGCGTGTCAACGGATAATAGTTACCCGATACCATTTCCGGATCGACACTATCGAAGCCGGAGAGCGTAAAGAGATTGTCAATACTGCAATAGATACGTAGGCGACTGATACCGAACTTAGAGATAAAAGACTTCGGACAGCTGTATCCTACTTGCAAATTTCTCATCTTAAGATAGGATGCATCCTGTACCCAGAAGCTAGAAGTGACACGGTTCTTAGAGTCTTTCATCGACAAGCGAGGCATCGAACCATTGGGATTATCCTTGGTCCAACGATCCAAATACTTATCGGTCACCTTTCCACCATTGTAGAAAGCATAGCGAATCTCGCTCACCGGAAGTCCCTTAACGGCTGCAGAGCCTTGGAATACGGCATTCAAATCGAAGTTACGATATTGTACTGCGAAGTTAAGACCAAAACCAATCTTGGGGAAATACGAACCCAGCACACGGCGGTCGCGACTATCTACAGTCTTATCATCATTCAAATCACGATACTTCAAATCGCCGGGAACAGGTGTACCCATTGTCTGTGCAGGGTGTTTTGTTATCTCGTCAGCACTACGGAAGATACCATCACACTCGTATCCATAGTAAGCCCACAACGGATCGCCTACAGATTGTCCGGGAGTATCGCCCCCCTTGAGGTCGGTTATCTTATTGTGTACGTAGCTGAAGTTGGCATTCAGCGAGTAGTTCCAATCACCAATGTGGTTGTTGTGGCCCAACTGCAATTCAAAACCGGTATTGAGTACGGTTCCGGCATTCTGCATCGGTGCACCTACACCTGTAATATAGGGAATAGGAAGTTGCAACAATATATCGCGAGTCTCCTTGCGGAAGAAATCGGCCGAGAACGTTAAGCGGTTTCTAAACAGTGTAGCATCAAAACCAACGTTCCACTGTTCGGTCTTTTCCCAAGTAATATTGTTATTAGCCATTGGGCTGGCAATAGAGATACCTGTGTAGAGTTTGTTATTGAAACTATAATCGTAACCGTACACATAAGTATTCTGGAAAGGATAGTTATTAACTACTCCATTCACGTCGATGGTCTCTTGATTACCCAAAAGTCCCCAAGACAGACGCAATTTCAAGTTGTCTACCCAGTCGACTTTGAAGAATTTCTCTTCTGAGATACGCCATCCTACAGAGAAAGAGGGGAATACACCGAAACGTTTATTCTTGGGGAAGCGCGATGTTCCGTCGTCTCTAAGGTTTGCTTCGAATAGATAACGGTTATCATAAGCATAAGTCAGACGACCGAATACAGAGCGAAGTGCATATTCCACTTCGGTACCGGTAGTTGTCTGTCCAGTCACTTCTCCAGCATTAAGCTGGCTAAGTGAGTTAGACAGATTCTTACGCGAAGCTCCTAAAAGACGCGTCTGTTGATAGAGTTGTGAGTAACCCAAAAGCGCACCTATGTCGTGCTTACCAAACGACTTATGGTAGTCCAGATAGGCCTGTAAATTGATTTCGTATGCTTTGGTATCGCTTTCTGCCTGCTTACTTTGCGTCACCTTGATAGGCGTTTCCCGGCCGGCTTCATAGAAACTCATCGAGTTAGTATGTATAGGATTGTCGAGCAGGCTCACCGTAGAAGCTGCCAAGCCTCGCAATTTCAATCCATCGATGATGTCTACTTGTAATCCCAAGCTTCCTTGGAAGTTGGTATTGATTGCCTCATCAGTACCACCAATCCTTGAATAAGCCACAGAATTATGCTCGTTTTTGAACAATGGGTAGTTACCATTGCTGAGTTGGATAGGCGTAGTAGGTGTTTCGCGGAACGCATAATGCATCAAGTTGTCCATACCATCGGCCGGTTGCGTAGACCGACTGCGATACATGGCAAGGTCGGTAGTCAACTTCACACGTTTATTAATCTGTGCATCGATGTTCGTACGCACGTTGAACTTCTTGAAGTTGGTATTTTCTACAAGTCCTTGCTTGTCATAATAGTTCAGTGCTAACGAGTAAGTCACTTTCTCACCACCACCTTTGATACTCACATGGTGATTGTGGAAGAAACCGCTACGCGAGAGTAAAGCATCCAACCAGTCCGAGTTGGGATGCGTATCGGGTGAAGTTCCATCTCTAAATTTCTGCAAATCTTCGTTAGAGAAAGGTGCCGGCACGCCATCGTTCGTATATGCCTCATTCATAAGGGTAGCATAATTGTAAGAGTCTAGATACTTGGGCATGCGCGTAGCTTGCTGCCATCCCACGTAACCGTCGTAACTTACGTTCGTACGACCTTTGCTTCCGCGCTTCGTCGTGATAAGTACTACACCATTAGCAGCACGAACACCGTAGATAGCCGAGGCTGCAGCGTCTTTCAATACCGATATATTCTCAATATCATTGGGGTTGACACTGCTCATACTACTTTCTACTCCGTCGACAATTACCATCGCACTGGCATCGCCCATTGTGCCCAATCCGCGCACACGCATGATTCCTTGGTCGGCCCCCGGCATGCTGCTATTCTGTATGACCGTCACACCGGGCATCAAACCTGTCAACATATTGGTGACATCACTACCCACACGATTGGCCAATTTATCTGAACTGATAGACGCAACAGAACCGGTCAGGTTTACCTTTTTCTGTGTTCCGTAACCTACTACCACCACTTCGTCCAGAGCCTTGTTGTCCTCTTCCAACACAATATTGTATTGGTTAGTATCTCCCTTCACACGAACAACAGCCGGTTTGAAACCGATACACGACACATGGAGTTCGCTTCCGGGTGACACATTAATGGTAAAGTGCCCATCAACATCTGTCACAGCTCCCGCTTTTCGCCCGGCCGAGGTAACCACGGCACCGATAATAGGTTCGCCTTTGTGGTCTTTCACAACCCCAACTACACGTTGCGAGTTCTGTTGTTGTACACTGGCTGCAGGTGAAACATCTGTTACAGCATAGACATGAGCAGGTGTTGCTGAGACTCCGATAGCAAGTACAATGCCTCCAAACAGGCCGATCTTGGATCTTTTTGTCTTTTTCATGTTAATACAGTTTTGTTAATATATAAGTATAGGTTGATTCCTAACAGTTAATAACATCCTTATTCACTACTATATGCATTTCAAAAGGGAAGAAACAACCATGTATCCGACATATTCCCCATGACATGTTATAGTCATAGCTGGCTAGAAATAAGTCATCGTTTTTGTTTATCGGCATAGATTATTTGGCTTCCGTCCTCATAGCACAAATAGTTATATCTGATGCAAATATACTGTTTTTTTACTTACGTTATTCAAAATAACACAGAAAATTTAAACAATAAATCCGCATTTTAGCCCATTCCCCATCTCGAAACAAAGACTAATAATCACAAAATCCTCACTATTCACCATTACTAATTCCTCACTTCTCACTCTTAACTCCTCACTCTGAATCTGCTGCACGGGCTTGGCAGCGATGCTGTCTCGCCTTTGCAACATTGCTGAAAAGTTGAGGCAGCATCGCTGCCAAGCCCGTGCAGCAGATTAAGTTTGCAAGTTTATGACTTAATAAGTTTGTAAGTTGAAGGAGAAAGAGACTAGTTTAAAGAAAGACATAAACTATTTCCAAGTACAAACAGACTTTATAAGTCGTGATATAAGAGCTTTTCTGTCTGAAGGACAACCCATGAATAACCGTATGCCTTTAGGCTTACGGTAAAAGAAGCCGAACATAACCGAGCCCGAAAGGCTCCCCCTCTTTGCCCAATCTCTATATAAAGTGTTGGTGAGAAGGGAAGTCTTACTAGATTCGGAAAATGAAATAAAGATGAGAAATCATTATTATCGTATTTTATTCCTATCTTTGTGCACGTCAAATGGGAAGGCGATTCGGGAATTTATTTCCCGTTTTTTATTTCCACTGGCTTATATATCGCGATTTTTATGTAAATTTGTATCGTATAACAGTAACTTATTTATGAAACATAAATACACAGGATTGGGCGTGGCACTGGTCGGAATGATGATGGTATCTTGCCACTCCCACTATCAACTAACAGGCATTCAGCGTACCCGTATCATTATTGACAAGCGATACGACCAACCACAAGACGCAGAAGCTGCCGCGTTCCTAAAACCTTATAAACAACAAATAGACAGCATCATGAAACCGGTGGTGGGTACACTGGCAAAGCCCATGTTTGCCCGTCGACCCGAAAGTACGTTATCAAATCTCTTGGCCGACATCATGGTTTGGGGCGGAAAGGATTTCAACGAGCATCCCGTCATGGGGCTTTATAATATGGGGGGCATCCGCGCGGGACTGTCTAAAGGTAACATCACCGTAGGCGACGTGGTGGGAATAGCACCCTTTGAGAACAAAATATGCTTTATTACCTTGTCGGGCGAGGCCCTCATGGAACTCTTCAGTAACATCGCCTCCGTCGGCGGAGAGGGGGTCAGCAAGGGCGTGACTATGCAAATCAAAGACCGTAAACTCGTAAGTGTCACCCTCAACGGCCAACCTATCGATCCGAATAAGCAATATCGCATTGCCACCATCGACTATTTGGCGCAAGGCAATGACCATATGACGGCCCTCAAACGTGGTACTGATTTGCTATCTCCGCAGTCTAAAGAAAACGACACACGCTTCATCATCATGAATTATTTCAAGGAGATGCAAGCCGAAGGCAAGGTAGTAGACAGCAATGTAGAAGGACGCATTGTCGTTTTGAAGTAATATAACTACCCATTCTGAAAAGTTTAAGACTATACAATCATGAAACGATATATCATCAGCATCGCACTCTGCCTGTCTACACTGGCCGTCGGTGCACAGAAACAGCTCACCATACTCCACACCAACGACACACATAGCTGCATAGAACCGCTCAGTATCAATTTGGCTGACACCATGCAAGCCGGCAGAGGTGGATTCCTTCGCCGTCTCACCATGATAGAACAGGAACGCAAAAAAGATCCCAAGCTACTGCTATTAGACAGCGGAGACTTCTCGCAAGGGTCGCCTTACTACACCCTTTTCAAGGGCGATGTAGAGATAGAACTCATGAATCGCATGCACTACGACGCTTCGACAGTGGGCAATCATGAGTTCGACTTCGGACTGGAAAACATGGCTCGTCTCTTCAAGATGGCTAACTTCCCCATCATTTGTTCTAACTACGATTTCACAGGAACACCAGTCGAGGGACTCACGAAGCCCTATATAGTGCTAAAAAGACAAGGTGTCAAAATAGGAATCTTTGCACTTGACCCGAAGATGGAGGGACTGGTAGCTACTAAAAACTTTGTAGGCGTGAAATATCTCGACCCTATCGAAGTAGCCAACC
Organism: Prevotella sp. C0026C3; assembly: GCF_056590795.1. Classification (NCBI taxonomy): domain Bacteria; kingdom Pseudomonadati; phylum Bacteroidota; class Bacteroidia; order Bacteroidales; family Prevotellaceae; genus Prevotella; species Prevotella sp. C0026C3. The sequence goes on along the minus strand of NZ_JBWPWW010000006.1, from coordinate 44,421 downwards.
GCATGACGAAGCTACTCAAAGAAGAAAAGAAGTGTGACGTAGTAATACTTATCTCGCATCTGGGATGGGACGAAAGCGATATGAACGATCAAAAGTTGATAGCCGCATCACGTGGCATCGACTTGGTATTGGGTGGTCATTCACACACCTATTTCCAAGCGCTGCGCTACGTCACCGACTTAGATGGCAGGCAGGTTCCAGTAGACCAAAATGGCAAAAACGCCATATTCGTGGGGAAAATGACACTGGATTTACAGAAGAAATAAAGATACTAGGCAAATTATAAGGAACGTTTTAAAACGAGAAACACAGTCTTTCAACGTTATGGACGGAGCAATTATCGGACTGGGAGAAGTTCTTTGGGACGTACTACCCGAGGGGAAGAAGCTGGGAGGAGCACCTGCTAACTTCGCTTACCACGTAGGGCAATTCGGTTTAGAGACCAAAGCTGTCAGTGCATTAGGCAAAGATGCGCTCGGCGATGAGACTATCAAAGCTCTCGAAAGCAAAGACTTGAAGTATCTGATGCCACGTGTTGACTACCCTACAGGCACCGTACAAGTAGAGCTCGACGCCCAAGGTGTACCCACATACGATATTCGTGAGGATGTGGCATGGGACAATATACCGCTGACACCGGAAATGATTAGCCTCGCACAGAATGCTCGTGCCGTATGTTGGGGCTCGCTTGCGCAGCGCAGTTCCGGCTCTCGCAACACCATTCAACGATTTATCAACATCACACCTAACAACTGTTTACGTATCTTCGACATCAATCTTCGACAAAATTTCTATACTGCTGAAATTATCAAAGAGTCTCTACACCTCTGTAATGTGCTCAAAATCAACGATGAAGAATTGGTTATCATTGGTCAACTTCTAGGTTGTTCAAAGCTTAATATTAAGGACAAATGCCGCTTGATTCTAAATCATTACAATCTCAACATGCTGATACTTACCTGTGGAGCAGACGGAAGTTACGTATTTACACCTAGTAATGTATCGTTCCTAGAGACGCTAAAGGTAGACGTTGCCGATACTGTTGGCGCGGGAGATTCATTTACCGCCACCTTCTGTGCGGCTATCTTGGCCGGCAAGAGTGTTACAGAGGCTCACAAGTTAGCCGTAGAAGTAAGTGCATACGTATGTACCCAAAACGGTGCCATGCCTGTTTTGCCAAAGAAGTTCACTAATTTGAAAGCATAATACGCTTACTATAACAACGCTATCTACGGTCTAAATTTCATCACATTAGCCGGTGGACGGCCATTCTCATACTCCTTTTTCATGAAATCCATGTAGGGTGCGACATGGTTAAAGAACATCTTATATCCCTCACATAGATAGTTTAGGCCCGGCTCACCAGCCGCAATCTTCACAAATCTGTTCTTCGGGCACTCGCCATTACAAGCAAACTTCCACTCACACTCCATACAACGACGGGGCAACTGCTGCTTAATATCACCGAAACGTTGCTGTCGTTCGCCATAAAGCATCTCTACCAACGAGTGCTCATGGATGTTTCCAAGCTTGAATTCCGGGAACACAAAGTGGTCGCAAGAGTACACATCGCCATTAAACTCCATACAGGCTGCATGTCCACAACGCTGTGCCATGGTACATACACCGGGAATCTCGCCCACCCAATTGGCCAGTGTGGCATCAAAGATCTGAACGAAATACTCGCCCACATCTTGCTTTACCCACTCATCGAACAGCGTACATAGGAATCTACCCCACTGCTTTGGCGATACAGAGAAGTCAGCTAACGGAGCATTCGTGTCCAACATATGAGCCAAATGACGCTTGGCAGCCTCCGGTTCATTCGGTTTTTCGGGTGCAGGATACTTCACAAGACGCTCCACAATAGGCGCAAACTGAATATAATGTGCTCCTATCTCTTTGAAAAAACGATAAAACTCAAGCGGATAATCAGCGTTGAATTCATTCACAACAGCCATCGCATTCCATTGCACATCCCACTTATTGAGCAGTCGGATGCCTTTCATTACCTGCGCCCACGATGGTTTTCGGGAGCGCGACTTGCGGAATTCGTCGTGAAATTCTTGCGGCCCATCTATCGAAACGCCCACAAGAAAGTTGTTATCATGCAAGAATTTACACCACTCATCGGTCAATAATGTACCGTTGGTCTGCAACACATTGTCTATCTTACGGCCTCCGGCATACTTTTTCTGCAACTCCAATGCTCGTTTATAAAACGACAATGGCCTCATCAGCGGTTCGCCACCATGCCATTGGAACAGCACTTCGTTCATGGTTTGAGCACCAATAAACTCCTCTGTAAACTTCTCCAACAACTCGTCAGTCATCATTTGCTTGGAGTAATCGGGATACAATTTCGACTTTTCAAGGTAGTAACAATACTCACAAGCCAAGTTACAATGCGAACCAACAGGCTTGAGCATGACGTATAAAGGTCGTGAAAAAGGTGATATTGTTGTCATAGATAGCTGCAAAAATAAGCATAAGTTTCTTGTTTACACACTTTTTAAAGGTTTTTAGTGCACCCACATGATTATTGTATCTGGTCTTTCCATGCGTTCCACATAATTCTACCGGCTTCAACAAACAGAAGTCCCCTTTTGCTATTTCATCGTTTTTATCTATTTTTGCAAGTCAAAATTTAAATTGTTATGAATCCATATCTTACAATATTTCTGCTCTTGGTGTCCAACATATTCATGACCTTTGCATGGTACGGACACCTTAAATTGCAAGAGATGAAACTCCTCTCAAACGCTACGCCACTCATCTTTGTCATCCTACTAAGTTGGATGTTGGCGCTCATCGAGTATATATGTCAGGTTCCGGCCAATAGATACGGCTTCCAAGGTAATGGAGGGCACTTCACACTTTTGCAATTAAAAGTAGTGCAAGAAGTACTGTCCATTACCGTGTTCACCGTCTTTACCGTACTCTTTTTCAAAGGCGAGACCTTTCATTGGAACCACTATGCAGCTTTCGGCTGCCTCATCTTAGCGGTCTACTTGGTATTCAAATAGACCAAAAACCTACTTTCTCCACAACTTGCCCATCTCTTCAAGGGTCTTACCCTTGGTTTCCGGAACCAGTCGCCAAACGAAAATAGCTGCAATTACACAAATAGCGCCATAGAGACCATAGGTGAACCAGTGTCCAAAGTCGTCTCCCGGAGTCAGGTGCATATTAAACATTGGAACGAAAGTACTGCTTACTATCCAGTTGAATATCCACTGAAAAGCCACCGCTATAGCCACCGCTTTGCCTCGAATAGTATTGGGGAAGATCTCAGCGATGAGTACCCAACAGATTGGTCCCCACGACATCATGAACGAAGCACTGTAAACCATGATGCTTAACATGGTGATAATCTGCAGCGAGACATTGCCGAATGTGAGCGCAACACCAAACGCTCCGATGCCCATACCGATACTACCGGTTATCAGCAGAGGCTTGCGCCCCCACTTCTCCACCGTGAATACGGCCACCAACGTAAAGAGAATATTCACAATACCCATGATAACGGTCTGCACCATCGGGTTATCCATGCCCATATCACCAAAGATACGAGGTGCATAATACAGCACGGCATTGATGCCTACAGCCTGTTGGAACACGCTCAGCATGATGCCGATGAAAATACAAAGGAATCCATAAGAGAACAAACGTTCGGTTTTCTCACTGATAGTATTCTTAATATCATTGAGTATCAAAGCAGCTTGTTCGCTGCCATTGATACGACTCAGCACACCCAAAGCACGTTCGTCGCGACCCACCATCACCAAATAACGAGGTGTTTCCGGCACAAAACAGATGAGCAAAGCAAACAATCCGGCCGGTACAGCCTCACTTCCGAACATATAACGCCATCCGGTTGCGATGGTCCAAGAGGCTGCTTCGCCGTTCACCACTTGGTTTACACCGTTCACAAGTTCGATAACGGGATTGGCATGACTGCCCAATATCATGAAATTAACGAAGTAAACGACCAGCTGACCAAAGATAATGGCAAACTGATTCCAACTTACGAGCATTCCTCGAATGTTAGAAGGAGCCACCTCACCGATATACATTGGGCAGATAGCCGACGCCAATCCGACGCCCACACCGCCTATCACGCGATAGATATTAAACGAGATGAGCAGACTAAGTGATGGCTCTCCGTAGTCGAAAAACAAGAATTCGGGATACATACTGCCCAAAGCCGAGATGAAGAACATGATACCGGCAAAAATAAGTGAGCGCTTACGTCCCCAGTTAGAGGCCAACAAACCCGATAATCCGCTACCAATAATACATCCTATCAATGCACTTGCACACGTAAAACCGTGCCATGCGTCACCATAAACGAAGTCGGTAGCATTCATAAAGAAGGCCTGTAAGCCTTTCTCCGCACCCGAAATAACTGCCGTATCATAGCCAAAAAGCAGGCCACCAAGTACAGCGACCATCACAATAGAAACTAGGTAGGCTTTAGAGCCTTGCGAATTTTGTGTCATATCTATTAGGTTTAAATTGCTTAGTTACAGTTCATAATACGATTCAGCAAGGCAAATCCCCTTGACATATTGCAATGATTTGCCTAAGAACCGATAACCTCTCTATTTCCATTGTAAACAAATTTATCGAAACAACGGTTTCGGAAATGACGGTTTCGGAAACAAAACGGCTTATTACCACCTCTTTATCAAGGACTTATCTGACACTTCTCATCTCATATTTTGTTCACTTCGCCTTCAAGAAGTAATCCATCATGTCTTGCTCTATGGCTTCGGCCGACTCGTCTACATAGCGTCGTGCGATACAACCTTGGTACAGATAGAATATCTCATCGCACATATCGGTCAACGAAGAAATGATATGTGAGGAAAAAAGTATGGTACATCCGCGTTGTCGAAGTTCGTTTATCCACCGCTTCAAGATGAGCGTTCCCGGCATATCCATGCCATTAAAAGGTTCATCAAGTATATAAACAAGGTTGCGTTGGAGCATGAGAGCGAGCAACGCCAACCGTTTCTGCATGCCTAACGAATAGCGCGTGACATATCGGTCGAGTGGCAATCGTAACAGTACATTAGCTTCATCAATTTCTTGTCTGCTCGCTTTTACTCCCTGCGCTTCCAAACAAAACTCCACATACTCGTAACCCGTGACGTATGAATAATAGAAAGGCACATCGGGCAAATAACCTATCGTTCCCTTATCTTCATCTATCTCTACTTGTCCTTCATACCGCTCAAGCCCCATCAGACAGCGAAAAAGCGTACTTTTCCCGGCTCCATTCTCACCCATGATACTATAGACCCAACCAGCATCGAGCCTGAAATTTACATCTCCCAAAATGAGATGCGAACCATATTTCTTGTTCAAGTGTTCAACGATAACCATCAATCAAAGTTTTAAGTGACGATAATGAAAATTGAAAAAGCAAACAGGCAATCAAGAATTGCACAACAATGCCCCAAGCAGAATATACTACTAAACCAGCCAGCAGGCATAAAGCCAGTAGGAGAAGTCCCTCCATCACCATATTATTACGACAGAGAATCCGCAAAAAACACACCTGCACCACCAACAAAAATGTCGCCAAATAAAATTGAACCGATAATGACAGGCCTATCAACAATGGATAACCAAGACAAAGCATTAGTGCAAACGGCAGCCAAACAACAAGCGTATTGACAACTGCATGGCGTATATGCGTCTTCACAAACCTGCTTACAGATGAGTAATTGCGCATATACAATGGGTTGACAAGATTGCTAAGCATCACAGGATATACCAAGAAAAGAGTTAAAAGCATTGCTACCAATGAGATGCGCGGATTGTCTTTCACCACGCCTACGACTGCTCCTACTAGCAATACACTCCAAAAGGGCAACATCACACGCAATCCTCGCTCATACTCCATACTCCCCTGAGGAAAGAGAGAATGTGCACTTCCCCCCGATAGAGGTATGAACCTGTGGTATCCAAGCCACCATCACACCCACCAACGGTATGGCAATGACTTCCATCCAATGCAACCAACTACTCGCCATAAAAGGGTTATGTACTTCTTAAAGCTCATTATTTTCATCCTAAACTCAACAACTTATCAACTCAAAAACTCATGAACTCACAGCCTTACTTAATAACTTATAAACTCACAAACTGGCAAACTTAAAATGCTGCAATGGCGACTCAGCAATGCTGCCTCAACTTATCAGCACTGTTGCAAAGGCAAGCCAGCATCGTTGCGAAGCCCTTGCAACAACCTCACTCAGCCTCTCTCCTTCAGAGAGGGAGCCGCAATCGGTAGACAAATTAGATATTTTTGTTCTCTTCACCCATCACTTCTAACCACTCACTCTTCCCTATCCGCCCATCATTCCCTACTTTTCACTCCAAACTACTCGCTCTTTTTGTTCGTTTATCTCAATGCTTTTTAGTAACTTTGCCACAAATATACCTCTTTTATAAAAGAAAATTATAGAGTGAAATTCAGTGAAGTCATAGGACAAGGTGAAGCCAAACAACGCTTCATGCAAATGGTAGAGGAACATCGTATTCCCCATGCCATGATGCTATGCGGGCCGACCGGCTGTGGCAAGATGGCGCTGGCCATGGCTTTCGCATCCTATCTCTTGGGCGAGCGCGACGAGCATGGTAAGGGAATCATTACCGACGAAGCCGCCACACTCAATGCCGAAGCCATGCTAAAGGTATGGGAACATCCCGACCTTCACTTCTCCTACCCCGTAATTCGCCCCTCTGGCACAGGGTCGGAACATAAGATGGTGAGCGACGACTTCGCAACTGAATGGCACGAGATGATGATGCGTGGACCTTATTTCACCATCGACCAATGGCTGACACAGATGGATGCCGCCAACCAGCAGGCGCAGATAGGTGCCGGAGAGAGCGACGCGCTGATTCACAAACTGAGTCTGAAATCGAGCCAAAACGGCTATAAGGTGTGTATCATGTGGCTGCCGGAGCGTATGAATGCAGAATGCGCCAACAAGCTACTCAAGTTACTGGAGGAACCACCTACGCAGACCGTCTTCATACTCGTGTGCGAAGAGCCCGGCCAACTCATCGATACCATCCGCAGCCGAGTACAGCGTATCGACATACACCGAATAGAAGAGGGCGACATAGAACAAGCTTTGATAGAGCGACGCGGACTGGAGAGCGACATAGCCCACCGTATAGCGCGTATGGCCGGAGGCAGTTGGCACAAGGCAATACAAACACTTGATGCCAATAACGAGAACGCAATATTCTTCGACATGTTCGTGATGCTGATGCGACTGTCCTACATGCGCAACGTGAAAGAGTTGAAAGTATGGAGCGAAGCAGTAGCGTCGTACGGACGAGAGAAGCAGCGTCGACTCCTAGCTTATAGTCTGCGAATGGTGAGAGAGAGCTTCATGTACAACTTCAAGATACATGAACTCACCTACATGACGCAGGCCGAAGAGGACTTTGCGAAGAATTTTGCACGCTTCATCAACGAAGCCAACATCATAGATATTACCGAATTAATAGAACGAGCACGCCGAGACATCGGGCAAAATGCCAATGCAAAAATTGTATTCTTTGACTTTGCACTGAAGATGATAGTGTTGCTCGTGAGAAAATAAAACCCACTATAGAATTGTTTATGGACTACAAAAACATGAAATTCAAGATATCCAGAGGGTGCGACAGGGGGCTTAGCTGCCATGGATGTGGCCGCCAAGACAACCAGCTGAACACCTACGACTGGCTCGCCGACGTTCCCGGCAACGCAGAAAGTACCGACTTGGTGGAGGTACAATTCAAAAATACGCGCAAAGGATACTACCATAACGTGAACAACCTGCCTCTGAAAAAGGGCGACATCGTGGCCGTGGAAGCCACACCGGGTCACGACATCGGCACTGTAACACTCACAGGACGGCTCGTCACACTGCAAATCAAGAAAGCAAACCTGAAGTCTGCAGACGACATCAAGCGTATCTACCGCATCGCAAAGCCTGTTGATATGGACAAATATCACGAAGCTAAGAGTCGCGAACACGACACCATGATACAGAGTAGACAGATAGCTAAGAACCTAGGACTACAAATGAAGATTGGCGATGTGGAATACCAAGGCGACGGAAATAAAGCTATCTTCTACTATATTGCCGACGAACGTGTAGACTTCAGACAACTTATCAAGGTGTTGGCCGACACTTTCCACGTGCGTATTGAGATGAAACAGATTGGTACAAGGCAGGAAGCAGGGCGCATCGGTGGTACTGGCCCATGTGGACGTGAGCTTTGTTGCGCTACATGGTTGAAGAACTTTGTGAGCGTAAGCACCAACGCTGCACGCTACCAAGACATCTCACTGAACCCACAGAAGCTTGCCGGCATGTGCGCCAAGTTGAAATGCTGCATGAACTACGAAGTGGATACCTACATGGAAGCAGGGCGTAAGATGCCTAGCAAGGAGGTAATGCTACAGACACAAGACAGCGATTACTACTTTTTCAAGCAAGATATATTGGCAGGAGAGGTAACTTACTCTACCGACAAACGCATGCCCGTGAATCTAGAGACCATCTCTGCACAGCGAGCACGCGAAGTTATCGAGATGAACAAGCGTGGAGAGAAGCCCCTATCGCTCTTGGAAGACGACAAGCAGAAGCAACCCGAACGGCCTAAAGACTTATTGGAAGGTGGCGATTTGAGTCGTTTTGATCGTAACAAAAAGAAGCGTAACAACAAACCAAACAATAGACCGAGACCTCAAACCAAAGAGGGTGAACAGCGCAATGGCGACAACCGTGGAACAAGGAATGGTCATCATCGCAACAATCACGGCAACAGGAACAACGGACAAAACCGTGATAACAAACCTCAACAGGCATCACAAACAAGAAATCAAGAGACCGCCACACCGGCAAAACAATGAAACGATTTCTCTCAGTCATAGTCGTGGCAGTCGCACTCTTGTCGGCGTGTACCGGAAATAAGGTGTATGACAAATATGAGCATACACCTATTGCCGGATGGGAGAAGAACGACACACTGAAATATCAGATACCACCGGTAGCACAGTCGGGCATGTACAAGGCTGAGTTAGGCTTGCGTATCAACGGCTCGTACCCTTTTATGGAGCTGACACTGATTGTAGACCAGACTCGTTTCCCCGGCCGTAGCGTGAAATCAGATACCCTCAACTGTGAATTGATAGACCCTCGAGGCAACAGTAAAGGTCGCGGTTTGAGCTATTATCAATACCATTTCAAGGTAACGGAGATGTATCTGCACGCTGGCGACAGCCTGTCTATCAGCGTACGCCATGATATGAAGCGTGAAATTCTTCCCGGCATCAGCGATATTGGCATCATGCTGAATAGATAAAATAGAAACAACTCTTTGCAAAAAAAAGAGTGGATATATACATTTATTGCTGTCCGCTAAAAATGAATTGAAAGCCTGCACTCCCTTTATCTACCGGTGATACAAGCATTTTTACTCTATAGGGGATTAGATAATGGTTTATATTTAAGTTTTAATATTCAAAAATACTGTATTAAAGGAGATTTTCTTACATAGGTCGGAAGAAAAAAGTTTTAGCGGACAGCAATAATTTAAAAACAAAAGTCATGGATTTTATAAAAGCATGAAGCCATTAACATGCTATGTACGTACCAAATTACGCCCGGCGTCTATCCTCAAGAAGATAAAAAGAAGAAGGGTAAAGCCCCACAACGAAGACCCCCCATAACTGAAGAATGGCAGCGGAATACCGATAACAGGGGTCAATCCAAGCACCATTCCTACATTGATAAACACGTGGAATAAGAAAATACTCAACACACAATAGCCATAAATACGACCAAACTTGAATGGTTGCCGCTCGGCAAGTTTGATTAATCGGAGTATCAAAGCCAAGAATAAGAGCAGCACTCCAGCCGAACCTACGAATCCTTCTTCCTCTCCTACTGTGCAAAAGATAAAGTCGGTGTCTTGTTCGGGCACAAATTTAAGTTTCGTCTGTGTACCATTTAAGAATCCTTTGCCGCGCAATCCACCGGATCCGATGGCTATTTCGCTCTGATGCACATTGTATCCTGCACCGGCCAAGTCCTCATCCAATCCCAACAACACGTTGATACGAACACGTTGGTGTGGCTCCATCACATTGTTCAGCACGTAATCGGCCGAATAGAAAAAGACGATGGAACCTACGGCGAAAGCCAAGATAAAAAAGTAAGAGGGGAAACGTGTGCGCAACCACATGTAGAGTAAATAGAGCACAAGAGCCACCGATACGATGAGTTGTACCCATACTATATCGAAAGGTATCACATACTCGGAGAACAAGAAGAATACCAACGTCGTACCAAGACAACCGGCAAGAATGTACAAGAATTGCTTTTTCTCTCGACAATAGATATTGACCATGAAGGCCGTACATATCTGTACCAACAGCAACACAACGAATTTGCCGATAGAGGTTGGCGTACCGAGGAGCATGACATTCTCGAATTTGATGCCAACCACGAAATAAACGACCATGGCAACGCCTGTAAACAGCACGCTACCCGGCATTCCTTCGCGATAAAACATGAGGAAGAAAGAGAGGTAAACCAATGCCGAACCGGTCTCACGCTGGCCAATAATAAAAAGCATCGGAAGCAAAACGATACCACAAGCCGCAGCAAAATGCTTCCATTGATGGATGTTGAAGCCGTAAGTACTCATGAGTTTAGACACGGCTAGAGCCGTGGCAAACTTGGCAAACTCGGCAGGTTGCAATCGCAAAGGTCCTAATACGAGCCACGATCGAGAGCCTTTAATCTGATGAGGATTAAAGATAGTGACGAACAAAAGCAACAGTAAAGCCGCGTAGATGACGTAGGAGAAAGTATCATAAACTCGGTCGTCCATCATCAACAGCACAAAGCCAAGTACGATGGAAGTAGCAATCCAAATGATTTGCATACCTGAACGGCTGTCCATACTGAAGATATTGTTGTCGCCATAGGTGTAGCCGGCACCGCAAACACTCACCCATCCGAAGATGAGCAAAGCAATATAGATGCCTATCGTCCACCAGTCGAGTGAACGTAACACGCTAGGTTGTCTACCTATTCCTTGAGCCATAAGCGATTCTTCGTCTTTGGAAGTCGGCTGCTTTCTTCTCCGAGGCTTCCGAGAGTTTACCTTTTATATATTGTTCCATCATGAGTGAGCCAATTGGTACACCATAGTCGGCACCGAAACCACCATTCTCTACATATACGGCAATGGCTATCTTTGGTTCATCCATTGGTGCAAATCCCATGAAAACGGAGTGGTCTTGACCGCGGTTTTGGGCTGTACCGGTCTTACCACAGACTAGATAGTCGGCTCGGTTGGCTGCCTTACACGTTCCTTTGATAACAGATGAGCGCATACCGGCGACCACATAGTCGTACGCCCGGCGGTTGGCCTTGGTGTAATGTCGACGTGTGTACAAGGTATCCAAAGGCTCGCCTTGTACCTTACGTACGATATGGGGAACATAATAATATCCACGATTGGCAATGGTAGCACCTAGATTGGCAATCTGAAGAGGCGTCAGATTCACCTCACCTTGCCCGATGGAGATACTAATAACGGTAAGTCCATTCCACGAACCACGGTAAGCGTTGTCGTAGAACGACGCATTAGGAATCAAACCACGTTTCTCTCCGGGTAAGTCGATGCCTAGTTTATAGCCAAATCCCATGCTCACCATGTAATCACGCCATAAGTTCATGGCCTCTTGTACATTCTTATACTTCGCCCGATTGCTCATCATGTAGTATAATCCCCAACAGAAATAGGCATTACAAGAGGTACTTAGAGCCTCAACAAGATTCAAAGGAGAGGCGTGACCGTGGCATCCTACGTGCAGACCTCGGTAGTAAAAGCCATGATGACAAGGGAACATGGTACTCGGAGTGATGATTTTCTCTGTCATATAAGTGAGTGCCTGCGTAGTCTTAAACGTCGAACCGGGGGGATATTGTCCCATGATTGAACGATTCAGCAAGGGTTTCCAAATATTTGCGGAAAGTACCCTGTGATACTTACCACGCTTCCGTCCGACGAGCAAACGAGGATCATAGGTAGGCGATGAAACCATACATAATACTTCACCCGTAGACGGTTCGATGGCCACAATGCTTCCTATCTTACCTTGTAGCAACCGTTCGCCTAAAGCCTGAAGCTTTAAATCAAGACTCAATGTAAGGTCTTTACCGGCCACCGGACGCTGATCGTACTTCCCATCTTGATATTTTCCTTGGATACGACCGTGTGCATCGCGCAGTAACACCTGCACTCCTTTCACACCACGGAGCTGTTGTTCGTATGAACGTTCGACTCCTAACTTGCCTATATAGTCGCCTGCTTGGTAGTAATCGTCTTTCTCTATGTCGCTCTCACCGACTTCTCCCACATCTCCCAATACGTGTGCTGCATAAGGATATTGGTATTGCCGGATGCTACGTTTTTGTACATAGAAGCCGGGAAAACGGAATATCTTCTCTTGGAACACGCTAAACTCGCGGTCGGAAAGTTGACTAAGAAAGAGTTGCTGGGTAAATCTGGAGTAACCGGGATTCTTACTTCGGTCTTTAATATCCTCCATTCGCTTCACGAAAAATTCCTTGGTAATGCCCAAAGCTTCGCAAAACTCGGTGGTATCGATCTTGTCGCGAGCCTCATTTTCTACCACCATGATGTCGTAAGCTGGTTGATTATAAACCATCAACTTGCCATGACGATCGGTTATAATACCCCGCGACGGGTATTCAATCTTTTTTAAGAAGGCATTACTATCGGCATTCTTCTTGAAGTCATCGCTCAATAATTGGAGCGTAAACAAACGGATAATGTAGATGACCACAATGGTGATGGCCACCCCGGCAATAACTGTTTGTCGCTTTTCAAGATCGTAATCCTTCACTAATCGTTTGAAATAAGAATGTATTTATTTCTTTCTCAAGTTCTCCAACACCAATACCAAGATGACCGTCAAGACGATACTACCGCCAATGGTGGCCAACCAAAGCTGCCAATTGAAGAAGTTGAATGCCTCTAGAGTAAAGAACACAAAGCAGTAAATCGTCACTGAAATAATGGTATAGTAAACGAATTTAGCCGTACCAAGTGTTGAGAAAGAGGGCGCCAAAGTGTCGTCTACATCACGTTGGATAAACATTGACAACAGATAAGGCTGTAAAAGACCAAGAAATGTCATTGATGCCATGGTGACACCGGGCGTATCTGAGAATACATCTATGCCCAATCCCATGAGGAAACACAGCAACAGAATAGCCCATTTAGGGTATCCTCGACGGAACAGCAACACCATATAAACATAAGGAAGTGGCGTAGCAAAGCCGAAAAGATGGACATGATTGAGCACCAAAACTTGCGCCAACAACAGCAACACAAATATAAACATGCCCTTCAACAAACTTACATTCATCTGTCTATCATCTCCTTTCTATCAATTACTCTTCTCCATGAGGGAGTCTTTCGCTGCTCTCATCACGTCAAGACGCTCTGTTACGGCGGCATTATCAATGACACAGACATCGCGTAGATTGCCGAAATCAGTCGCCAGAATCACCTTCAAACGATACGACAGACCATCAGCAGAGTTATAGACGTGGCGAATTTTCCCCACCAAAATACCCGGTGGGAACACCGAAGAATATCCGCTTGTCACCACATCTTCAAACAATTTGAAATGAGCATGGCGCGGAATATCATCTACATTGGCCATATTGGCAGCTCCACCCGACCAATGCAGATAACCGAAATAGCCACGATTCTTGATGGTGCAGCTGATATTCGACCGCGAATTGAGCACCGGTATGACGATAGAGTAATGGGCCGACGTCATATAAACGATGCCCACAACGCCTGTTCCACATACGACGCCCATGTCCTTTCGCACTCCATCGGCTGCACCACGGTCGATAGTCATCAAGTTATCGGGCTTATCGAGCGAGTTGCTCACCACCTTTGCCGGTATCAGCCGGTATCCTTGTAGAGTCGGGAGTTTCTCTGTATGCAAGTAAGCAGAGTCTTGTGTCTGCTTAGCCAACTGTTCCGACAACAGTCTAACCTGCTGTTCCAGAGTCAGATTTCGACTGGTTAACGCCTGATTCACCTTTGTCAGAGAGAAGAAAGATTCCACCTCCGAACTCATCTCATACACTTTCCCCGATACGGCATTGGCAGACGAAAACCATACACTGCCTTGATAACTGTTGAACTGAAACAATAATACAAAGCTTACTATTTCCAGTAAAACAAAAAGAAACCAGTGGTTATTCTTAGCCAAAAAGTTTAATAGGTTGCGCATGTGATGAAAGGCGATCTCAGGAACAGTTTACCAACAACGCTCTTATCGCATAAGGAAAGAGAAGCGGTCTACATTCTTCAATGCAATACCGGCTCCCTTTGCAACACTATGCAATGGGTCTTCTGCAATATGGAACGGAATATTGATCTTATCTGTCAAGCGCTTGTCGAGCCCGCGAAGCAATGCACCGCCTCCACTTAGGTAGATACCGTTCTTCACGATGTCGGCATAGAGCTCTGGCGGAGTATTCTCCAAGGCCGAGAGTACAGCGTTTTCAATCTTCGCTACAGTCTTATCAAGGCAGTGTGCAATCTCCTGATAGCATACAGGAACTTCCATTGGGAGTGCCGTAATGCGGTTCGGGCCATGCACAATAAAGTCTTCGGGAGCCTCTTCGCCTAGATCTGTGAGGGCAGAACCCACATGAATCTTAATTCGTTCGGCCATACGCTCACTCACCTTCACATTGTGTTGGCGGCTCATGTATTCCTGAATGTCGGCCGTAAGGTCGTCACCGGCTGTGCGAATAGAGTTGTTCGACACGATACCACCGAGCGAAATCACAGCGATTTCAGTGCTACCACCACCTATATCAACTATCATATTGCCCTCCGGAGCCTCTACATCGATACCTATACCGATAGCTGCTGCCATCGGTTCAAATATTAAATAGACGTCGCGACCGTCAGCATGCTCGGCACTATCGCGCACCGCACGCAACTCAACTTCGGTAGAACCTGATGGAACACCGATAACCATACGCAGCGACGGAGAGAAAAGTCGACTACCGGTATGTACCATTTTAATGAGTCCACGCATCATTTGCTCACACGCAGTGAAGTCGGCTATCACACCATCGCGCAACGGACGGATGGTACGAATATTGTCGTGCGTCTTCTCATACATCATTTTTGCCTTTCCACCGACAGCAATCATCTTGTCGGTGCGGCGATCTAAAGCTACTACCGAAGGCTCATCGACCACAATCTTATCATCACTGATGATGATCGTATTGGCCGTGCCAAGGTCCATAGCTATTTCTTGTATAAACGAAAAAAATCCCATGAAATAGTGTTTCGGATTTATATTTTATGTGTATTTACTTACTAAACCAAGCGTGGATAGCTGTATCGTAGTGGCTACTTACACCAAATGCACGCTCAGCGAACATCTTACGATCTTCTATATCGGTCTTGGCTCCCTTCTCATTCAGTATATCTAGCAACATACCATACTCTGCTTTGCTAGGCACAATCACCACATCTTTGAAGTTCTTTGCACCGGCACGAATCAAAGAGATGCCGCCAATATCTATTTTTTCGATGATATCAGCCTCAGAAGCTCCACTGGCTACGGTCTGTTCAAAGGGGTAAAGATCTACGACAACCAAGTCGATAGAGGGAATCTCATACTCCTTCATCTGCTCCAAGTCACCTGTATTCTCACGGCGAGCAAGTATTCCACCGAATACTTTCGGGTGCAATGTCTTCACACGTCCACCCAAAATAGAGGGATAAGAGGTCACACTCTCCACAGCCTGACATTCATATCCCAATGATTCGATAAACTTTTGAGTTCCTCCTGTAGACAGGAATTTCACACCTTCTGCATTCAGTTTGGCCAGCAACTCATCCAAACCGTCTTTGTGGAAGACCGAAATAAGCGCGGTCTTCAACTCTCTTGTCTCTGCCATATCTATTTATTCATTATAATGATGAGAATGCAAAGTTACGAAAAACATTGATAGATGTGTACGAAAACACTGAAAAATTAAGCTTTTTATATAAGGTATAACGATAAAGGCGATTCCATCTTGGAATCGCCTTTCATTATCTTTCAGAGCAAAAACTTTCAACTCATCACTCTTCACTCAGAACTTCTCACTACCCCAAGTATTTCATGAGGATACGAGCATAACCGCTATCACGCAATTTAGCGATACTCTTTTCACGAATCTGGCGCACACGCTCACGTGTCAAACCAAGCTGATCGCCAATCTCTTCAAGCCCCTTTTCATGACAAGCAATACCGAAGCATTCGCGAATAATTGTAATTTCACGATCTTTCAATACCTTCTTCAACACCGATTCCAGCTCCAACGCCATCGACTCATGGTCTACTTGACGGTCAGTACGACTATCATCGCCCGACGCCATCACGTCTACCATGCTATTGTCTTCGCCATCTTGGAATGGCGCATCAATACTTACATGATGACTATCGGCCATCAGACTCTGGTCTATCTTTTCTTCTTCTATCTTCGTTACACTTGCTAACTCCGACAAAGATGGCTTACGTTGGTTCTCCTGCTCAAACTTATTGATTTCGCGGTTAATCTTATTCAGCGAACCTACTTGATTCAATGGCAGACGCACAATACGACTTTGCTCGGCAATAGCCTGCAAAATGCTCTGGCGAATCCACCACACTGCATACGAAATAAACTTAAAACCGCGTGTCTCATCAAATTTTTCGGCAGCCTTTACGAGTCCGATATTACCTTCATCAATAAGGTCGGTCAACGAAAGTCCCTGATGCTGATACTGCTTGGCAACAGAAACCACGAAACGCAAGTTTGCCGTTACCAACTTCTCTTTAGCTCGTTCACCTTCACGTCCGCCTTTCTTGATTTTCTGTGCCAGCTCAATTTCCTCATCAATAGAAATCAATGGAGCACGTCCAATCTCTACAAGGTATTTATCTAATGCCTCACTCGAACGGTTGGTAATACTTTTTTGTATCTTTAGTTGTCTCATTCCCTTTACCTTAAATCTAACTACCTGATTTACAATTCAATGTCCACACCTCTTTATAAAAGGCATGCAAAGGTACCAAAAAAGGAAACACAAAGCAAGTGATATTTGCATTATTTACCAAATATACATTTATTTAACATTACTAACATACCATATCGCTTTCAAGTTATTAGGAACTAGAAAACTGAAAGAGAGTTAATCCAAATACATATAAATGTTTATCAAACATTCAACAAGTAATAATTATCATTGGATTATACCTACATAAGTATATGATAGGACTCGTAGGAACGCGAATGGAAGACCTTTTGTCTCTACAGGAGCCACACCCCAACCCTCCCCATAAAGGGGAGGGCGAAAGAAATAAAGCTTTTCTGTCCCATGACTTAAAAACTTATCAACTAAAAAACTCATGAACTAACAAACTCAACCAATAACTTATCAACTCAAAAATTTAAATACTAAGACCCAAACTCAGCTACTTGTCAACCTAAAATCTTGTCTACTTGTTCACTCTTTGACTTGTCTACTAAAACGATTGGGCTGGGGTGGGGCTGTTGCAGCGGCTTCTCAGCATCACTGCCTCAACTTTTCAGCATTTCTGAATAGGCTATGCAGTAAAACTGCGAAGCCCTTGCAGTTTGATAGTAAAGAAGTTTACGAGTAGACAAGTGAACGAGTTTAAAAGAGAAGGAAACAAGTTACAAGTAGACAAGGAAACAGTTTTAAAAGGAAAATAAACTAGTCAACGAGTAGACAAGTGAACGAGTTTAAAAGACAAGTGAATAGTATAGCGTTATTAGAAAACAAGAATTCCTGCAAAAAGCGATGTATCCGCTCTTACGATTCTTCCTCTTCTGCTATGCAGAATATGTAAGAAAAGAATGCGACAATTGGTACTATCTTATTTTTTATGGCTAACTTTGCATAAGCTTACCAACTCTCAAGGGTGACTGTAGGAAACGGAATGTACTCCGTCTCCATAAGATAGATTCACCTGAGACTGTTATTTTAGACGTTTACAACATATACAACCACTGATATGAAAAAGTTACTGATTGCACTAACTCTATGCCTCACTGCCCTCACAAGTATGGCAGGGAAGCACTATACAGTCATTGTTTCGCTCGATGGATTCCGTTGGGACTATCCCGATTGGTACGATACGCCGGCTCTCGACACCTTGGCTGCCAAGGGTATAACGTCGGGATTGATTCCATCCTTCCCTTCTAAGACATTCCCCAACCACTATACGCTGGCCACAGGATTGTATCCTGATCACCATGGTATTGTGCATAACACATTCTTCGACAAGGTTTCTGACAGTTTCTTCTCGCTGGCTAATAAGGCAACGAAACTCGACTCGCATTTCTATGGTGGCGAACCTATTTGGGTAACGGCTCGTCAACAGGGTGTCAAGACAAGCATACTTTATTGGCCGGGGTCCGATGTAAAGGTAAAAGGCATGCTGCCCGACCGGTTTTTGGAATACGACAAAGCACCCAGACTCACCTTCGAAGAGCGCGTAGAAGGCGTGCTCAACGAGTTGCGCAAACCCGAAAAAGAGCGTCCGCAACTCATCATGGCCTACTTCGAGCAGCCCGATGCCCACGGTCACCATTTCGGTCCGCAAAGCAAAAAGACCAGACAGGTGGTCATGCAAGCCGACACGCTCATGGGAATGATATATCGTGGCATACAACAACTGCCTCTCGCGGCCGACGTCAACTTCATCGTTGTATCCGACCATGGTATGACTTGGGTGGACGAGGGACACCAAGTGCCACTCAAATCACGGTTAAAAGCAGAGTGGGTGAAAAGCATCCAAGGCAACGTCCCGGCCATGATATACGCGCGTGAAGGTTGCACCGACTCCATCTATCAGGCACTTCGCAACATTGACCATGCCCGCGTATGGAAACGTGGCGACGTCCCGGCCTACCTACACTACGGCACCAATCCGCGCATTGGCGACATCGTAGTTTGCCCCGACGGCGGTTATTTGGCGCAAGACACACCGGTGAAAGGTGGAGGTACACACGGTTTCGACCCGGCCGAGCAAGATATGCACGCCTTATTCCGTGCTGCCGGCCCCGACTTTCCACATGCTACACTCCCCCACTTTAGCAATGTAGACGTCTATCCACTACTCTGTAAATTGCTCGGACTCACGCCTGCCCCCAACGACGGAGAAGTACCGGCCGGCCTATAAAGCACCCCACAACACATTAGACCAACGACTATGCTGAATATATTCAAAGAACTGAAACGCCAAGACCATCCGAGAATCCTCGGTGGTATGGACATATTGAAATACATCGGTCCCGGATTGCTCGTCACCGTGGGCTTTATCGATCCCGGAAACTGGGCCAGTAACTTCGCAGCGGGATCCGATTTCGGTTACGCCTTGCTGTGGGTGGTCACACTATCTACCATCATGCTCATCGCTCTACAGCACAACGTAGCCCACTTGGGTATCGTTACCGGGCTCTGCTTGAGTGAGGCTGCCGAGAAATACACACCCAAATGGATTGGTCGCCCCATCATCGTCAGTGCCGTACTGGCTAGCATCAGTACCTCCATGGCAGAGATATTAGGCTCGGCCATTGCCCTGCAAATGCTCTTTGGAATCCCCATCGTGTGGGGCTCTACCCTCACAGTGGTGGCCGTACTCATTATGCTTTTCACCAATTCTTATCGCCATATAGAGCGTGCCATCATCGGTTTTGTATCTATGATTGGACTCTCTTTCATCTACGAGATATTCTTAATAGACATTGATTGGCCTGCTGCTACCACGGGATGGGTAGTGCCTAGCGTGCCCGAAGGAAGTCTGCTCATCATCATGAGTGTGCTCGGTGCCGTGGTAATGCCCCACAATCTATTCCTGCATTCAGAGGTGATACAGAGTCGCCAGATACATACGAAGGGTAAGACAGACATAGAGAAGACACTGAAATACGAACTATTCGACACCCTTTTCTCCATGATTGTGGGCTGGGGCATCAACAGTGCCATGATATTATTAGCTGCTGCAACATTCTACAATCACGGTATCCATGTGGAAGAGCTGTCACAAGCCCAATCGCTGTTGACCCCATTGTTAGGCAACAATGCCGGAAACATCTTCGCCATGGCGCTGCTGCTGGCCGGAATTTCGAGTACCATCACCAGCGGAATGGCTGCCGGAAGTATTTTTGCAGGCATGTTTGGTGAGTCGTACAATGCCCAAGACACCCACTCTGTCGTAGGTATCTGTATCTCACTGGGGCTGTCGTTGCTCATCATCTTCTTCATCTCCGATCCATTCCAAGGACTCATCTATTCGCAGATGTTGCTGAGTGTGCAACTTCCTTTTACCGTATTCTTGCAGGTAAGCCTTACCTCTTCCAAGCGCGTCATGGGTTGTTACGCCAACAAGCCGTGGAATTCGGCCTTCCTCTACAGCCTCGCCGCCATCGTAACCATACTGAATATATGGCTGCTGATAGAGAGTATTTAAGCCTTATAATTCCATCGTTTATTCTTTAGGAACGATACGCCGACCTCCCATACGGGGTGCAACAATCAACGGCACGCGCTCTACGACAACACTACTTGTGTCAAGTCCCAAGGCTCGTTCTTCGCTAATGCCGATGTGCTTGATGAGCGCATAGAGCCCCATAATAAAATTATCGCGCGAATTATCAGAACTAAAAGGATAGAAAATGCGATGAATAATGATAAAGCGGAAGTCGCCGGCAATCTTTCTCTGAGCCAAAGAGCGATATGCACTCGTCAGTTGGAACTGTCCATTGGCAACCAAATCTTCTACCACCTGTCGTAGATAGAGTGTGAGATAAGGTTGTACTCGAAAACCAATCTGCACGTCTACACGGTATAAAGTTTCCCGGATTAGCGGTGTAAAGGTGTACGTAAGCGTATCGGGACTGTCGACATACTCAAAATGAAACAGCCAGTAATGTTTGGCACGTTTGGGATTTTTGTGGATAATAGAATAGATAACCTTGCCTTCAACCAAGTCTATATCAGAGGTTTTACTGATATAGACTAGATTAGTAGCATACATCGGAATACTCTCATCGGCCTTAATAGCCTTGATTATGTCAAAATATTGATTGACACGCAGGAAGCTGAGATACTTCGTTCTTATCTTACTTGCATGATACCATATAAACATCGTGCTGCAGAAAAGGCCGGCCAATAAAATAGTGAACCATCCACCATGGAAAAATTTAAAGGCATTAGCTATAAAAAACAAGCCTTCAATACCTCCGAATACTAGTGCGAATACGAATATAAGCAGTCTATTCACCTGCCTCATCGACAGATAATAGACTAGCAACACAGTCGTCATCAACATCGTTATGGTAATAGATAGCCCGTAGGCGGCTTCCATATTCTCAGACGATTGAAATACCAATATTGTAAGGATACATAGTATATAAAGCGAAGTATTGACCCAAGGTACAAACATCTGTCCCTTGTGGCGGGTGGGATATTTGATACGTAAGCGCGGCCAAAAGTTAAGATTCATAGCTTCACTGAAGATAGTGAACGCCCCACTGATAAGAGCCTGACTGGCAATAACGGCTGCCATCGTAGCCATGATGATAGCCGGTACGAGAAAACTCTGCGGCATGATGGCATAGAAAGGGTTGAGCCCGGAAGCAACCTCTCCACGATGAGCGATAAGCCAAGCCCCTTGTCCCAAATAATTGAGTATGAGCATCGACTTCACATACATCCAACTCCACGTAATATTGCGCTTACCACAATGACCTAAATCAGAATACAGCGCCTCGGCTCCGGTAGTACAAAGAAATACAGCACCCAATATGAGGAACCAAGAGGGATTGTGCGCCAAGAGATTGAGCGCATAATAAGGATTGAACGCTTGCAAGATAGCCCAATGATGGGGCAATTGGCAAACTCCTACCACACCCAACATGAAGAACCACAAAAACATGATATAACCAAAGGACTTACCGATGGCGTTGGTACCAAATTGCTGAACGAAGAATAAAACCGTGATAATGGCAATACTAATAGGCAATATCGGTGGCGTGGAATGAAGAGCCCCCAGCCCCTCAATAGCCGAAAGTACGGTGATAGAAGGGGTGATGATACCGTCGGCAACAAGCGTACTGGCCCCGACAATAGCTAGTAGGTAGAGCCACGTACGCTTGCTGCGCTTCACAAGAGCATAAAGAGCCAAGATACCTCCTTCTCCCTTATTATCGGCTCGCAATGCTATCAATACATATTTAATGGTTGTCTGCATGGTTAGCGTCCAGATGATGCACGACACAGCCCCTACTATATAACTCGTATCGTAGTGTCGATTCACACCGATAATCGTCTTCATCACATACAAGGGCGAAGTGCCTATATCGCCGAAAACAATACCCAATGTGACAAACATGCCCATCAGACTCCAACGTCTGGTTGCATTACTATCTTCTGTTGCTTTCATCCTTGAAAATATCTCTATAAAATGGCGCAAAGATAGGGATAAAATGCTTTTGCAAGCATAAAACCAGAAACTTAGTTAATGCCATTAACCATTATTAACCATGGGATAAATTGTAAAAATAAAATGGCTCACAGAATGAGAAACAAACAGGCTTAAAATCCACTTTTGCGGCTGAAATGCCACAACAAACCGCAAATTATGCGTCTTATTTACAAAGTTAAGGCGCAAGAACTTGCTTGCGTAAAGCTAAAAAGGTATATTTGCAATGTATAAAGCTAATGTTTATCCATGAAAGAGAGCATTGGAACGACCGGCATTAAGACTATCACTATTCATGATATTCTTCATTGTTACACTATTCTAGGAACTTTTCTAGTTGCAGCCATTGCAGAGTGTACAGTTTCATTCTGTTACACCTTGACAAGTAAGTTCTTTCTCTTCCAAGCGCATCATGGGTTGTTACGCCAACAAACCGTGGAATTCGGCCTTCCTCTACAGCCTTGCCGGCTTCGTAACCTTATTGAATATATGGCTACTGACAGAGGGTATATCAGCATAAAAGCAGGGACCAGTTATAGTAGTTAATTTTACAATTTGATTTTCTATGACATACGACAGTTATAAAATCAGACCGCTTACAACCCTCAGTATCATACTTTTTGCCATGATATTGTTGATAATACCCGGCATTGCTAGCTTCTTAGTTGCAAAAGATTGGTATAGCTTGGGATTCATGATAGTCATCATATCATTAGCTATATACCTTATATATGACTATTATCAATCACGCCACGACCATATTATGATCACGGGTGCCGGCATACAAATACGTATCAAACAGCAGATACAAGACATCTTGTGGGGTGACATTGAGTATATTGCTTTTTGTGCACGGCCTTTCGACGGTTTGTTTTTGCAAATTAAATATACAGGCCATCGCCCACCTACAGAAATAAACTTTGGCCGTGGTACCTATTGGACTGCCAACTTCTACCACTTACGGCGCAAGATTATCCACTTTTCACAACGAGATGACATCACAATATTGCGATCGAAGCAATGGTATCTGAAGATTGTATAATATAAAATTCCATGATTATGGATAGAAGACTACCCCTTTTAAGCATGTTATCACTGCTATTCGTAATATTATCATGCCACACAGTGCCCAGTGGAACAAGATTATCTGAACTACCATATACACAAGTTACGATACTAGAGTGCCACGACTTCGACATGCAAACATGCCCAATAGCTATTGGCAACCGTATTTTCACCATTGGACGAGGATGGGGATACACCAACAATACATTATCCAAAACCATTCTCGGCGATGGACTTACCGAGGGAATTCTCATTCTGGATGTCCCGGATTCTATCCTTGGCTACGACAAGACAGCTAAACCCTATATACACCTCAACCTCTATCGCACCAACGACAAGGTATATTTCATGGGCAAACGCTACCGAATTGCACGCGAAAACAGAGATAGTATCTTCTCTACATTATATCCATCACAAGGCAATTTTAAAAATTGCATGGTGTTCATCGGGGATATCCCCTATCGGAAGAAATGAAAATGGAGTTCCGAAAAAACTCGCTAAATCAAACAAAAATGGGGGCTACGCAGAGTCAACCTGCAAGTTACAAAACGAAGTGCAATAAAAGAGTAGCCCTCAAGTTGATTCTCTGATACCCCTCAAGTTACTCCTTAGCTATCCTACAAGTATGCCCCAAGTACATAAATATATTTTTCATGTTGATATGGTAAAATGCAGAAAAAGCTTGTTGAAACCTATTTCATGCTAGTGTAAAGTAATGAAAAATATTTCCTTGCACTATGCTGCAAGCACCTATTTTTGGACTCAAAATGTTCCATGAATGTTCCACTTGTTGGTAGTAAACGAAATAAAGGATTTACGAATAGTTTCGTAAATCCTTTATTATTAAGATTTTATCCTTTGTAGCGGGGGTGGGACCCGAACCCACGACCTCCGGATTATGAATCCGACGCTCTAACCAGCTGAGCTATCCCGCCATCACAACTCGCAGCAAGTGCTGTTTGCGGGTGCAAAGGTATACAAGTTTTTTGATTATACAAAATTTCAATCTCCTTTTTTATTGTTTTCCTCAGTATTTTTTTATATTTTTGTAGCTGAACAAGTTTTATATCAACCCAACAAGTACATGAAGAAAGAGAAAATAACGATTGAGCACCTGTTGAGTTCAAATTCACCATCCATCATTTGGGACATAGTGGGGACTGTTCACGGATGGGCTTGTTGGCTTGCCGATGAAGTCACACAAGACCAAGATGAAATCACATTCGTATGGGGAAAAGTATGGAGCCACCACGAGATTCGGAAAGCTAAACTTATTAGTTGTAAGAATTTCAATGCCATTCGTATCCGGTGGGAAGACGAAGAAGACTTGGAGGCTTTTGTAGAAATCAAGATGGAGCGAACAGATTTGACCGGTCATTACATGCTTATTATTACAGATTTTGCAGAACCTAATGATATGGAGCAACTAGAAAATATATGGCAAGACAACTTGACAAGGCTTCATCAAGCAACAGGATTATAAAAAGAGATACGCAACAAGGCTCTGTAGAATAAGCCTTTTAGCCACTTTACTCCTTACAAATAAGGATTGTTTTTGTATAACTTTGTTTGTACCTTTGCATTTTATAGTATGAGCACGAACAAGATACAAAACATTAACCAAGACATTATCGATAAATATAATGTTCCGGTACCACGATATACCAGTTATCCGCCTGCGAATTATTTTGAAGATTTCACAGAGGCAGACTATCTCAATGCTGTAAACAAATCGAATACAGCAACCGACAAGCATCTATCATTCTACTTTCATATTCCGTTTTGTAGACACTTGTGTCATTACTGTGCGTGCAACTCGTACTGTATGCATAAGCCCGAAGTTGTGTCGGCTTACGTAGATGCGTTGCATCAAGAGATTGACTTATTGTTACCACACTTAGACTCAAATCGCAAGATTTCACAGATTCACTATGGTGGTGGTACGCCAACGCTCCTTGAACCGAAAGAGATTAAAAAACTCAACGAGCATCTGCTTTCCCATTTCGATACTATAGAGCAACCAGAGATTGCCATAGAATGCCATCCGGGGTATCTCACACTAGAGAAATGGCAACAATTGATAGATTGCGGTTTTACTCGTATGAGCATAGGTATACAGGACTTTAACGAAGCTGTACTAAAAACCGTAAATCGCCAACCGGCGTGCGAACCGATAGAAGACGTGGTTGCTCTCTTACGCCAATCAGGCATTAAGCTCAATATGGACTTCTTATACGGCTTACCGGGACAGACGCCCGATTCGTTTGCCGAATCCATACGTCGAGCTATTGAACTTCATCCCGACCGCCTCGTGACATTCAGTTATGCCCACGTGCCATGGTTGAAAAAGCAACAACTCATCCTAGAAAAAGCGGGGCTACCCACAAGTTCGGTCAAAGAGAGTATCTTTACAACAGCCAGCCTACTGCTACATGAGGCCGGTTACAAGAGTGTAGGACTCGACCATTTCGTACTTCCGGACGACGAGTTATACATAGCCCGACAAAATCATCAGCTACACCGTAACTTCCAAGGATATTGTACACGGCGTACTACGGCTCAAGTTTATGCTTTTGGTGTCACAGGAATCAGTCAACTTGACGGTGCTTACGCTCAAAACACAAAGAATATAATTGAATATATAGAGCAGACTAATCATGGAAACCTAACGATTCGGAAAGGTTATGCCCTATCAAACGAGGAGCGACTGACTCGCGAAGTAATTGAAACATTGATGTGTAACTATCGTATTGACTGGCAAGATATTGCTAATCATGTGCAAACGAGTGTCGAACAATTGAAAGTTGCCACTGCTTACAACGAGCAGAAACTACAAGAATTTGCTGCCGATGGTATCATCCGATTCGATGATTTACATCTAGAGATGACTGACGCAGCATCTCCTATGGTTAGAAATGTAGCGGCATCGCTCGACCCTCTGATGTTGAAATCCAACAAATCGTTCTCCAAAGCAATCTAACAACATGCAGAATCAAGAAGCTATCAAGCATACAGGCGTGGTCATCATTGGAGCAGGACTCACCGGACTAACCACAGCATATACACTTAAACAAAGAGGATTTGGCGTACATGTCGTAGAAAAGCTGACACGAATAGGCGGACAAATCCAAACACACCGAGTGGGTGACTACATCGTGGAGAGTGGACCTAACACGGGCGCTATATCATTTCCAGAGGTTAAGGAACTGATGAACGAGCTTAAAGAGACTTCGCATGGTACTTGTTTACTCGAACCGGCCGTAAAAGTTGCCAACCAACGATTGATTTGGAAAGGCAGTCGTTTCCATGCTTTGCCATCCAGCCCTATAGGTGGATTGACAACTCCACTATTCACATGGACTGATAAATTCCGTATTCTAGGTGAGCCATGGCGCCGCAAAGGTCAGAATCCCGACGAAAGTGTAGCAAGCCTAGCTACCCGTAGACTAGGAAAATCATTTGTCGATTATGCAGTAGACCCATTCATATCGGGTGTCTATGCCGGTGATGCTAACCAACTCATCACACGCTATGCCCTGCCAAAACTCTATAATTTGGAACAAGAGTATGGCAGTTTTATTCGCGGAGCTATAGCCAAAGCCAAACAACCGAAGAATGACCGAGACAAATTAGCTACTAAAGAAGTATTCTCTGCTGTTGGTGGTTTAGGACAAATTCCCCAAGCAGAGGCCGACTACATAGGCACAGAGAACATCTCTTTGGGCGTGACAGATGTAAGTATCAAGCCTTTCGAAGACAAGTGGCAAGTAAAATTTACCAGTCAACAAGGCCAAGCCATCATCTATCAATGCCAAAAAGTGGTTACAACTTGCGGAGCATACGCACTGAACAACATGTTACCTTTCATTGAATCTCAACGCCTTGAGCGTATTACCAATCTGCACTACGCCCCCATTATAGAAGTAGGTGTGGGAGTACGCAACACCGAAGGGCTGGATTACAAAGCATTTGGTGGTTTGATACCTTCTCGCGAACAAAAGAAAGTTTTGGGAATCCTCTTTCCATCGGCTTGTTTCAAAGGACGTGCACCCGAAGGCGGAGCCCTGTTCACCTACTTTATTGGTGGGGTAAAACATACTGAGATGCTCGATATGAGCGACGATGAGCTACAAAATCTTGTTGTAGATTACTTCCATAACATGCTCAAGTTCCCATCACACATCCATCCCGACACCATTAATATATTCCGGCACACAAAGGCTATTCCACAATATGAAGTTTCGAGTGGTGCTCGTTTTGAAGAAGTAGGCCGCATAGAAACGGAATATCCGGGGCTCATTATCGCCGGTAATCTACGCAATGGTATCGGCATGGCTCATCGTATCAAGCAGGCACGTGACATTGCCACCAACATACAATTACAGAAATGACAAACCCATTCCTCGACATCGTACAAGGCAAACAAGCCAATCGACCCGCCGTATGGTTCATGCGGCAAGCCGGCCGGGTGCTTCCTCGCTACCAAGAATTGCGACAAAGCCATTCTTTCTTAGAGCTAATGACCCAATCGGAGTTAGCAGCCAAAGTTACATTATTACCCGTTGAAGATTTAGGTGTGGATGCTGCTATCCTCTTCAGCGACATTCTTGTGATACCAATGGCTATGCAGAGTGATGTGGAATGGACCGATAAAGGCCCGGTATTCCCCACTCCATTGGCATTTATAGAGAAACCATCAACCTTGTTAAAACCCCAACCGGAGAAATTGGAATTTGTTTATCGGGCCATCGACCGCATCATGGAGCCCCGCACACAGGGCACTCCTCTCATCGGATTCTGTGGCGCACCGCTTACTACGCTCTGCTATATGCTGCAAGGTTTGAACTCACATACGGGTTTTCCCGATGCCATCAAGTTCTTCTATACTCAGCCCGAAGAAACTCGTAAGCTGATAGATGTTATCACCGAGCTTTGTATCCACTACGCCCGGCAGCAAGTTCGACACGGTATTGACGTTTTCCAGATCTTCGAGACACACGCCGGTCTCGTTCCTACAGAACTCTATGCAGACCTATTCCTACCGGCAGTAAAACGTATTTCCGAAGCTATCCGCAGTATGGGACGCCGTGTTATCTTCTTCCCCAAAGGCATCGGAACAAGTTTATCCCTCATCACTCCCGATATTTGCGACATTGTAAGTATTGATTGGCAGACATCCTTAGAAACCGCCCGCCGGCTTCTTCATCCTTCTATTGGTCTACAAGGCAATCTAGACCCACGCTTACTCTATGCCGATTTAGACACTATTCAGGCTGTACTTGGCACATATGAGAAGTTCTTTGAGAAGCATGGAGCTTGGATTTTCAACCTTGGACATGGCGTATTGGCCGATACTCCATTTGAAAATCTAAAGTATGTGGCTACGTGGGCGAAAGCTCTATCTGCCCACCAATAAACAGAATACAAAAAATTATGATAGGATATAAATCAATCAACCATTTAAACACTTCACTCGAAGACCGCGAAGAGACTTTCAAGTTGGAGCGAAACCAAAACAATCAACCATCGGTATTCTTACAGACATGCAACCGAATGGAACTCTATTATGGTGAAGGAGAAATTCCTACAGACGTAGCCAATCACCTTTTCCGCGTGGTCAGTGGACTCGAATCGGCTATTGTTGGCGAACGTGCCGTACAAGGACAGGTGAAAGATGCCTACATCTCTGCCCGCACTCACCATAAACTCCCTGCCGAAATGCACAAACTCTTTGAATTTGCCCTGCAAGTAGGAAAGCGCGTACGTAATGAAACTGAGATTTCTCATGGTGCTGTAAGCCATAGTCTCGCAGCCATTGAGATTATCGAGGATGAGCATATCGACCTCACAGATGCTCGCATTACCATCATCGGTGTCAATAAACTGACTAGCGATATTATCAAGTTTTTGCAAAACAAGGGTGCACACCTTGTCTTTCTAGGCAATCGTACCCTTGACAAAGCGCACCGCTTGGCCGACCAATTCGGCATTGAAGTGTTTGCACTTGACGATAAACGCGAGTTTCTCAAAGACACAGATATTCTTATCAGTGCCACTTCGGCAGATACTACTATCATCAATGAAGAGGATATCAACCCTAACCAACGTATGTTGGCCATCGATTTAGCCTTTCCACGCGATATAGCACCGGCCATCGGAGAAAATCCCAACGTCACTCTCTACAACTTACGAGATGTAGAAAGCAAGGTGCAAAAGAATATTTCTATTCGAGAAGACGAAGTGAAAAAAGCCGAGAAGATTATCGAAGAAGAGATAGACGAACTATACGAAACCCTCGAAAGAAGAAAAGCATATATCAAATGAACAAGCTCAAAGTTGTAGCACGTGGCAGTAAACTCTCTCAACTGCAGGTAAAAGAGATCTTCAATAGATTTCCCGAAATAGACTATGACCTGATTCTAACGAAGTCGTATGGCGACCACAATATGCAGATTTCATTACTTAATGGCGCTGCACCGGACGACATGTTTACCCGCGGACTCGACCAACTGATTCTTACGGGGGAAGCAGACATAGCTATTCACTCCGCCAAAGATCTACCGGTCAATTTGAATCCGGAATTAGAAATCATTGCATTATACGAGGCTTTCGACAAAACAGATTCTCTTGTAAGTCGCAATCATCTCAAACTAAATGAACTACCTGCCGGCAGTAGTATCGGAACAAGTTCGCCATTACGCAAAGCCGGACTAACTTCTCTGCGTCCGGATTTAGAAATTGTGGGTATTCGAGGATGCATCGAAGAGCGCGTACAGCAAGTTCGGGATGGAAAAATAGACGCTGTCATCGTTGCCACCTGCGCCTTGAAGCGTCTCGGAATGGAAAACGAAATAGCCGAAATACTACCCTTCGACACCCACCCCATGCAAGGAAGATTAGCCATCACAGCTCGGAAAGGCCGCGACGATCTAAAGGAATTGTTTAGCAAAGGGAGTATTCTCGACCAAATAAACGATTAATTCATGCGTACACTCTTCACCGGAACACACAGCCAGAACCCCGATTACATCCATACCCCACTCATCGAGTTGGTGGCCTTGGATGACAGAAGTGAGCTATACGAAGCCATTCGAAGCCTCACCATATCGGATACACTGCTTTTTACGAGCCGATATGCAGTGAGGTTTTGGTATGAAGCCATGCAAGAGATACGAGCAACATGGGGTGAACAACGCATTGTTTCCATCGGCAGAGTAACCACCAAGACCTTACAAGAGTCTGGTGCAACGCACATTGAGCAAACCGAAAAAGACGATTCTTACGGTATCATTGAGCACTTCAAAGTTTTTCCGCCACAAGGCAGAATCATTTGTCCACGCTCCGAACGAGCACTCGACATTATCCCCAAGGGACTACAAGAGCTAGGTTTTACCTTCTATCCCATTACTGCTTATCGTAATAAGATGCCTCTCCGTCCCATAAAGGTCAATCTGGAAGAGATAGATAGCATCATCTTTACATCACCCAGTACCATCGACCATTTCATACAACTCTACGGAAGCTTGCCCCCTGACAAGATTTATATCACCCGCGGAGCCATTACAGAACAATATTTAAACCAAAGAAGATATGAAAAGATTTAGAATTTACCGCAAAGACCAAGCCACACGCGACAAATATGCCGACGTAGAAGTGAAAGCAGAAGATTTCATCTATCCTTATTTCGTTGTCGAAGGAGAGAATATCAAGGAAGAGATTTCCACCATGCCGGGTGTCTATCGCTTCTCTATCGATACCCTCATTGAGGATATTAAAGAGGTGAAAGCACTAGGTATTGACAAGGTTTTGCTCTTCGGTGTCATCGAAGATAAGTTGAAAGACGAGCGTGGTAGTTTGGCTTATGCCGACGACGCCCTTGTCTGTCGTGCCACTACAGCCATCAAAAAGAATGTTACCGGCGTCATGGTTATCACCGATGTATGTCTCTGCGAATATACAAGTCATGGACATTGTGGACTTCTCCACGACCACAATGTAGAGAACGATTCTACCTTACCACTATTAGCTCAAATGGCTTACGTACATGCCAAAGCCGGTGCCGACTTCGTTGCTCCATCGTCTATGATGGACGGACAAATTGAAGCGCTGCGCAAGAAGCTGGATGAAACAGGATTGAACAAGACTTGTCGTATATTGGCTTATTCCGCTAAATATGCGTCAGCATTCTATGGTCCGTTCCGCGATGCAGCCGACTCAGCTCCTTCTTTCGGCGACCGTAAGTCATACCAGATGGATTATCGCACTCACGACCAAGGTTTAGAAGAAATTGCTGCAGACATTGAGGAAGGTGCCGACTGGACAATGGTAAAGCCCGCTATGCCTTATCTCGACATGATTGCACGTGGTGTTGAGCGTTTCCCGAATATTCCGATGGTTGCTTATCAGGTGAGTGGAGAGTATAGTATGCTCAAGGCAGCTGCCAAACTTAACTATCTTGACGAGCCACGTGTTGTATTTGAAAGCCTCATTGCCATCAAACGCGCTGGTGCCAAGTACATCATTTCATACTATGCCAAAGAGTTTATGGAAAAATGGAACGATCGTTTTGAAATTAAAAGATAAGGAGACAGCATGAACGAAAGAATTAAATCGGCTGCAGCCTTTCAACAAGCATTGCAGGTTATACCCGGAGGAGTAAACAGTCCCGTACGCGCTTTGAAAGCCGTAGGGACAACTCCCCTCTTCGTCAAAGAAGCACAAGGAACTTACATCACCGACATTGACGATAATCGTTTCATTGACTTCTGCATGTCGTGGGGTGTATTCATCCTCGGTCATAACAACCCTACCGTCAGTCAGAAAGCTGCCGAGGCCGTCATGCGTGGCAGTAGTTATGGTATTCCGACACTGGCAGAGACCACATTGGCTACGAAAGTACGCGAAGCATTCCCCTCTATGGAGCGCCTCCGTTTCGTTAACAGTGGTACAGAAGCTACTATGTCGGCTATTCGCGTAGCCCGTGGCTTCACCGGTCGCGATGTTTTAGTTAAGTTCGAGGGATGTTACCATGGCCATGCCGACCATCTATTGGTGTCTGCCGGCTCGGCCGTTGCCAACATTAGCAATGCTTCATCGGCTGGTGTTCCCGATGGTTTTACCAAGTACACAGTTGTATTGCCTTATAATGATACTGAGGCTTTGGAGCAATACTTTGCAGAAAATGGCGACAAGGTAGCTGCGTTGATCATCGAACCCGTAGCTTGTAACATGGGCGTCGTACCTCCAACACGTGAGTTTATCGAAGCTACTCGCCGTGTCACGGAGCAACATGGCGCCATACTCATCTTCGACGAAGTGATTACCGGATTCCGTCTTGCCTTCGGCGGTGCCCAACAACGTTTCGGTATCAAGCCCGATATGACGACTGTCGGCAAGATTGTCGGTGGCGGATTCCCTTGTGCTGCCTTTGGTGGTCGAGCCGATATCATGAAGGTTCTAGCCCCCGATGGCCCCGTTTACCAAGCCGGAACATTGAGTGGCAACCCTGTAGCTATGGCAGCTGGCATTGAAACCATTACCCAACTGTCAGCTCCTGGATTCCACGAGGAACTAGAAAAACGAAGCAATGAATTCTGTACTCGTCTAGAGAAGATTATCGAAGGCAAGGACATTTACCTAAATCATGTGGGTAGTATGTTCACCCTCTTCTTCAATACGAAGAATCCACAGAACTTCAAAGATACTAAACAGAGCGACCAAGTACGCTTTGCACGCTACTTTAATCGTATGTTGGAACGTGGCATCTATGTGAGCCCTTCACAATTTGAAGGCAATTTTATCTCACAATGCCACACTCCGGAAATCCTCGACTACGTATTGAAGTCGATAGAAGAAAGCATTAATGAGTAAAGAGTGGAGAAATTAATCGGGAGTTATTCGCGGAGATAACGGACAAATGTTCATTATCTTTAAGGCAATCACAATGAATTCCTCACTTCTAACTTCCATTTACTTCCAATAAAAAAGGACCATAAGCAATTATGGTCCTTTTTATTTTATCCTAAGGATTCAACTACTCATTAGTCATTCTTCATTCCTAATTCGATATAACTCCTCACTCAAAATAGAACGTCAGTACTATCATTTTACTATGTGCTTTATTTACTGAATTCGTGTAAGGCAACATATTCTTATCCTTGAGTTCGCTAGCATGATTCTTATCCAAACTGTTTGTCAGACTATAGAGGAACTTGAGTTCCGGACGTAGCTTAAAGAAAGGCAGATAAAAGTCACATCCCAAACCAACTTCGGCAAACACTTCTGTGTTCTTTAGCTTTAAATAGTCTTGCTCTTTGCGACTCAGATTCAACATTGGTGTCAATCCCACCATCAAATAAGGTCGATGATTTCCCGAACGAGGGGCAGCAAAAATCAAGTCAAAAGCTGTAGAGAAATATGCGGTCTTTAATTCCTGCTGTTGTTCAGTAGGTTGTCCAGCAGCATCTAAAACCTTAAAATGATGAAAAGTAATATGATGAGAACCAAAATACATGGCAGGAGCTACACGAAACTGGAAGTGTTCGCTCAACCTTAATTCCCCCAAAACTCCAACAGTAAAGCCGGCATCCCACCTATCTTGATCGCAAGTAATCAAGGCATCTACCGTTGTTCCATCTTCCTGAATAATCGTTTGTGGTCCAACATTTGTCAACTCCAAATCTTGTAAATGCGTACCTACCAACACACCAAAGTGGAATGGTCGCAGGTCTGTATACGGACGATTCTCCACCACCCGCTGAGCACAGACCTGTTGTAAGCCCATCCATCCTATTAATATATAGAGACAAATTCTTTTCATATCTTTCTACAAAACGATATACCTATTGAATTATTGTGGCAACACACAGTACTCAACACTATCACACGAGGTAGCAATATGAATTTTATGCCGTTTCTTCAATATTTTATTCTAAAATAATCGAGTATAGATTTATAATTATCTTGTGCCGAAAGACATGTATCCAACAAATATCCACGTATTGTTGTCCAGTGATGCAACCCTCTATAATAGAACATCTTGAGTTCATCGGTAATGATGAAAGGAACGATGGAAGAAGCCAAACACTCTTTAAACATGATAAGTCTGCCTACACGTCCATTACCATCCTGAAAAGGATGAATCATTTCAAAACGTTGGTGGAAATCGATTATCTCCTCTATAGTATGAATTGTCTGTTTGTTATATTCGCCTAAGAGAGCTTTCATCTGGTTATGAACCTCTTCTGGTGGACAGGTTTCCATACCACCTACTTCGTTTGGCAGTTGCTTATAATCGCCCACATTAAACCATTCCTTTCGGCTATCTGTAGTTTGCCCCTTTAGTTGTCCATGCAAAAGTTTAATAAAATGTTCTGAAAGTTTATCATTGGCATGGTCAATTATCATGTCTATACAATGAAAATGATTGACAGTTTCTAGAATATCATCAACACGCACACTACTTTCTGTTATACCGATAGTACTGGTTTCAAAGATATAGCGTGTTTGTTCATGGGTCAACCTACTTCCCTCTATATAATTGGAATTATAGGTTAAATCTATCTGAGTACGATGATAAATTCCACCTTTCATTCCAATATGCTTTTGCTCCCTTAATACTTCCAAAAGCATATTCGCCTGTTTACGCGCGTTTTTCCTTTTAGGCAAGGCAGCATCTGCCGGCACATTCCAACTCTTTCCCGTCAGAAATGCACCCGGGATCTTGCCCCCGGCACAATAATTACGCACTGTTCGTTCGGCTATCCCGTGTGTCTCTGCAAATGCTTTAACAGATATATACTCCATATCTTTTCTCCTTTATCGGCATGATTATGCCCTTAATTCGGCAATAAAGTTAGTATTTTATGCCGACACAGGCAAGAAAATGCTTATAAATATGGTTTTTACTCGCTCACAAATAATACCAAAACCTCATAAGCTAACAAACTCACAGGCTCAAAATCCAATTAAGACTTCGTTTAAATAAGAAAAAAAGTGAATACCTATTTATAGGTATATCAAAATTAAATACTACCTTTGCGAAAACAAAATATAGGTATCCTATTACATATAGATAGTATACAAAAACATTATTAAATATAAAAACAAAACATTATGGCTTACGTAATTGGAAACGACTGCATTGCTTGCGGTACATGTATTGACGAATGTCCGGTAGGAGCTATCTCTGAAGGCGATATCTACAAAATCGACGCTGATGCTTGCACAGAGTGCGGTACATGCGCTAGCGTTTGCCCTAACGAAGCTATCACACTTCCATAAGGCACACAGTCTTAACGATTAAAGATGTAAATAGTGGCTTTCTTCTATATGAAGAAAGTCGCTATTTGTTTTGTATCTAGTCGACAAGAGTTTTCATTCAACAATCAAGAGACACAAAAACTCTAAAAACTTACAATGTTGCAGGGCTTAATCAGTATTACTGCCTAACCCTTTCTGCATCGCTGCAAAGCCGAGACAGATACTTTGCCACGCCTCGGCAGTAACCTCTAGCTGCCCCTCTTTCAAAGAAAAAAGCCATCAATAGAACATCATCAAGCTCTTCCCGTATTGATATTCAAGTATAAAGATTTGGCAATGTTCCCACTCCAACACCTTATTTCAACTCATAGCTCACATAAGCGAACTTCTCTGAATCGGGCGACCAAGAGTTGACGTTGATAGTACCTTGCCCTCCAAACAGCTCCACTATTGTTCGGTCGTTCTTACCATCACTCTGCATAAGACGCAAAACCACATTGAAATTAGGCAAATGCCGACACTCTATAAAGCCGGCCATGAGAATTATAGCCTATCCACTTACCATCCGGACTCCAATTAGGCATCTCTATACGGTAAGGAAATTCATGAATCACGCGATGGGTACCGGTCTTTATGTCAAAAACCTCTAGCCGACTAAGTACCTCGTCTTGCGTTCGCTGTTCTTGCAGCGACTGGGCTCTCACTGCAAATGTAGTCAATATACCAGCCAAAACAAATAAAGATTTAATCATATCAGATTATTAATTTCTTTCTTCAAATCGTCCAATCCACGGAACAGGATGCCCTGCATACCGACGGCACGAGCCCCTTCTACATTTTCAAGCACGTCATCGATAAACACGCACTCATCGGCTTTAAGCTGATAGCGCGTCAACAAAAGTTGATAAATCTCAGGAAATGGCTTGATGACTCCCTCACGACCGGAGATAACCATCCCCTCTAATTCTTGGAACACAGAAAACTCGTGCTCTACAATGTCGAAGGTCTCCTTCACCCAATTAGACAAGCCATATACATGGTAGCCTTCATGCTTCAATTGCTTGACATAGTCTTCCATGCCCGGAATCAATCCGCTAATCATCTCACGCCAACGATTCCGATAAGTGTAGATAGCATCAGCCCAATCAGGATACTGTGCAGCCAACTCTTCTACTCCCTTATCAAAGGTCTTACCTGCATCCATCTGGCGAATCCAAGTGTGTGTACAGATATTCGACAAGAACCAATCGGCCTTATCATTACTCCCTAAATACGAATCGAAGAGGTAATGAGGATTCCAATCCACCAATACCCCTCCGAAATCAAATACGATATTCTTAATCATGTTGATTTAGAAATAGTACGCCAAACCAACCTGCCAAGAATTGTAACGTCCCTTAGATGTATTGCTGAGAGCCTTTCCGGCTGCATCCAACACGTTGATATCTCCGCTCTTTCCACATACAATATTGTATTTGAAACCTACTTCTAGGTGCTTCAACAACTCTACACCGGCACCAAGATTAATACTAAAACTAGATTTCTTCATCTGAAAAGTGTTCTGGTAAGCCTTGCTGTCTGCCCACTTAAACTCATCGTCGCCAACATTAAAACCAAACTGTGGACCAGCTGAGAAATAAAGACCTGCCAAATTACCCAAACCAATATTATAACGCAAATTGACTGGGATATTAATAGACTGCTTTTTAACCTTCTCACCATTCAACTCAGCTGAGCGCTGATCGTAGAAAGTAGCAGCATCAATTCCTAACCCTACAAGGGGCAGTGTAAACTTGACTGTGGGACCAACATAGAAGCCGGCTTGGTTGGAAGACTGAACAACGTCTTTGCTAAACGACATAGAGGTGACATTGAGACCGCCGGCCAAACCAAATTTTACCTGTGCTTGCGCATTGGTAGAAAAAAGCATTGCTATGGTCAACATAGCTGTAGATAATAATTTCTTCATAGGATAATTCTTCTTTTTAATGAATAATACATGATTTTCTTCTCTCTCACAATTACAAAAATAGCTATTTTCCGATAACGAGCCACATATTTAGCATTATTTTGTAGACAAACAAAAAGGAGTTAAACGAAATGTATGGCTACATTTTATTTAACTCCCATCAACTTTTTCTATCATATAGAGATAAATAGTATTTGCCCCTACTCCTCTACAGAGAAGGCAGAGAAGCGACTATCTCTAGTGTCTTTCTCGTCTGACGGTAACCGTAGCCGAGCCGGAGGACGCCTTACTGACACCACGTGCACGTCGATTGATACGTACCGTCGTGGTACGAGTACGCCGATTAGACTTCTTAGCAACTTTTATCTGCTTTTGGTCTAGCTTGGCAATACTGTCTAACGAGTCTTTACGTGTTTGGTCACCCCACATACGATGCTCAAAACTTGCTATTTCACGTTCAATACGTTTCTGTTCTTTACTCATGGCATTATCTGTAGCACAGTACTGCGCCAATGTCTGACCGAGCATATTATTGGTCTTATAAATCTTACCACGATACTGATTCATAGTAAAGAAATCATCTATACTCATCGTTGCGGCATTGTTGACGTCGCTCGCCATCATCATCTGCTTGCTGAGGAACGGAGCTAAGTCATCATATTTCACCCAAAATAGTGGATACTTAGATGGAGTGAAACTGAAATCGTCGTCGCCCAACATGACAGGACATAGTGCCAAAACTTTGGTATGAAAAGTGGCTGTAGTTTGGTCGTAGTAAGAAGCTTCCTTGATATAATAAGCCTTTACCTCGCGAGAGGGAATATCGCTATCGTCGATATGCACACCGCGGTCGGTACGCTCATAATAGATATGATAATTGTCTAAGAAAGCCTTTCGATTCACCACAGCGGTATCATTGAACACTTCGTTACCATCCAGTCGATATTCATAAGCACGAATATTACCGGTCATGAACAACTTGAAGATATAGGTAAAAAGGTTCATCTGACCACCGGAGGGCTCTACTGGATAATAAAGACCACCATTAGCAGGATGGGTAAGATCGAGTTGGCGGTAAACATCGCGACGCCAAACAACATCCTCATGAGGTCCTACCGAAGTTGGAAAAGAGATTTGGGAACGCAAGGTGGGACTTTCAGACTTCTTTTTGGCTTGTTCCTGTTGCTGTGCTCGCCGTTTAGGCGACTGAGCTTCGACTGTCTGCAATGTAAAAAGAAGACATCCCAATATCAATAAATATCTTATCATATCGTCTTATATTTTATTTCAAAAAGATTATCGAACTATAATTTCCATGCTTGCCGGCAATCGACGCACGATACCATCGGGACCTACAGCCGTGACACGGTTGATGTAGAATCGACGATTGCGTGAAAGTTTACGGAATGTATCGCGCTGACGAGCAGAGAACGAAGCTCCCTCAGAGGCCATCGGCACGGCGTTACCCATATTATCATAGAACACAGTCTCGAAACTTTGTACACGAAAGGGCACATCAAGGATTCCATCGTCTATGGCAGCACTCACATTATCCAAAGCTATAAGGGCAGCCTTAGAGAGTGCACCACCACGGAAACGGTCGGAACCGATCTGTAAATAAGCAGCCGGATCGGGCAATTTACGAACTTGGAATGTGAAGCTACCCATCTGTCGAGAGCGTCCATTTTGCGTGGCAGATACCTGAATAGTGACCTTTTGTCCTATCGTCGTGGGGCGAGCTATATAACGCCCCATGCCTATCGAACGAAATCCACCACCCGACATGGAAGCTGAAACAGCATTCAATGGCACACTGGGAATACTGATGCTGATGGGATTATCATAGCCGGCATAGAGCACATTCATCAAGTCGGCCGACACGGTAGCACTCGGTCCTACGACTGTATATTTCTGTAAGAAGTTTCTACGGATAACATCACCACGTCCATTGCGCATTGCAATATAACCTGAGAAACTATGTTCGCCTACTCCACCGGCCGTAAATTGGTAAGTGTTTCCGGATATACGCTGTCCACCAACATAGATTTCAGGTTGCTGTAAAGTATCTACAGCAGCCATTACAATACGAGCGGAGAACATATCTCCACTGATAACGGTCTTGGATTCGGGAACAACGTATGCCTCAAGTTTGTTTACCCGGAAGTCTTTGAGGTCTACATTAGAGATTAACGTATGCAACACTTCGCCCTCGGCATAGCGCACATCGTTCTGTAACTTAGACAGGAGAGTGACGGCTGCAGCCACTGGCATATTCTCGAACATATACTCTTGCCAATTTTTCCCCATCGCATAAGCCTTTCGAGGTAAAGCAGTTGAGAGATTGCTGGCAATGAGCTGACGCTGAACAGAATCGGAGACGAGCTTCAAAATGCGCCCACGGTAAACGTTGATAGAATTGAAAAGCTGTTTCCCACGGCCAGTACCGGGCGATAACATCACCAAGCTAGCGGCCTCTAAATCTTCTTTATTCTCTATATTCCGCAAATCGGCATCCTTCCCATCGGCCTCGCGTACGATGGCTTCCTTCAACTCTTGAGCAAAATTATAAAGCGAGTCGCTCATCTCTCTTACCTGCGTAGCCTTGGCAAACCATGCCTGCAACTTCTCAGGATTATTCTTGGCTTGATTGGCAAAGTCTTCATACAATGCCGTATTCTCCTTGGTGGAATTGCGAGTGGTGCGGTCTAGGCTTTCTTCTACAATGGAAAAACCATTCAGCACTTCGGTAGACACATTTAAAGCCAGCAAAGCCATCAACACCACATACATGAGGTTGATCATCTTTTGACGTGGAGATACCGGTCTTTTCTTGATTGCCATTTCTATAATTAGACTAAGAAGATTGATAACTAGAGCGTTTGACCGCTGGAGATGGAGCCCGGAGCTGCGGCACGCATGTTCACGGTCATGGCCTCTATCATACGAGTATAAATCTTGTTGAGCTGTTCGATGTGCTGAGCCATCAATCTGCTTTGCTCGTTGATTTGGTCAATAGTTCCTATTTGTTGGCTGGCACTCTTCAATTGCATCTCATATACTTTAGCAATTCCGGTAAGCGTACGATTGAGATTCTCCATCTCTTCGCTGTCACGAGTGAGTCGAGTACTTTGTTCACCAACCTTACTTAACACCTCTGTCAATTTCTTCAACTCGTCTACATAGTTACTTTGAGCTATTTCTAGTTCCGGATTTGCAGCTACCGTCTGAACCACAGGAGCAACAACTGCCGATTCGACAACAGGCGCGACAGTCGGTTGAGGGGTATAAGTAGGAGACTGGGTAGGCGACTGAGTATCCTCTGCCGTTACAATACCCTCCAAATATTCCTCTGTCACATGCACAGGTATGTCTCTACCAGCGGCCGTTTTGTCAAATGGGCGATCGAAAGCGGAAAGAAAGAAGACGAAGACCTCGGTTCCCATACCGAGAAACAACATGAGATTGGCACCGGGTAAATGAGTCAACTTAAATAAAGTTCCCAAAATCACAATGGCAGCTCCCCAACTATAAGCATAGTTCAAGAACGTCTGGCCGGGCACGCTATCCATCCACTTCTGCAGACGATAGATGATATTGAATTTACTATAATGTGACATTATCTTTTACTCTTTTTAGTCGTTGAATTGGCAAGGCTGCGTACACAGCGGAATCCGATATACGAACGTGGATGATTCTGATACTCCCAAGTGCGCCATGCACTGCGGATAAAACTCTCCGGATCTTTCCACGAGCCACCTCTCACACTCTTTTTCTTCAAGCGATAGGGATCTTCAGGAGCTGCATTATAAGACAATTGAGGATTGAGGTCGTTCATAACATCGACACCAGACTCAGTATATACGGTGCTGGTCCACTCGGCTACATTACCTGCCATATCGTAGAGTCCATTGCTATTTGAGCCATAAGCTCTCACTTTACTTGTTATGAGGTTGCCATCTTCGGTATAATTTCCCCTATCCGGTTTGAAGTTTGCATAGAAACATCCCTTTCCATTCTTCATATCCTGATTGTCCCAAGGGAATTCATTACCCTCTTTGCCACGTGCAGCATATTCCCATTCGGCTTCTGTAGGCAAGCGATAACGCTGTATATAGCGAGCTTCACCGCCTATACCTTTCAACAAATAATCGGTACGCCAAGCACAGAAGGCATTGGCTTGTTCCCATGTAACACCTACTACTGGATAGTCGTTATATGCAGGATTGCTGAAATAATAGCGTAAATACATCTCATTATCAGAGTTCTTGAAATCATTTACCCAGCAAGTGGTATCGGGATAGATGTTCACTATATAGGTATTCAGGAAGTCCCAATCATTGGTACGTGGGCGGTCAATGGTACGAGAGATGATATTCCCTTCATCATCCACATAAGCGGTATCCTTGGAAATCATGACCACTTCATTAGGATTGATGTCTACATCGGTATTATAATTACGCTCTTGCGGACGAATCCTATTACGACGCAAGGCCGCTGTTGTATAATCGTAAATCTCATAACGATAGTTCATCTGACGCCAATCGAGCAATTTCTCACCTGTCACAAGATTTGTGGTGTACATACTTTCGATAGCTCGTTGCTCATCCTCATTCGGTTTACGAGGCAGCGGCTTCTTCCAATTGACACGTGGAGTGATGGGATTGCCATCCTTATCCTCTGTAATCATATAGCTTTCGTCGCCGGCATAAGCAGGATCAGCCAAACGTGTGCGAAGGATACTATCGCGTACCCACATCACAAACTGCTTATATTCAGAATTGGTAACTTCGGTCTCATCCATCCAGAAGCCATCAACAGAAATATCTTTCACTGGTGTTTGTTTCCCCCACAGACTGTCCTGCTTATCTATTCCCATGTGAAGGAAGCCTCTTTCCACTTTCACCATACCATAAGGGGTAGGTTCGTTGAAGGCACGTCCGCCTACTCCAACCACTTCTCCGCCTCTGCCTCCCGACGACATACTCTTTCCACTGAAACATCCGGTGGCTGTCAATGCTGTTATCGCAATGCAAAAGGAGATGGTTATATTCTTCATTTTCATATCTACTTATAAGATTCTTACGCTTTGATGTTTATTCTTACCTTTCTTAACAAGATTGATGTCTATTTGATAACCCACGAAAAGTTCGTGACTACCATTTCCGAGCTGAATGGCCGATGTATAAAGTTCGTAACTATATCCCACCACAAAGCCATGGAAAGTGCCACCCAGTAGGAATGTTACAGAGTTTGTTGGACTATAAGATAGACCACCATACATCATCTTTTCATGATTCATATAAACCAACCGACTTGAAACATCGCCTCGATAAGCTGTTCCATCTGTACGCATCAAGCCCGATAACTTCATCATTAGAAACGGATTCCTGAATTGAATATTGTATCCAGCTGTCAAATAAAAGGTTGGATCTATCTTTAATTCATTTGTCGTTCCTAGATTGATGGTTGCCGCATTAAGATGCAAAACGGATATTCCGGCGTACCAAATTCCATGTTCATAGTACGCACCCGTTCCTATGTCTAGTCCATTGCCATTCACATCAGTCTTTGCGAAAGCAGGATCATTAGTGTCTTCAATATCTAGTTTACTCCCTTCAAACTTCTCACTTAGCATACCAACTTGTGCACCGATAGCCAAATTTCCTCCAAATAGATGATGTCGATAGGCATACTGAAGCCCTAATCTTTGATGGGTAAACAGACCTAGTTGGTCGCTCATAAACTGAATACCGGCTCCATGATAATTACGTGCCCAATAAAAAGGAATATCGGCGGCAGCATATAATGTACGTGGATTATGTTCATAGCCAACCATATTAAGTGCATAAGTAGCTGTAATATTTAGCTTAGATTGTTTACCTACTGCTGCTGAGTTGAACGATGGCTCCATATCAAAATAGTGACTGAATGACACATCATACTGTGCCATGCCCCATTGAGTCATGGAAAGAAAAGTAAATAATATGATGTAGAACCGTTTTTGCACGATTCTATAACGCAGATACCTTATTATTATTGTAAGAATAAAACTAAAAAGGCCGACTGATTAAACTCAGTCGACCTTATCTACAGTCAGTTAATATTCATCATCATTCCACAAGAAGTCGTCCTTGGAAGGATAATCAGGCCAAAGGTCTTCTATGCTTTCATAGACGTCACCTTCATCCTCAATCTCCTGCAAGTTCTCTAATACCTCTAGTGGCGCACCGGAACGAATCGCATAATCAATCAATTCGTCTTTTGTTGCTGGCCAAGGTGCATCCTCCAACTTGGAAGCTAATTCAAGTGTCCAATACATATTATTTGCGTTTTTATCGTTAACAATTTTGCGTGCAAAAATAGCAATTTTCTTCTTATTCCCAAGTGTTTTATATATTATTTTATATTA
Organism: Prevotella sp. C0026C3; assembly: GCF_056590795.1. NCBI lineage: Bacteria > Pseudomonadati > Bacteroidota > Bacteroidia > Bacteroidales > Prevotellaceae > Prevotella > Prevotella sp. C0026C3. The sequence goes on along the minus strand of NZ_JBWPWW010000006.1, from coordinate 72 downwards.
CTGTCCGGTAAACCTTTTCCACATATAAAAGTTAAGGGCTAAAATCCGTATTTGGATTTCAGCCCTTTTTGT